>CBDTYW010000094.1:0-12616 GCA_965364735.1 uncultured Nitriliruptoria bacterium
CGTGGCGTTGCGGGCGACCTGTCGGACGAACGGCGTCGTCTCCGCGGTCGAGCCGACGAGGACCTCCGCGCCGGGTGGGTCACTCACGACCTCCACGTCGACGGTGGCGTACTCGACGCTCCCGGTGGCCGTCGCGGTCTGGCCGGACGAGTCGGTGACCGTGACCAGGGCCTCGACGAAGCTCGGGTACTCGTGGTCAGGCATCTCGACGACGATGGTGCGCTGCCCGGTCGCTGAGTCGATCGGATGGACGTGGCAGCCAACGGCCGGGATGCAGTGATGCATCATGACCTCCCAGTCGTACGCGCTGTCCGGCAGGGCACCGTCCTCGGCGTCCGTCGCGGTGGCGCGGATGCTGGCGTCCTGGCCGACGCGGAACCGGGCCGTCTCGCGGGGCCGGTCGACCACGACCGACGGCGGGACGTCGCCCGCGACGATCGTCGTGGTCACGGTGTCGCTGCGGCCGGTGCCATCGCTGACGACGAGCGACGCGATGAACGTGCCCTCGGAGCCATAGGTCCACGCCGCGGTCGGGGTCGTCGCGTCGACCGTGCCGTCGCCGTCGAGGTCCCAGGCGAACGTGAGCGGGTCCCCGTTCGGGTCGCTGGACGCTGTTCCGTCGAAGCTGACGTCGAGCGGAACCGCGCCTCCGGCGACGTCGGTCGTCATGGCGGCGACCGGCGGCTCGGGTGCCCCGTCGCCGTCGCTGATCCGCACGATCGAGCCGTTGACGATGTCCACGCCGTACAGATCGCCGGCCGGGCCGAACTCGAGCTCAACGAGCGGTGGCACGCCGGACGCGAAGAGCGCGATCTGCGTCGGGTCGGGGACCCCGGCCTCAGCCGGCGCCCACCAGATGCATCCGCGGGTGTAGTCGGTGAAGAAGAGCGCGCCGTCGTAGGCGGGACCGCCGAAGCCGACCCGGTTGACCGCGACACCAGCCAACGCGTTGCCCTGGTTCTCGCAGTCCTCCCCCGGCACGATCGGGACGTCGCGCGGATAGGCGAACCACGGGAACACGAGGCTCGGATCGTCCAGCAGGTCCTGACAGATGTCGGTGCCCAGCCAGAAGGTGTTCTGCGTGGTGCCGTCGCCCTCGTAGCACGGCCATCCCGAGTTCTCGATGTCCGCGTCCGTCAACGAGGGGATCCGGTCGATCTCCTCGTAGCCCGCGCCACCCACGTTGCCGACGTAGACCTCGCCGGTCAGCGCATCGATCGTCATCCGGAAGGGGTTGCGCCAGCCTTCGGCGACGACCCGCCGGGCAGCCGGGTCGGGATCGCCCATGAGCGGGTTACCGGGTGCGGCGAGCCCCGTGGCGCGGTCGACCCGCAGGAGCGTCCCGTGCCAGTCCAGCGGGTCACCGGAGGTCCGTCGGTCCTGCGAGCGGGCCTGTCCGCCCTCGGCCGTGGGCGCCGTGAGCGGGGTGCCCGCCGGCTGGTCCGGGTCCCCGCAGATGTTGTCGCGCTGTCCGTAGTCGACGAAGCTGCCGCTCGAGCCGTCACCCGCCGACACGAGCAGCGCACCGCTCGCGTCGAACGCGAGGTCACCGAGGGCATGGTGGGGGAACTGCATGCACCAGCCGTCGAGCAGCGTCTCCTGGGCTCCGGCGGTGTTCGTGGCGGCCCAGACGCGGATGACCCGTCCCGAGCCGATGCACCCCGTCGTGGTGCCGTTGGGGCAGGCGTCGTAGTCGTTGCCGAGCCCGTGCAGCGGGGCGATGCCGCCGATCTCCGCATCACGTGCGTAGGACAGGTAGAGCCACGGCTCGGTGTCGAAGTCCTCCGCAGTCGCGAGGCCGAGCATCCCGCGGTCACCGTGGTTGTGGACCTCGTCGCGGAGGTCGATGAAGGTCTCGCCGGTCGGATCCTCGAGCGAGTCGAAGACCTTCACGATGCCGCGCTTCTCGGTGACGAAGATCCGGCCGTCAGCCGCGAAGTCGACGGCCGTCGGGACGACCAGCCCGTCGAGGACCACGGCCGACGAGAACGCCGGGGGCAGCACCATCGCGGCGCCGGCTGGCGCGATGCCGACCGCGGTCAACATCGTCGCGGCCAGTACCGAGACCATCACCTGCAGAGCTTGCCGACGCATCGTGATCCCCTGGCACGTTTCCCACGAACGTAGGACCCGAAGGCCGGTCAGACGATCAACTGCTCGCGATGAGGGGGTTGCGGCTCAGGGCTGCGCGCTGATCCGACCGGCGCAACGCTCAGTCAAGGTTCATGACCCAACGCGACCAGCGACCACGGGTGCGATCGTGTCGGCCCAGAACCCGTACCCGATCGGCGACGGGTGGAACAGGTCCACGCTCATCGCCTCGGGGACGCCGCGGAACCGGGGGCTCGCGAGCCTGCCGATGTCTGCGAACGCCGCTCCCGTCGCGGCCGCGACCCGCTCCTGACGCCCTGCGAGGAGCAGCCCGTACTGGTCGGCGATGTGGCGCAGCGGCGGGAGCAGCGCTCCCACCCCGACGAACCGGGGGATGCCCGCAAGCACGACCGGAGCATCGCCCGTCACAGAGCCGATCTCCTCGATGACGCTCGTGAGCGACGTCGTGAAGGAGCCCGGCCCGGTCGCGTGGGTCGTGTCGTTCCCACCGATCACCAGGAGCACCGCGTCCCAGCTCCCCCCGTCGAGGAGGTCGACCTGCTCGGCGAGCACATCCGCGACCCGCGCTCCCGAGACGCCGAAGCCCGTCACGTGGACGTCGCGCTTGAGCTCCTTGGCGACGCGCTCCGCGACGAGGACCGGGAGGGTGCCCTCCTGCCCGTCAGCGCCAACCCCTGCGACGAGCGAGTCACCGAGGACCGCGACGCGGACCGCCCCGTGATCATCGACGACCGGACGCACCACGTCGCCCGCGACGGTGACCACCGCGTCGACGAGGAAGCCCGGGTCGCCCGGGAGGTAGTCGCCGTTCGCGGCGATGAAGATCTCGCCACCGATCAGCATGCCGAGCGTGGCAGGCACGCCGAGCAAGGTGGCGAAGACAGAACGTCGAAGGATGGCCACGGGAACAACCTGCCGGGAGTGGAGCGTCAGAGGATCTCGCCGGGGCGGCGCACGGCCGCCTCCGGGTGCAGCGCGGCGAGCGCGGCGACCGAGGCGACGAACCTGTCGACCTGGTCGCCGGCGGCGCCGGTGAACGCTTGTGGTTCGGAGAGGAGCCGGTCAAGGGCGGTCCGGTCGAGCGGCAACCGCTCATCGGCCGCGAGGCGCGCGAGCAGGTCGTTCTCGCGCCGCCCTGCCTCGCGCATCTCGAGCGCCACCGCGACGGCATGCGTCTTGATGACCTCGTGCGCGGTCTCGCGTCCGACGCCAGCCTTGACCGAGGCCATGAGGAGCTTCGTCGTCGCGAGGAATGGCAGGTAGCGAGCCAGCTCCGCCGCGATCACCACCGGGTAGGCACCGCATTCGAGCAGGACCGTCAGGAACGTCTCGAACAGCCCGTCGATGGCGAGGAAGGCGTCAGGAAGCGCGACGCGCCGAACGACGGAGCACGACACGTCGCCCTCGTTCCACTGGTCCCCGGTCAGCCCGGCGACCATCGTGAGGTGACCGCGCAGGATCACCGAGAACCCGTTGACGCGCTCGCAGGAACGGGCGTTCATCTTGTGCGGCATCGCCGACGATCCGACCTGTCCCTCCTTGAAGCCCTCGGTCACGAGCTCCTGACCGGCCATGAGCCGCAGCGTCCGTGCGAGGTTCGCCGGACCGGACGCCACCTGGACGAGCGCGCTGACGACGTCGAGGTCCAGGGAGCGCGGGTAGACCTGTCCGACGCTGTTCAGCGAGGCCGTGAAGCCGAGGTGGTCGGCGACGCGACCCTCGAGCTCAGCCAGCTTGGCGCGGTCTCCCTCGAGGAGGTCCAGGAGGTCCTGCTGGGTCCCGACCGGGCCCTTGAGCCCACGCAACGGGTAGCGCGCGAGCAGGTCCTCGACGCGGTGCAGCGCCTGCGTGAGCTCCTCGCCGGCGTTCGCGAAGCGCTTGCCGAGCGTCGTCGCCTGAGCTGCGACGTTGTGGCTGCGGCCCGCCATGACGGTGTCGCGGTGCTCGGTGGCGCGCTCCGCGAGGAGCACCAGGCTGGTGACGATGCGGTCGCGGACGAGCTCGAGCGAGCGGCGGATCTGGAGCTGCTCGACGTTCTCCGTGAGGTCGCGCGAGGTCATGCCCTTGTGGATGTGCTCGTGCCCGGCGAGGGCGTTGAACTCCTCGATGCGGGCCTTGACGTCGTGGCGCGTGACGGCTTCGCGCGCGGCGATCGAGGCGAGGTCGACGTCCGCCACGACGCGCTCGTAGTCCGCGATGCTCGCGGCGGGGATGTCGATGCCGAGATCGGCCTGGCCGCGCATGACGGCGATCCAGAACTCGCGCTCGAGGCGGACCTTCGCCTCAGGCGCCCAGATGGCGACCATGTCGTCGCTGGCGTAGCGGCCGGCGAGGACGTTCGGGACGGTGCTCATGAGGACTCCTCGGTGGCCGCGGGGCGCATGCGGTCGAGGACCGGGTTCTCCAGCGCCCCGATCCCGGCGATCTCGACGCGGACGGTCTGGCCCGGGAGCAGCGGCCCGACGCCCGCGGGCGTGCCGGTCAGGATGATGTCGGACGGCAGCAGCGTCATGACCTGGCTGATGTAGGACACGAGCGTGGCGACGTCGAAGACCATGTCCGAGGTGCTGCCGTCCTGGCGAACCTCGCCGTCGACGAGGCACCGGATCTGCACGTTGCGCGGGTCGATGTCGGTGGAGATCGCCGGGCCGAGCGGCAGGAACGAGTCGAAGCCCTTCCCGCGCGTCCACTGCGGCTCGGCGCGCTGGAGGTCGCGGGCGGTGACGTCGTTGGCGCAGGTGAAGCCGAAGATCCCCTTGAGCGCCTCCTGGGGGGTGACGCGCTGGAGCAGCGCCCCGATGACGATGGCGAGCTCCGCCTCGTGGTGGACCTCGTCGGAGAGGTCGGTGGGCAGCAGGATCGGCTCTCCGGGTCCGATGACGGCGGACGACGGCTTCAGGAAGAGCAGCGGCTCCTTCGGCACCTCGCCGCCGACCTCCTTCACGTGGTCGAGGTAGTTGCTGCCGACGCAGACGACCTTCGTCGGGATCACCGGCGCCAGCAGACGCAGCCCGGCGATCGGGACGACCTCTCCGGTCGTCGAGTTCGGCGCGAAGGGGTGCGGGGCGATGACGCGAACGTCAGCGCCGTCGATGACGCCGTACTTGGGTGTTCCGTCGCTTGCAGCGAAGCGGACGATGCGGGGCATGGAGGTTCCCGTGGAGACGACGAGTGGGCCCGCGAATCTATCGCGGGCCCGCTCGTGGATTGCTCGTGCCGTCAGGCGTCAGTCGTCCGAGCCGTCCGAGTCGTCGTCCGAGTCGTCGTCGGACGGGTCGTCGTCGTCATCGTCCTTGTCCTTCGGGCACTTCCCGTTGCCGGTGTCGTCGGGGTCCCCGTCGTCGCCGTCGTCGTTGTCGTCGTCGCAATCGTCGCCGAGGTCCGGCAGCGCATCGTCGTCGAGGAGCTCGGCGTAGGCCATGCCGTCGGCCACGCCGGAGCCGGTGACGTCGGACAGGAGCACCAGGAACACCTCGTCGTTCTCCTCGACGAGGTCGCCGACGATGTCGACGGTGACCGTCGTCTCGGTCTCACCGGCCGGGATGAACCCCTGCACGGTGACGGCCGTGAAGTCGTCGCCCGCGGTCGCGGTGACTTCCTCAGTCGTCGCGGTGAACGTGGTCTCGAGGTTCGAGGCCCGGTCGAGGTGGACGCGGAACGAGATCGTGGAGTTGGTGTTGCCCTCGTCCATCGAGATGTCGTCGATCGCGAGCCCGGCGACGTCGTCGTCGAGGATCGTGAGCGTCGCCATCCCGGGCGTGCCGACGTCGATGCCGCTCGCGGCGCCCAGAAGCACCTCGATCGTCTCGTCGTCCTCGACCTCGGTGTCACCGTGGACGGTGATCGGCAGCGTCGCCACGAACTCACCCTCGGCGAACGTGACCGTGGCGGACGGGTCGTCCGCGTCGGTGCCGAGCGTCGCCGTGCCACCGGAGACGGTCACCTCGACCGTGGAGGTCGCGGTGGCCGGCTCGTCGAGCGTCAGGGTCAGCAGCGCCGTGGTGGTGCCGTCGTCGCCCTCGGCGACCTCGGCGTCTGCGATTGTCACGACCGGGGTCGTGTGCTCCTGGCCGAGGGCATAGGTGCAGATCGTCGACGCGAAGTCGGCGTCCGGGACGAATCCACCGACGTCGCGGCGGGAGGTGATCACGTAGGCGCTGAACACGTCCCCGTCGGCGAGCAGAGCGCCCAGCCCGGCGTCCACGAGTGCGCTGGCGTGCAGGGTGATCCGGATGGTGCTGGTGGCGTCGTCGAACGTTCCGTCGAGCGCCACCGTGGTGCGGGTGCGGCCGTCGGACCAGTCGGCGAGGTCGAAGGACTCGCCGTCCACCACGTTGCGCTGGGCGATGATCCCGATCGACTTGCCCTGCACCGAGAACTGGATGTCGAACCACTCACCGACCGAGCCAGGGGGCGGGGTGTCGGAGAGGTCGGTGACCTGCACCGTCACGAGGACGTCACCGGTGGCCGGGTCGGTGGCGAGGTCTGCCTCGATGATGTCGAGCGACGGGGCCGGGATGATGCCGCCACCGGCTGCGAGGATGATGCCCGCGTCGTCAGCGGGGTCGGTGAGGAGCGGGCCGGTCGTGCAGACGTCGTCGGGCGTCTCGCCGTCGCCGAGGATCGACTCGAGCGCCGCGACGACGTTGACGAGGCCGTGGCCCTTGTCCCACGACGTCGTGCCGGTACCCGGGAAGCGGGTGTCCTGCTCGTCGAAGGCGTCGCCGAAGGCGGACTTGTAGGCGGTGGTCAGCAGGACGCGCTCGACCTCGCCGGGGGTGAGGGTCGGGTCGGCCTGGAAGAGCTGGGCGACGATGCCGGCGATGTGCGGTGCAGCCATCGACGTGCCGCTGATCGTGCCGTAGTCAGGGTCGGTGTCGAGGCCCCGGCAGATCGCGAGCTCCGGACGGCACGCAGCGGTGATCGAGGAGCCCGGCGCCATGATGTCCGGGTAGCTGGCGATCCGGCCGTTCTGACCGGCCGAGGAGCTGGAGTCCATCGCGTTGTCACGGGCGCCCGAGTTGGCGTCGTCGTAGTTCGCGACCATGATCACGCCCGGCTGCGGGGATGCGCCCCGGTTGCTGGTCGTGGCGGTCGTGCCGTCACCGCCGTCGTTGCCGGCGGCCCAAACGACCACGACACCCTCGTCGACGAGCTTCTTGGCGAGCAGCGCCGTGGAGTCGCTGGCGTTGTGCGTGCCGTTGTCGGAGGTCCCCCACGAGTTGTTGACGACCTTGATCGGGTTGCACGAGCCGTCGCCGCAGGGGTCTGCGTGGTGGTCCACGACCCACTGCATGGCCTGGCCGGCCGCGTACATCGAGATGACGGCGCCACCGGAGATCGCGACGATGTCGGCGCCGGTCGCGGCGCCCGCCACGGAACGTCCGTCCTCGGTCGTCCGGGCGTATCCGCCGGCGGTCGAGGCGACGTGCGTGCCGTGGCCGCCGAGCGACGCGGAGTCGGTGTTGTTGGTCGGCGCGTCCGCGAAGCAGGAGTCACCGACGAGCACGATCGGGCAGACGTACTTCTTGTTGACCACGACCTTGGAGTCACCGTTCTCGTCGGTGAACATCGGGTGGGTGCCGTCGACGCCGGAGTCGACGATCGCGATCGAGATGCCGGAGCCGTCGATCGGGTTGCCGGCGGCGTCGGTCCAGCTGGCGGCGGCCTCGGCGCCGCGCGTGGCGACGTGCGAGGTGTCGAGGTAGTACTCGGCGGGCTGGTCGCCCTCGATGCGCGTGATGCCGTCGGATCCGGCCAGCGCGACGATCTGTGCGCGTGTCCCGATGCCGGCAGCGACGTCGATGGCGTGCAGCGGCGGCGCCAGGTCGAAGCCGAGCGTGGCCATCCGCGACTCGGTGGCCGCGAGATCACCCTCGCCGTGCACCATGACCAAGAAGGTGTCGGTGACCGCCGCCGCGGCGAGCTCGCTGTCGAGCCAGGACGTGATGACCGGCTCGGCCACCTCGATGGCGGCCACGGATGGCGCTGCGAGCGCAGCGGCCGGCGACATCGCGACCAACACGCTGGTCGTCGCGAGCAGTGCAGAGATTCTTCGCACGGGTGATCCTCGTCATGGGGGCGGCACCCATCTCCCGATGGACGTCGCCCGGCCCCGGTCGTGACGCACATCACGACCTCTGACACTCCGGTTCTGCGCCCGGAGCGTCGATCCCTGCCACGATGCACAGGGCGCGCGGCCTCCGCACCCTCCGGCCGCACGGCCTCGCGCCGCTCGTGACCGTCGATCGAGCTCAGTCCCAGGCACCGCGCAGGATCGCGTGCGTGTACGCGTCGCTCAACGCGAGCCACGACGCCTCGACGACGTTCGCGTGCACGCCGACCGTCGTCCAGAACTTCTTGCCGTCGGAGGACGTGACGAGCACGCGCGTGACGGCGTCCGTCCCGGAGGTCGTCTCGAGGATCCGGACCTTGTAGTCGGACAGGTGGATCGCGTCGAGCTGCGGCCACGTGCCGTTGACGGCGTTGCGGAAGGCATGGTCGAGCGCGTCGACCGGGCCGTTGCCCTCGCCGGCCCCCAGCTGCTTCACCCCGTCGATGAGGACGGAGATGATCGCCTCGGCCGGCGGCTGGTCGTCGGAGACGCGGTCCGGCTCGCCCGCGCGGAGCAGGGCGCGCGCGTTGCCACCCCCGACCGACACGCGGTAGTGGAGGCTCTCGAACGGCTCGTGCTCGGTCGGCAGGAGGTTCGTGACGCGGCGGGTGAGCAGCTCGAAGCTGGCGTCCGCGGCCTCGTAGGTCCAGCCGAGCGCCCCGCGGCGCTTGACCTCGTCGAGGACGAGCTGGGACTGGTCGCGGTCGAGCTCGACGCCGAACTCGCGCGCCTTCAGCATGACGTTCGACTTGCCCGCGAGCTCGCTGACGACCATGCGCTGGTCGTTGCCGACATCCGTGGGATCGATGTGCTGGTACATGTCGGGCGCCTTGGCGAGCGCGCTCGCGTGCAGCCCGGCCTTGTGGGCGAAGGCGTCGGAGCCGACGTACGGCGCCGACCGCGGCGAGGATTCGTTGCAGAGCTCTGCGACATGGTTGGCGATCTCGGTCATCCGCTCGAGCGACGCCGGCGGCACGAGCGGCATGGCGCGCTTGAGCTGGAGGTCCGCGAGGATCGTGAAGAGGTTGGCGTTGCCGCAGCGCTCGCCGAGCCCGTTGGCGGTGCCCTGCACCTGTGCCCCGCCGGCGTGCACGCCGAGCATGGTGTTGGCGACCGCGCAGCCGCCGTCGTCGTGGAAGTGCAGGCCAACGTCGGCGTTCACGGAGCTGACGATCTCGCGGACGATCGCGTCGACGTCCCACGGCATCGTGCCGCCGTTGGTGTCGCACAGGACCACCGCCTCGGCTCCGGCCTCGGCGGCGGCGATGACGACCTCGCGCGCGTAGGCGTTGT
Organism: uncultured Nitriliruptoria bacterium; assembly: GCA_965364735.1. Classification (GTDB taxonomy): domain Bacteria; phylum Actinomycetota; class Nitriliruptoria; order Nitriliruptorales; family Nitriliruptoraceae; genus CBDTYW01. The sequence goes on from CBDTYW010000094.1 coordinate 9,521, forward strand.
CGCGGTTCCAGCCGTCGAAGAAGTGCTCGGCGTCGAAGAAGACGCGCTTGCCGAGACCGCGCAGGTACGCGATCGACTCCGTCACCATCGCGAGGTTCTCCGAGCGCGGGATGCCCAGCGCCTCGTCGACGTGATAGCCCCACGACTTGCCGACGATGCAGATGACGTCCGTCCGGGCATCGACGAGCCCTTGGAGCAACGGGTCCTGGTCCACGGCGTTGCCCGCCATGCGCGTCATGCCGAAGGCCGTGAGGGTGGCGTTGCGGAGCTGGAGCTCTCCGGCCGCGGCGCGAGCGAAGAACTCGGTGTCCTTCGGGTTGGCGCCCGGCCAGCCGCCCTCGATGTAGTCCACGCCCAGCTCGTCCATCCGTCGAGCGATGACCAGCTTGTCCTCGACGCTCAGGTTGATGCCGGGGCGCTGGGTGCCATCGCGCAGCGTCGTGTCGTAGACGGCGAGGCCGGCCGCGAGCTTCTCGCTCGGCAGCTGCACGTCACTCATGCGTTGGGGTCCTTGGCTGAGGGCTGGCGAGTCTAGGGAGACACGACCTCGCCGCACTCACGCGATCAGCACGACCGCCACCGCCGCCACCGCGAGCCCCACGTTCTGCAGACGCGTCATGTGCTCGCCGTTGACCACGCGGGCGAGCAGGATCGTCGACGCCGGGTAGAGCGACGACAGCGTCGCGATGATGCTCAGGTCGCCCAGCCCGACCGCGACGACGTACAGCGCGTTGGCGGTCATGTCGAGGATCCCGGCTGCGGCGACGGTCGGGATCGTGGAGCGCGGCACCCAGAGCTGTCGTCCCGGACGCAGCAGCGCCAAAGAGCCGACCAGCGACAGCGAGCCGAGCCTCGAGCCGACCAGCGGCCACATCCCGGGGTCGTCGCCGGCGCTGTCGAGGCCGATGAAGAAGAGGCCGAAGCAGGTGCCCGCGGCGATGGCGAGCGGCACCGACGGGTTGTCGCGGGCGCGGTCGACGGCGACCGTCATCGTCGGCCAGCGGTCACGCAGACGCGGCGTGGGGGCCACGCCCGGCGCCGCGGACTCCGTGCCACCAGCCCCGGAGATCGCGACGATCGCGACGAGCACCAGCCCGATGCCGACCAGCGCGGGCTGGTCCGGCCGTTCGCCGCCGATCGCGGTCCCCCAGACGACTGGCCACCCTGCCGCGAGCGTGCCGGTGATCGGGGCGATCACGCTCATCGTGCCGACCGACAGCGCCCGGTAGAGCAGGACCACGCCACCGCCGCCGGCGAGCCCGGCAAGGGCACCCACCGCAACCGCGCGACCGATGTCCTGGCCGCCGAAGAACGGCGTGACCGCCAGCAGGACCGGGACGCCGATCAGCTGGGAGACGAACACCACCGCAAGCGCGGGGGCACGCTTCGCCGACATCCCGCCGAAGTAGTCAGCGACTCCGTAGACGCCAGCGGAGAGCAGACCGAGGACTGAGCCCATCGGATCGGGTCACACCTCGTCGCCGCTGTCGAGACGGAATCCGACCGACAGCGTCACCTGGAAGTGCTGGGCCTCACCCTCGGAGATCCAGCCGCGGATCTCCTTCACCTCGAACCAGTCCAGGTTGCGGACCGTCTCGCCAGCACGCCGGATCGCGGTCCGGACAGCGTCGTCGATGCCGTCCTTGCTGGATCCGACGAGCTCGATCTTCTTGTAGACGTAGGCCATGGGATCTCCTGATCACCTGGAAGTGTGGAGCCTCGACGCTAGCGGCACGGACGCCCGGTCATGTTGCTCGGCGAACCGTGGTGTGACGACGGATGTAACCGCCGATCTCGCGGAAGCTGCGCTGCGCTTCCGGCGTCGCTCCGAACGCCTGGAAGACATGCCACATGCCGGTGAACTCGGTCAGGTCAGCGCTGCCGCCCGCGGCGCGGACGCTCGCGACGAGGCGGGTGCTGTCATCGCGGATGATCTCCTCGGAGCCGACGTGGACCAGCATCGGCGGCAGCCCCGCATGGTCGCCGTGCAGCGGCGAGACGAGCGGGTCGTCGAGCGGTGTCTCACCGGCGTAGGCCCGCGCGGGAACCGGGACGAGCTCGGCCGTCAGCCACGGGTCCCGGTGGGCGCGCGTGATGATGGAGTCGCCCGAGCCGGTGAGGTCGGTCCACGGGGACATGACCGCCGCGCAGGCCGGCAGCGCGATGCCGCGGTCTCGCAGATCGAGGAGGAGCGCGAGCGCCAAGCCGCCACCGGCCGAGTCGCCCGAGACCGCGATGTTCTCCGCACCCACCTCGTCGAGCAGGGCCTCATAGACGGCCCGAGCGTCGTCGAGCGCTGCTGGGAAGGGGTGCTCCGGCGCGAGCCGGTAGTCCGGCACGACCACCTCTGCCCGCGCTGCCCGTGACAGCGTGATCGCCATCCCGCGGTGGGTTGCCGGCGAGCACATGATGTAGGCGCCGCCGTGCAGATGCAGGACGGTCCGGTCCGGGTCAGCACCCGCGGCCGTCACGCGCTCGGAGGCGACCCCACCGATGACGGTCGCGCGGACCGTGACGTCCGAGGGCGTCCGCTGCCGGGAGGCCAGCCCATCCATCTGACGACGGAGCCCGACCACGACCTTCGCCGCCTGATCGTCCGAGATGTCCGGCGAGATGGTCTCGCCACGACGCAGCAGGCCGAACCCGACCTTGAACCCCTGCATCATGGCCCGACCCCGCAGCGATGCGGATCGCGTGACGATGCCGTGTTCGGGGCGGGTCACCGGGACACGAGGTCCGCCAGGCGGTCACCGACCGCCTTCGTCGAGTCGACGGCGCCACCGGACGCGCGCTCCTCCAACCACGTGCCGACGGCCCGGTCGATGCGTGCCGAAGCCGCGTCCTCGCCGAGGAACGACAGCAGCATCCCGAGCGAGATGATCGCGGCGGTGGGGTCGGCGGAGTCGGTGCCGGCGATGTCCGGCGCAGAGCCGTGAACGGGCTCGAACATCGACGGGGCGCGCCGCGTCGGGTCGAGGTTGCCGCTCGCGGCGAGACCGATGCCGCCCTGCACCGCGGCGCCGAGGTCGGTGATGATGTCCCCGAAGAGGTTCTCGGTGACCATCGTGTCGAAGCGCTCGGGCTGCGAGACGAAGA
>CBDTYW010000095.1:0-12374 GCA_965364735.1 uncultured Nitriliruptoria bacterium
TCGCCCCGCCAGCCCTCCGGCACACCGACGAGCAGATCACCACGCAGGACCTCGGCGCGAGATCCGACGCCGGCTGCCGCGAGGTTGATCCGTGCGAGCTCGACCGCCGCGCCCGAGACGTCGGTCGCGATGCCGCGCGCCGCAGGCACCTCGTCGAGGATGGCGGCCAGGATGGCTCCGCTCCCGGTGCACGGCTCGACCACCCGGACCGGGTCGCGTCCCGAGGCGGAGGCAGCCCGCGCTGCGGCGACGGCGACCCCTGCGACGATCTCGGTCTCGGGGCGCGGGATGAACACCCCGGGCCTCAGGGTCAGCTCGACCCCACGGAAGGGCCACGAGCCGAGGATGAGCTGGAGCGGCTCGCGCGCCGCGCGGCGGGTCACCCGCTCCTCCAGCAGCCCCGGAGCGGGATCGTCGTCGAGCAGCCAGCGGGCGCTCGACTCCGCGTCCGGGACCCCCGCTGCCGTCAGCCGGTCCTCGACGGCGCGCCGACGTCGGTCCCCGGTCATGCCTGCTCGGCGAGCTGGGCGAGCTGCGCGGCCCGCTCCTCGGCGCGCAGAGCGTCGACGATGACGGAGAGATCGCCACCGAGCACCCCGTCGAGGTTGTGCACGGTCAGGCCGATGCGGTGGTCGGTGATGCGGGTCTGCGGGAAGTTGTAGGTCCGGATCTTCTCGGACCGGTCGCCTGAGCCGATGAGCCCCCGACGCGCGTCGGCGCGTTCCTCGGAGACCCGGTCCTGCTCGGCCTGCAACAGCCGGGACCGCAGGATCTTCATGGCCCGGTCACGGTTCTGGTGCTGCGACTTCTGGTCCTGGCAGGTCGCGACGACGCCGGTCGGCACGTGGGTGATGCGCACGGCGGAGTCGGTCGTGTTGACCGACTGACCACCGGGGCCCGACGAGCGGAAGACCTCGACGCGCAGGTCCTGGGGGTTGATCTGCACGTCGACCTCTTCCGCCTCGGCCATCACCGCCACCGACGCGGTCGACGTGTGGATCCGCCCCTGGGACTCGGTCGCGGGCACGCGCTGGACGCGATGAACTCCTGACTCGTGCTTGAGCTCGGCCCAGACGCCGACGCCGGAGACCTCGAAGGTGCACTCCTTGACGCCACCGATGTCCTGTCGCGACTCGCTCAGCACGCTGCTCCGCCAGCCGCGGCGCGACGCGTAGCTGCGATACATGTCGACCAGCTCCTGCGCGAACAACCCTGCCTCGTCGCCTCCCGCCGCCGCCCGGACCTCGACGATGACGTCGCGGTGCTCATGCGGGTCCTTGGGGAGCAGGAGGAGCTGCAGGTGCTCCTCGAGCTCGACGCGTCGGCGCTCCAGCCCCTCGGCCATGGCCGTCGCCTCAGCCACCTCGTCATCGTCCTCGGCCGCCATCTCCCGGGCCACGGCGAGGTCGTCGACGACGGCGGCGTGCTCGTGGAACGTCGCCACGATCTGTGAGAGCTCAGCGTGGCGCCGTGCGAGCTCCGCCACGAGCTCGCCGTCGTTGGCGACCTCGGGGTCAGCGAGCCGAGCCTCGATGTCGGCGTGCTGCGCGACGATCTGCTCGATGCGGTCGAACATCAGCGCACCTTCCCGTGTGAGGAAACGGTGAGCCGGCTCGGCAGCGCGGCCTGCTCGACGCGACCGGCGATGTCCGAAGGTGGCACCACCGCCTCGAGGGCACGGATCGCAACCTCGCGCTGCGCGTCGTCGGGACGTCGGGTCGTGACGCGCTGCAGCGTCAGGCCGGGAGCCATGAAGATGCGGGTGGCGAGCGCGTCGGGTCGCTGCGCGCCACGGCGCAGGATCTCGTAGGACAAGCCGGCGATGACCGGCAGCAGCAGCACACGGAGCCCGGCCTGCGAGACGAGGGTCGCGAGCAGCCCACCGGGCGACGGTGAGACGACGCTCAGCACGGCGGTGTTGATGACGGTCGCGAGCAGCATGACGATCACGAGGAAGTTCGTGCCGCACCGCAGGTGCACGGTCGGATGGCGGCCGACCGAGGTGGGCTCCAGGACCTCCCCCTGCTCCCATGCCGTGATCGTCTGGTGCTCCGCACCGTGGAGCTCGAAGATCCGCTGGATGTCCCCGACGAGGCCGATCGCGGAGAGGTAGGCCAGGAACACGACGATCCGGACGACCGACTCGACGAGGTGGAACCCGACGCCGACGCCGAGCGCGTGGCCGAGCAGCAGTCGGTCGGCGAGCACGACGAGCGTCGTCGGCAGGACGATGTACATCGCGATGAACATCACCGCGGCCACCCACATGGAACGTCCGACGGACGGCCCTGTCGGCTCAGGCTCGTCGTCACCGGACGTCGAGAGGCGTGCCGAGATGGCGAGCGCGCGCACCCCGATCGCGAGCGAGTCGAAGAGCGCGTGGACGCCGCGGATCACCGGACGGGTGAGCAGCGGGTGATCGACACGCGGGTCCCCGACGTCGTGACGCTCGACGTGGATGCCCTGCGTGGGCCGGCGCACCGCCACGGCCCACGTGGTCCGACCGCGCATCATGACGCCTTCGATGACGGCCTGTCCCCCGTAGGGATGGGGCACCTCGGCTCGTCCACGCCCCTCGACCGCGGCGGTCAGCACGTCACACACCACGGCTCCTCGCGCGCGCGGGACCTCCGCGATCGGGCGAGGGTAGGCCAGTCCCGCAGGCGCTCCCACCAGTCACCGCCACGCAACGTGAACTCTCACCCACAAGTGGTGACATCTGGTCACGCAGCGTGGGAATCGCGCGCTCGCCGGGAAGATGTGCTCCGGACGTAGGTCAAACATGCCGTTCGGAGGCCCGGAAGTGGCGGAGAGCCAGCCCGCACCGGACACTCGGAGCAGGTGAATCGTCCAATCGGCCGCTGGCTGTGACGGGCTCACCGCTCGGCTCCATCGCGCCGGGACAGCGCACCCGGGGAGCAGGCAGGTGAAGGACACGTCGGTCGTCGGCACCGTGGCCTTCCTCGGCCTGTTCGCCGCAGGCTCCGCCTGGGCGGTGCCACACGTCGAAGCCGATCTCACGGAGAGCACCCTCGCCGTGCTGACCGAAGCATCCGCACCGGTCGACAGCGTGTCGTTCAGCGGGCGTGACGGGACGGTCCGCCTCTTCTCCGACGTCGAGGACCGCGACGCGCTCGCGCAGATGCTGCGCAACCAGCCGGGGGTCCGCAAGGTCCGGATCCTGCTGACCGAGGCCCGTGGTGAGGACGCTCCGCCGGTCATCGTCGACGAGACGCGCACCGACATCAGCATCGTCCTCACGTCTGAGCGTCACGTCTCGATCGTCGGCACGGTCGCAAGCCACGGCCAGCGCGAACAGCTCGAGCGCGCGGCGGCAGCCCTCGTCGGACCCGCCGCGGTCGAGAACCTCGCCGAGGTCGATGTGAACCGCGCAGGCGCCTCGTCCGCCGACGAGATCGAGGCAGCCGTGCGCACCCTCCAGGCCCTGGTCGACGACCTGGTCATCGACGCACACGTCGAGCTGGCGGGTGGCGTGCTCGCCGTCCGCGCCAGGACAGCAGGCGACGACGCCGCAGACGCGCTCGCGGCCCGCGTGAACTCGATCGCGGTCGGCACGGGGTTCGGACGCGACATCATCACCGCCGATGTCCGACGGATCCGCACGGTCACGCCCAGCGAGCAGGCGAGCCTCCTTGCCGACGGCCTCGTCCAGATCACCGAAGCGCTGCGAGAAGCCGGGTACTTCTCGGCCGACGCGGAGGCCCCGGACCCGGAGTCCGCCCAGATCATCCAGCTGGCCGTGCAGCTGCTCCAGCGCTACCCGACACCCGACGTCGAGGCGATCGGGCACACCGACGCGAACGGTCTCGAGCTGACGAACCAGCTGCTGAGCGAGCAGCGTGCGAAGGCGCTCATCGACCACTTCATCCAGGCGGGCGTCGACCCGGCCCGGCTGTCCTCCAGCGGACGGGGCGAGTCCGTCCCGATCGCCCCGAACTCGACGGCCGACGGCCGTGCGCGCAACCGTCGCGTCGAGTTCGTCACCCGCGTGAAAGGCTGACGAATGCCGTATCTCGTCGCAGAGATCTTCGTCCTGCTCCTCCTCGCGCTGGCCCTCGGGCTGGTGCTGGGCAACTGGATGTGGCGTCGTGGGGGCGCGAAGGTCAACAAGGCCGAGTACGACGCACTCCTCGAGTCGCGTACTTCGCAGAGCTCCACGCTCGTCAAGCTCGAACGCGAGCTCGAGACGTCCCGCCGCGACCGCGACGACGCCCGCGAGCGCGTGCACGCCCTCACCGCCGAGCGCGAGGGTGCCCTCCAGGCGCTGGCGGAGATCGACCTCGACCGTCGCGTCCTGAACGAGCGTGCCGCCGCGTTCAGGGAGCGCGAGCAGCAGCACGACAAGGCGATCGTCGAGCTGACCCAGCACGGTGAGGAGCTCGCGAGCCGCGTCCAGGAGCTCACCGCGACACCGGACGCCGACGTCATCCACCTCCGCACCGTCGTGCCCGTGTCGCACGACGACGACACCGACCACCACGAGGCGCTCGCCGCGCTCCAGGGCAGGATCGCTGAGCTCACCTCGGAGCGTGACGAGGCGCGGATGGAGCTCCACCGCCTTCGGGCCGAGCTCGACGCAGTCGCCGCGTTCGACCCGCAGGTTGACCACGGCGATCACGAACAGGTCGCCGAAGCCGCCGCCGCGGCGCTCAAAGAGCGCGTCGCGGTCCTGGAGCGCGCGCTTCAGGACGAGCGGGCCAAGGCCGACTCCCAGCTGCGTCAGGCGGTCAACGCCGCCGACCAGGAGCTCCGCGCCGAGCAGCAGCGCGCGCAGCGCGACCTGACACGGGAGCGCACGCAGGCGGAGCAGGAGCTCGCCGACGCCCTCACCGCCATCGACGAGGAGCGCGTCCGCGCCGAGCTGGAGGTCGCCGAGGCGACCGCCGCGGTACGCGCGGAGCTGGGAGAGACGCTGGCCACCATCGTCGCCGAGCGCGATGAGGCCGAGCAGGCCACCCAGGAGCTCGCCGTTCGTCTCGACCGGGCGAGCGAGGATCTCGACCGCGCCCTCGACGACCGCGACACCGCCCTCGAGGAGCTGCAGCGACTGCACGGCGAGTATGACGCCATCGCGGCCGAGGGCGAGCGCCTCCGAACGGAGATCGCCGACCTGCACCGCCACCGGGCCGAGCTCACCGCCCAGCTCGACGAGGCGCAGCAGCTCCTGACCGCCGAGGAGGAGCGCGCCGGTGTCCTCACCGACGAGCGGGAGAGCGCCCGGACGGAGCTGGCCACCGTCACCGCGGCACACAGCGCGGCCGAGCGCGAGCTCGCAACCGCCCGCGACCAGCTGCACCACCTCGAGGTCCGAGCCGCCGCCGCCGAGGGTCAGGTCGACGACGCACACGAGACCCTGCGCCGTGCGGAGGAACGCGTCCTGGACCTCGAGGCGCAGCTCATGTCGTCCGAGCGAGCACGCCACGACGTCGAGGAGCAGGCCCACGCCAACGCGCAGACCGCCAGGGAGGCGCGCCGCGCGCTCATCGACCACGTCAACCGGTCCAGCCGCGCGACGAGCCGGGACCCGATCTCGCTCGGGTCGTCGGGCTCGGCCAGCTCAGCGGCTCGCGTTCGTTCGCAGGATCCGACGAGGTCGTCGCCCTGGCGTCCCGGCTCGTCCAGCGTCTCCCACGAGCGCACAGACGACGACGTGATGCCGCTGCACGAGTACGACCTCGACGTCGCGCCGAGGACAGCGCTGCCGCGGGGCCTGCGCGACATCGTCACGGACGTCTCGACCGAGCGCGCCACCACCACCGCGGCCGACCCGATCCGCATCACGGGATCGAGCACCGGCGCCGACGACCTGACCAGGATCTCCGGAGTCGGTCCGGTGCTGCAGCGGAAGCTCCAGATGCAGGGCATCACGACGTTCGCGCAGATCGCCACGCTCAGCGAGGCCGAGATCGACGAGCTGCACAGCAAGCTGCACGGCTTCCCGGAGCGGATCCGGACCGACGACTGGGTCGGCCAGGCACGTGCCCTGCTCAGCCGCGACGGGCTCGCCTGAACGACCGGTCAGCCGAGGCCGCTCTTGGCGACCTTCGTCAGGAGCTTCGCCGTCGTCGTGGCGCTCAGCTTGGCGATCAGCAGCTCCGTGCCGTCTGCGACATCACGACCTGCGAGGTCGCGTCGCAGCGCCGCCACCGCCGTGGCGTCGTCGCCGAGCAGGACATCGTCCTGCCGGGTGCCCGACGCCAGCACGTCGATGGCCGGCAGGATCCGCTGCTGGGCCAGGTGCAGGTCGAGCACGAGCTCGGCGTTCGCCGTGGCGCGCAGCTCTTCGAGCACGACGGTGTCCGCCGCCGAGGTGGTGTCCGCCACGACCGACGCGATGATCGTCAGCGAGCCTTCGCCGTCGACGTTGCGAGCCGCGCCGAAGAACCGCTTGATCGGGTGGAGGGTGCCGGCGTCGACGCCGCCCGGCAGCGTGCGCCCCGAAGCTGGCGCTGACTGCTGGTAGGCACGCGCGAGGCGGCTCAGGGAGTCGACGACGACCACGACGTCCTCACCACGCTCGACGCGACGGCGCGCACGCTCGAGGCAGAGCTCAGCGAGGAGCACGTGCTCCTCGGCAGGCTGGTCGAACGCGCTCGAGACGATCTCGGCATCGGATGCCCGGCTGATCTCGGTGATCGTCTCGTGACGCTCCGCGACGAGCAGGACGACGAGGTGGACGTCCGGCTCGTTCGCCTCGATCGAGACCGCGAGATCACGCAGGAGCGTGGAAGCTCCCGAGCGGGGCGGGCCAACGACGAGCGCGCGCTGGCCGCGACCCAGCGGCGCTGCGAGGTCCGCGATGCGCAGGCCGATCGACGCGTCGTCGCCGGCGATCTTGAGCCGCTCCGACGGGGCGATCGGCGTCAGCTGCTCGAAGACCGTGCGGTCGAGGTGCGCGTCCTGCCAGGTCTCGGCGTCGATGCCCTCGACCTGGTCGATGCGACCGAGCGCCGGGAACTTGTCGTTCTTGTTCTTGTGTCGGCGGATCGGCCCGCCGAGCAGGTCGCCCCGACGAAGCTGGAATCGACGGACGAAGGACTGGCTCACGTAGACGTCGCGATGACTGCCGAGGTAGCCGTTGGTGCGGAGGAACCCGTAGCCCTCGGGAAGCAGGTCGAGCACGCCCTCACGGACCTCATGTCCGGCGAACTGGTCCTGTCCGTTGCCGCCGCCGTTGGTCGTCTTGCTGCGGTTGCGGTTGCGTCGGCTGCCGCGCTGGCCGTCGTCGTCCTGCTGACGGTCAGCCTTGCCCGATCCGTTCTGCCCCTTGCCCTTCGGCGCATCCGCGGGCTCCTCGTCGCCGCGGCGCGCCCGCTGGCGGGTGCGCTGCTGGGCGTCGCCTCGCTGCGATGCCCGGGATGCCGGCTCCTCGTCGGAGCTGTCGGAACCATCGTCGTCGTCGGAACCGTCGTCGTCGGAGGCGTCGTCGGAGGCGTCGTCGTCGGAACCGTCGTCGTCGTCGGAGGCGTCGTCGTCGGAACCCCCGTCGGCGTCATCGGAGCCGTCGTCGGCGTCATCCGAGCCGTCGTCGCCAGAGCCGGAGTCGCTCGCGTCGTCGGATCCGTCGCCGTCCGCGCTGCTGGACTTCTCGTCGTCGAGGGTCGGCTGGGTCGCGCCGTTGGGCGACTCGTCCTGGAGCCCGACGATCCGGCTGACCAGCTCCGCCTTGCGCAGGCGCTGGTAGCCCGTCAGCTCGAGGGCTGCGGCGATCTGTCGGAGCTCGGCGAGCGGCTTGCGCTCCAAGGTTGAGCGGTCCATGTCATCTCGATGTGCAGGCTGCGACGCGGCCGGACCCGACGGGTCGACGCAAGATCGGTGTGGCAGCAGGGATACGGAGGTCGGGGTGCCAGGTCAGCTGGAGCGCAGCGCGTCCTGGTAGCTGGCCCAGTCGGCCAGGAAGGCTTCGAGTCCACGGTCGGTCAGCGGGTGCTGGACCATCTGGCGGAACGTCTTGGCCGGCAGCGTCGCGCAGTCGGCGCCTGCGCGTGCCGAGTCCGCCACGTGCTGCGGGCTGCGCAAGGAGGCCGCGAGCACCTGGGTCTCGTAGCCCTGGCGGTCGTAGATGTCGCAGATCTCGGTGAGCAGCGACATGCCGTCGCTCGCGATGTCGTCCAAGCGACCAAGGAAGGGGCTGATGTAGGTGGCGCCTGCACGAGCCGCGAGGATGGCCTGCGTCGCGGAGAAGCAGAGCGTGACGTTGGTCTTGATGCCCTCGGCGCTGAGGCGCGCCACGGCGCCGAGCCCCGCCGGGATCAGCGGGATCTTGATGACGACGTTGTCGGCGATCTTCGCGAGCTCGCGGCCCTCGGCGACCATCTCGTCGGTCTCGAGCGAGAGGACCTCGGCGGAGACGGGCCCGTCCACCTCGGCCGCGATCTCCTTGATCATCGACGCGAAGTCCTTGCCCTCACGAGCGGCCAGCGTCGGGTTCGTCGTGACCCCGTCGAGCACGCCCCAGGCGTTGATCTCGGTGATCTCGTCGATGTTGGCGGTGTCGAGGAAGAGCTTCACGTGTGCTCGCAGTCATCAGGTGTGGCCGTCGAGCGGCCAACGAAGGTGTGGTCCCGGCATGGCTCGTGGCCGCGAGGATGCGCGCCGATCGGGCAGTGAGACACGGCGGCGTGCTCCACCCGACCCCGACCACGAGTGCGTCAGCCAACGTGCGCGATGTGCCGCACGAGCCTCAGCATCGCCAGCGACTCTAACAGAAGCAACGTCGGGACCGTCAGGCGAGCGCGACGATCATGTCAGCGCGCACGCGGGGGCACACCGCGCACTGCGCGAGCGAGGTCAGCCCACACCCGTCCGCAGGACACGTCCGCGCACCCGAGAGATCCCACCGGGTCGCGATCATCGTGAAGCCGTATTCCTCGCCCAGCGCCGCGAGCGCCCCGTCGGCGTCGACGTCACGAGCCCGGACGCTGGCCGCGACCGCGGGGCCGGCCCCGGAGAGCCAGGCGTGCACGCCTCGTCCACGCAGCGCTGCGACGAGCGCACCGGTCGAGGTCATGACCTCGAAGCGGGGCGGCTCGTGCAGTCGATCACCAACCGCACCGGCGTCGGTCGGCCAGAGCCCGGCGAGCCCGCCGAGCGCGTGAGCGCCACGCGCGACCTGCTCGGAGACGGCCTTGGTGGGCAGCCCGCTGGGCACGACGACGCGCGCCTCGCTGGTCAGCTGCCGCTCGGTGGGGACGAAGACCACGGGTGCGAGCCCGGCGTGCGGTGTGACCCTGCGGATGACGAGACGACCGTCGTCGTCGATGACGCTGGCGGTGAGCCCACCGACGAGCGCCGGCACCACGTTGTCCGGGTGCCCCTCGATCCCGTTCGCGATCTCCGCCACACGTTGCACGCTCACCGCGACACCGCTGAGCTCCTTGGCGAGCACGAGCCCCGCAACGATCGCCGCGGACGACGAGCCCATTCCCCGCGCGAGCGGGATCTGGTTGGCGGCGTGCAGCGTGACGTCCGGGACGGCCACCTCGAGCTCCGCGCAGCCTCGGACGAACGACTCCCACGTGAGGTTGGTGTCGTCGGTCGGGACCTCACCCGCACCCTCACCAGCGGTGACCACACGACGACCGGACGGCGGCCCCACGGTCACGACGAGGTGCTGGTCGATCGCCGCCCCGAAGCAGTCGTAGCCCGCCCCGAGGTTGGCGCTGGTCGCCGGGACCTGCACGGCGAGCGGACGGTCACGCACGGGTGTTCCTCAGGAGCTGGATGGAGGGGCCACCGTAGGTGGAACGGTCCATCCGGCCTCAGCCAGCAGGCCAGCCGCGCGCTCGAACAGGATGGCACGGAGCCCCGCGGGGTCGAGCTCGAGCTTCGCGAGACCGCGGACCTGGGCCGCGACGTGGTGCGGGATCGACGGGAAGTCCGAGCCGTAGACCAGCTTGTCCGCGAGCTCGCCGCGGAGCCGGTCGGCGTTGCCGGCGGTGAACGGTTCCTCCCCGGGGTTGCCGTAGATCGGGTCGGTCAGCGCCATCGAGACGTCCGTGAAGACCCGCGGGTGCTTCGCGATCGCGTCCCACATGGAGCCGTCGACGTCCGGCATGCCGAGGTGGGCGATCACGAGGGTGAGGTCGGGGAACCGGGTCGCGAGCGCGTCGACGACCGCTCCCCCGCAGTACTCGGCGCCGGCGGCGACGCCGTAGACGGCGCTCGCGTGGTTCACGACGACCGTCCCGGCCTCGCTCATCAGCCGCCACGCGTCGTCGAGCAGGGGGTCCGCCAGGTGGTACTCGCCGACCTGGACATGGACCTTGCAGACCGCTCCCCCGTGCTCGAGCGCTGCGGCGACGGCGTCGGTGACTCCGGGCTCCGGGTAGATCGTGAAGGTCGGGATGACCTGCGGATGCGCGTCCGCGAGGTCCAGCGTGAACGTGTTGAGCCAGCTGAGCATCCCCGGCTTGTGCGGATATGCGAGCGCGGTGTGTCCGAGCACGCCCAGGTCGCGCAACCACCCGAGCCGCGTCTCGACGTCGGCCCGGTAGGTGATCGGCCACGGCGGCGAGTCCAGCACGTCGAAGAACCGCCACACGGCCTGCTGGATGCTGTCGGGCATCGCATGGACGTGGATGTCGATGATCCCGTCGAGCCCGAGCGCCGCGAAGAACGGCGCCACGCCCGCATCATCGACGGGGAACTCCCCCGCCGGCACCACCACACCCTCATCGAACTGCATCATCATCCTCCTCCCCGCTCCTCCGCCCAACCCGCCGAGCGATGCATTTCCCTGCGTGGTGCAGGTTTGGGCATCGCTCGCCGCAGCGCCCCGTTCGCCGAGCGACGGATTTTCCTGCGTGGTGCAGGTTTGGGCATCGCTCGGTGGTTCGGGGTGGGTCAATCGGTGAGGCCGAGGAGCTCGGCGGCCGCGTCGACGTCGTTCGGGATCGCGGGCGGCAGCATGCCGGCGCCGGTGATGGCCCAGCCCGGATCCTTGAGGCCGTGGCCGGTCAGGACGCAGGTGACGGTGGAGCCCTTGGGCAGCTCGCCGGCCTCGTGCAGCTTCAGCAGGCCGGCGACCGAGGAGGCGGAGCCCATCTCGCAGAAGACGCCGTTGCGGGCGAGGCGGCGGTAGGCGGAGAGGATGTCGCGGTCGGTGACGGCGCGGATCGAGCCACCGGACTGCTCGGCGGCCTCGACCGCAGTCGTCCACGATGCCGGGTTGCCGATGCGGATCGCGGTCGCGATCGTCTGCGGGTTCTCGATCGGGTGGCCGGCGACGATCGGGGCAGCGCCGGCGGCCTGCCATCCGCGCATCACGGGAAGCCGGTCGATGAGGCCGTCCGCGTGGTACTCGCGGTAGCCGCGCCAGTAGGCGGTGATGTTGCCGGCGTTGCCGACGGGCATGACATGCACGTCCGGCGCGCGGCCGAGCTGGTCGCAGATCTCCCAGGCCCCGGAGCGCTGACCGTCGATGCGATACGGGTTGGTCGAGTTGACCAGGGTGATCGGGTACTTCTCGTCGAGCGTGCGGCAGATGTCGAGCGCCTGGTCGAAGTTGCCGTCGATCTGGATGACCTTCGCCCCGTGGACGAGGGCCTGGGCGAGCTTGCCGAGGGCGATCTTGCCCTTCGGCACGATGACGCCGCAGGTCAGCCCGGCCTTGCCGGCGTAGGCAGCGGCGGCTGCGGACGTGTTGCCGGTCGATGCGCAGATGACGGCCTTCGCGCCGGCCTCGACCGCCTTGCTGATCGCCATCGTCATGCCACGGTCCTTGAAGGACCCGGTGGGGTTGCCGCCGTCGAACTTCAGGTGCACCTCGCAGCCCGTGAGCTCCGAGAGGTCCTCCGAGTGGATGAGCGGCGTGCCACCCTCGCGCAACGTGATGATCGGCGTGTCGTCGCTGACCGGCATGCGGTCGCGGTACTCGTGGATGATCCCACGCCACTGGTGGGTCATGCGCGGGTCATGCCCGTCGCGCGGCTCCGCCGAACGCGAGACCGCCTTCATCGTCGGTTCGTTGCTCATGACCGGGCCTCCGCCTCGACGCGCAGCACGGAGAGGACGCTGCGCACGGCCGCGGACGCGTTGAGCGCCCCGACCGTGGCGGCGAGATCGCCCTCCCTCGCACGATGGGTGATCAACACGAGCTCAGCAGCCTTCGCGGCGTCGCCGTCGTCCTGCCAGACCTGGGCCAGCGACACGTCGTGCTCGGCGAAGATCTGCGCGACCTTGGCCAGGACGCCGGGCTCGTCGGCCACGTCGAGCAGCAGGTAGTACTGCGTGCGCAGCGTCTGGAAGTCGCGCTTGGGGATGTCGCGGTGGCGCGACTCGATCGCGCCACGGCCGGTGCGCTGCAGGTTGCGGGCGACCTCGATGACGTCACCGAGGATCGCCGAGCCGGT
>CBDTYW010000096.1:0-12251 GCA_965364735.1 uncultured Nitriliruptoria bacterium
CGCCGCCACGGTGCGCAACGAGATGGCCGCGCTCGAGGACGCCGGGCTGATCCACCAGCCACACACCTCCGCAGGGCGGGTTCCCACCGACCTCGGATACCGCTACCTCGTCGACGAGCTCGGGAGCCGCGACGTCTCCGAGGAGGTCGACTCGAAGCGACGCGCGGTCGTGGCCGACCTCCTCGGCCGACCTCGCGACGTCGAGGAGCTGGTCGTGCGGACCTCGACGGTCCTCAGCCAGCTGACCCAGCTCGCGGCCCTCGTCATCGCCCCGGCGATCGACGCGTCGCGCTGCAAGCGCCTCGAGCTGGTCCACCTCGGCCCCGGCGACGTCCTGCTCCTCGTCATCGCGGACACCGGCGCGGTGGAGAAGCACCTGCTCGAGCTGACGACGCTCGTGAGCGAGCACGACGTCGAGCGCACCCGCACCGCGCTGAACGAGGCGGTGGTCGGACATCGCCTCCGGCGGCTCAGCGAGATCACCCTCCGGGTTCGCGAGGACGCCCCGATGGAGCTTCGCCAGCTCCTCGCTGCCGTTGCGAGCCAGCTCGACCGCGTCGAGCGTGAGGTCGAGCGGCAGGTCGTGGTGGGCGGACAGTCCTCGCTCGCGAGTGCGCTGGACGGACCACAGCTGGGCAGCGTGCTGGAGGTCCTCGAGCAGCGCGGCACACTGGCGAGGCTGCTCACCGCCAACGACACCGACGACACCTTCGTGACGATCGGCGGGGAGCACGAGATCGAGCAGCTGCAGTCCACCTCCCTGGTCGCGCAGCGCTACCGAACGATCGCCTCCGGCTCGATCGGGGTGCTCGGACCGACACGCATGGACTACGCCGCGGTGGTGGCCGCCGTTCGTTCGGTCGCCGAGCATCTCGAGGCCTCACTCTCCGACCTCCAGTCCCGCTGACCTGCCCCGTGCCCCGCACGGCCGGCGGGAGCGCCAGACCGAAGATCTTCCCGTGGCTGACCTGTACGACCTGCTCGGCGTCGAGCGCAACGCGACGCCCGACGACATCAAGCGTGCCTATCGCAAGCGCGCCCGCGAGCTGCACCCGGACGCCCCGGACGGCGACGAGGAGCTCTTCAAGGAGCTGAACCGCGCTCGCGAGGTGCTGTCGGACCCGCAGCGACGCGCCCGCTACGACCGGTTCGGCGACGACGGCACCCCGCAGTCGCGCGGCGCCGGCGGCGACCCGTTCGGCTTCGGTGGCGGCGGTGGCGGTGGGCTTGGCGACGTGCTCGACGCCTTCTTCGGGCAGGCGTTCGGGGGCGGGGGAGCGCAGCGGACCCAGCGGGTGCGTGAGCGTCCGGGCCGCGACGTGCTCGTACCCGTCACCCTCACGCTCGAGGAGGTCGCGCGGGGCGTTCGCCATCCCGTCGAGGTCGAGGTCGCCGGGACCTGCCAGACATGTGGTGGCTCCGGGAGCAGGACCGCAGGTCAGGCCGTCTCCTGCCAGCAGTGCAACGGCTCCGGCCAGGTGCAGCGGATCGTTCGGACGGCGTTCGGCCAGCTCGCGACGGCGGCGGAGTGTCCCGCCTGCGAGGCCACGGGCCGCGTGGTCGCGGACCCGTGCATCGACTGCCACGGTCAGGGACGGCACAACGACCGCAAGACGATCACCGTCGACATCAAGCCCGGCGTCGAGGAGGGCGATCGGCTCCGTGTCTCCGGAGCCGGCGAGGCAGGGCGTCACGGTGCCGCGTCCGGCGACCTGTTCGTCGAGATCCATGTCGCGCCGCACGAGGTCTACGAGCGGTCCGGCCGCGACCTCGTCTGCGAGCTGACGATCCCGTTCTCCCAGGCTGCGCTCGGCGCGACCCTCACGGTCCCGTCGATCACCGGCGACGAGCACGAGGTGACGATCAAGCCGGGAACCCAGTTCGGCGACGTGGTGACCCTTCGGCGCGTCGGGCTGCCGGCCCGTGGCGGAGGCTCGCCCGGTGACCTCCACGTCCGGCTCAAGGTCGCGGTGCCCCGTGATCTCGACGATGAGCAGGAGCAGCTGCTTCGCGACTACGCGAAGCTGCGCGGCGAGGACGTTCCCGAGCACGGCTCCGGGCTGTTCACCCGCTTCAAGCGCGCCTTCCGCTGAACGTCACCTGATGTCCCTGACCCCGCTCCTGCACCTCGACGCCGAGCGCTTCGACCTTGCGCTCGAGCATGACGTCGCGCTCGGCGACCAGGATCAGCGTCATCTGCTGCACGCCCTGCGGCTGCGACCGGGTGCGCCGTTGGTGCTCGGCGACGGACTGGGACGGCTCGCGGACGGCGAGCTGGTCGCCCGGGGAGTGAGGATCACCGGGCCGGTGGCACGCCATCCGCGTCCGTTGCGCGAGGTGCACGTCGTGCAGGCGCTCGCCAAGAACAAGAAGGTCGACGAGGTCGTGCGAGCCTGCACGGAGCTCGGCGCGATGGCCTTCACCGTCGTGATGAGCCAGCGGAGCCCGCGCAAGATGTCCGAGCACGACCGGCAGCGCGCCCGGACGCGATGGCAGCAGATCGCGGCCTCCGCAGCCGCCCAGTCGCGACGTGCGTGGGTCCCGATCGTCCATCCGGCCGTCAACCTTGCGGCCTTCGTGCCGGATGATGGCGAGGTCGGCGTCGTGGCCCACCACGACGTGGACGAGGACCTCGTCACCGTCGGGCGGCGTGCCACGGGTGAGCACGGCACCGGCAGGTTGTGGCTGGCGGTCGGTCCGGAGGGAGGTTGGTCGGACGCTGACCTGACGACGTTGGCGTCCGCCGGGGGCACACCTGCGCGCCTCCGCACGCCCGTGCTGCGCACCGAGCACGCGGCCGCCGCATGCTGTGCGGTGTTCGCACATCTCTGAGCGTGGCCGATCGGACGCCGATGGTCGTGGTCCGTGCGTCGTCGGCCTTTTCGGTCGTATCGTGACCTATTCGACACCATGAGTGGTGGCGGATCTGTTAGGGTGCCGAAGCGCCCGCTCTCCGTGCCAACGGAGTCGCCCGAGTGAGGTCAACGCCCATGACCAGTCCCGACGCCACCGACACGGAGACCGTCTCCGAGTACGCCCTCGACCTGGGCCGACGCCTGCGCAACGTGCGTCGCCAGCAGGGGCTCTCTCTGCACGACGTCGAGCAGACGTCCGACGGCGACCTCAAGGCCAGCGTTGTCGGCGCCTACGAGCGTGGTGAGCGTGCCGTCTCCGTCGCCCGGCTCCGTTCGCTCGCGAAGTTCTACCGCGTGCCGATGTCGCAGCTCCTGCCGTCGCGCGACGAGCAGCCGGCGCAGCGCAGCCTCCGCGGTGGTGGCATCCGCATCGACCTGACCCGTCTGCCCTACGCCCACGGCGACCACCTCGAGACCATCGAGCGCTACGTCACCACGATCCAGCAGCGTCGCGGCGACTACAACGGCCGCATGCTGACGATCCGCTCGACCGACATGCAGACCCTCGCCGCCGTCCTGGCCCTCGAGCCCGACGACCTGCGCGACCGGCTCATCGGTGACGGCGTCGCCGTCGCGCTCGACGAGTAGCTCCGTCCGGGCTTCTGGGCCCCCGGCTACACTCCGCGGCATCCCAGAACCCGATCCGGAAGTCGTTGACCACACGTGGCAGGCAGCACCGAGGCCGTAGCGGCCGATGACCCGACCCCGTCCGACGAGCCCAGCGATCATGACGATCGTGTCCAGCTGCACGTGAACGTGCCGGGTGGCCAGACCATGATCGATCTGGTCGGGCCGAAGGACAAGCTCCTCCGGCACCTGCAGCGTGCGACGTCGGCAGATCTCTTCGTCCGCGGCAACCAGCTC
The DNA here is from genome assembly GCA_965364735.1 of uncultured Nitriliruptoria bacterium. Lineage (GTDB taxonomy): Bacteria > Actinomycetota > Nitriliruptoria > Nitriliruptorales > Nitriliruptoraceae > CBDTYW01. Next base: position 3,780 of record CBDTYW010000096.1, read on the forward strand.
GTCGTCTCGGGCCCACGCGGCGACGCCGAGCGCATGGAGGAGACGGTTGCCCAGCTCCTCGACGTCCTCGGTCGCGGTCAGGCGATCGACACGTCCGTGATCGACCAGACGCTGCGCATGGTCACGGATCATCCGGACGAGCAGGCCGCGCTGATCCTCACCGAGACCTTGCTGACCCACCGTGGCAAGGCGATCCGGCCGCGCACCGTCGGGCAGAAGCGCTACCTCGACAAGATCCGCGACAACACCGTGACCTTCGGGATCGGTCCTGCAGGAACCGGCAAGACCTACCTCGCCATGGCCGCTGCCGTCGCCGCGCTGCGTGCCCGCGACGTCAACCGCCTGATCCTCACCCGCCCCGCGGTCGAGGCCGGTGAGCGGCTCGGCTTCCTTCCCGGGACGCTGCACGAGAAGATCGACCCGTACCTCAAGCCGCTGTGGGACGCCCTGCGCGACATGATGGAGGTCGAGGAGCTCGTCCAGGCCACAGACCGCGGCACCATCGAGGTCGCCCCGCTCGCGTACATGCGCGGTCGGGCCCAACCGGTGTCCGAGCGCGTCCTGACGCCGACCGGGTTCGTTCCGATCGGTGACGTCGTCGCCGGCGACGACGTGATCGGCTCCGACGGCCGGGTGACAGAGGTCATCGGCGTCTTCCCCCAGGGCGAGAAGGACGTCCTGCGCGTCACGGCGTCGGACGGGGCGTCCACCCGCTGCTGCGCTGAACACCTGTGGACCGTGTGGGCGCGCCGTGGCCGACACGCCAGCCGTGCGGCACGGACCGTCGAGACCCGCGCGATGATCGGGAAGCTCCGCACGGCTCGCCACCGACGCTTCGAGCTTCCGCTCGTCGAGCCGGTGGAGCTGTCGGAGCAGCAGGTCCCGATGGACCCGTACGCGCTCGGCGAGGCGCTCGCGAACGCCCGTCTCGGGATGACACCTCAGCACCGGGGCGGACCCGACGACGTGCTCAGCCGAATCGGCCGCGGAACCGCGGTGATGACCGAGAACCCGGTGACGGCGCGGATGCGCGACCTGGATCTTCTCGACGCGCCCTCCTCGACGACGTCCGTTCCCGAGACCTACCTGCACAACTCGGCGGACGTTCGGCTCGGCGTGTTGCAGGGGCTGCTCGATGGTGATCCCGGCTCGGTCACGCAACGCGGACGCACAGGTCGCGTGCAGTACACGACCAGGTCCCCACAGCTGCGTGACGACGTCGTGTGGCTGGCGCAGTCCCTCGGCGGAACCGCGACGACGCGTGTCCGGCCCGCCGACAGGTGGACGCCCGTCCGCGCGAAGGGGCGGCCGGCCGAGCACGGGGACGACGCGTTCATCGTCGAGATCCGCCTCCCCGACGGTGTCTCACCGTCCAGGCTGACGCGGAACGCCGAGCAGAGCACGGTCGTCAGCTCGGCTCGGCCCCGGCGCTTCGTCGCGTCGATCGAGCCGGACGGCCGCGAGGAGATGGTCTGCATCCGCGTGGCGGCCGAGGACCAGCTCTACGTGACCGAGGGCTTCCTCGTCACCCACAACACGCTCAACGACGCGTTCATCGTGCTGGACGAGGCGCAGAACACGACCGCCGAGCAGATGAAGATGTTCCTCACGCGCATCGGGTTCGGGTCCAAGGCCGTCGTCACCGGCGACGTGAGCCAGGTCGACCTGCCGGGCAACCAGACGTCGGGGCTGCGCATCGTGCGCGACATCCTCGACGGGACCGACGGTGTCGGCTTCGCGATGCTCAAGTCCGCGGACGTCGTCCGGCACCCGATCGTGATGCGGATCGTCGAGGCCTACGAGCGCTACGACAAGTCCGAGGAGACCGACGGCCGCGGCCGCGCGGTCGGACGCGATGATCGTGGCCCGCAGGTCCGTCGGGGACGCGTCTGATGGCCATCTTCTTCGCGGACGAGCAGGGCGAGGATCCGCCCGCCATCCCCGTCGACGCGGACGATCTCGTCGCGGTGGCGCAGCACGTGCTGCGCGAGCGACGTGTGCCGGAGGACATGGAGGTCTCGATCCTCGTCGTCGACCCCGCGACGATGGCTGCGCTGAACACCGAGCACATGGGTCGGCCCGGTCCGACCGACGTGCTCGCGTTCCCGATCGACGAGCCGGGGCAGTCGATGCCCGGGCTTCCCGCCATCCTCGGCGACGTCGTCCTGTGTCCCGCGATCGCGGCGAAGCAGGCCGCGAGCAACGACGTGTCCGTGGACAGCGAGCTCGCGATGCTGACCGCCCACGCCATCCTGCACCTGATCGGCTTCGACCACGACACGGTCGTCGAGCAGCGCGCGATGTTCGGGCTGACCACGGCGTTGCTGGCCGAGCTGCGGGGCGGCCATGCCCCCGGCAGCACCATCGCGCATGGTGACTGGGGACCGCGCCGGGCGCCGGCCGAGGCCACGACGGATCCGGGTGCCGCCGCGCGCGTCCAGCCGTTCGACCTGTCCCTCGTCGACGTCAACTTCGATCTGGGGGATCGCTGATGTTGCTCGCCGCTGCGGTCGAGGGACCGGAGATCGCCGCCATCGTCCTCGTCCTTCTCGGGATCCTCGCCGCAGCCTTCCTGGCTGCCGCCGAGACCGTCGCGAGCCGGATGTCGGTCGTGCGCGCGCTGCGCCTCGAGCAGGAGGAACGCTCCGGCGCCGATCAGCTGCTGTGGCTCGTCGAGCACCGTTCCACGACGCTGAACTGCATCCTCGTCGCGACGGTGTTCGCACGGCTCCTCGCCGGCTCGCTCGTCGGCGTGCTCGCCGTCAGCGTCGTCGGTGGCGTCGGCGCGGTGGCGATCGCGGTGATCGTGCTCGGCGGCGTCAGCCTCGTCATGACCGAGGTGATGCCGCGAACGTGGGTGCTCCGGGATCTCGAGACGCGAGCGCTCGCCGTTGCGCCGCTGCTCCGTCTGCTCGTGCGGGTGCTGCGTCCGGTCGCCAACATGGTCGTCCGGCTCGCCCCGACGGGGGCTCAGGTGTCCGGTCCGTTCCCGGAGGACGACGAGCTCCGCCGCCTTCTCGAGCAGGCTGAGGAGGACACCGATCACGCCCTCGAGCCCGACGAACGCGCGATGATCCGCTCGATCATCGAGCTGGGCGACACCGTCGTGCGCGAGATCATGGTCCCGCGGCCGGACATGGTCACCGTTGGCCGCGACGACTCGCTCTCGCTGCTCGTCAACCTCGTCATCGAGCACGGCTACTCCCGGCTGCCGGTCATCGGCGACGACGGCGACGACATCCTCGGCGTCGTGCACGCCAAGGACGTGCTGCGCAGGATGGCGCTGCGTCCCGGCTCGAAGGCCTGGCATGACCTCATCCGGCCGCCCACGTTCGTCCCGGAGCTCCAGCGCACCGATGACCTGCTGCGCACGCTGCGCGACCAGCAGGTCCACCAGGCGATCGTCGTCGACGAGTACGGCGCGGTCAGCGGGCTGGTCACGATCGAGGACATCCTCGAGGAGATCGTCGGTGAGATCGTCGACGAGCACGACAACGAGGAGCCTCTCGTCGCGGTCGACGAGGCCGGCACCATGCGCATCGACGCACGCCTTCCCATGGGCGACTTCAACGAGCTCGTCGGCGAAGAGCTGCCCGACGAGAACTGGGACACCGTCGGCGGGCTCGTCGTCGGGATGTTCGGCCGCGTTCCCGAGGTCGGCGAGTCACTCCAGATCGGCGAGCGCTACCTCGAGGTGACGCGCGTACAGGGCCGCCGCGTCGCGGAGGTCGTGGTCGGCGAGCATGACGGTCGCGCTCCCGACGAACCACGCAACGGGCTCGGCCCCATCTACGAGTCGACGTCGTCCGACGTCGCCTCACCCGCTTCGCAAGGACACCCATGAACGGCATCGAGCTCGATCTCCAGGCGATCCTCGCCGGAGCCGACGACGTCCTCCCCGAGGGCCACCGCGCCGGGATGGTCTGCTTCGTCGGTCGCCCGAACGTGGGCAAGTCGACGCTGGTGAACGCGCTCGTCGGCCAGAAGGTCGCGATCGTCTCCGAGGTCCCCGGCACCACACGCAACACGATCCGTGGTGTGGTCACCCGCGACGACGCCCAGCTCGTCATCGTCGACACCCCCGGCGTCGGTTCGCCCAAGACGCTGCTCGGCAAGCGCCTGAACTCGCTCGTGCGTGACACGTGGGGGATGGTCGACGTCGTCTGCTTCATCGTCGACGGCGCCAACGGCATCGGGCCCGGTGACCGCTACCTGGCCGAGGAGCTCGCGCAGATCGGCACGCCGATCGTGATCGTCGTCACCAAGGAGGACCTGGTCGAGGACAAGCAGCGGATGGTCCCGATCCTGCAGAAGGCGGCGGAGCTGCTGCCCGGCGCTGAGATCGTCCCGACCGCCATCCCGCCGCGCCCCAAGGGCGCGTTGCCGCCGGAGACGATGAACGTCGACCTGCTGCTCGACATCCTCGTCAAGCGCATGCCCGTGGCCTCGCGGATCTTCCCAGCAGGCACCGTCTCGGACCAGCCCGAGCGCCGCATCGCGGCCGAGGTGCTTCGCGAGAAGCTCATCGTGCGCATGGACCAGGAGGTCCCGCACTCCATCGCCGTCGAGGTCGAGGAGATCCTCGTCTCCGAGAAGCGCGACGACCTGCTCGAGATCCACGCCGTCATACATGTCGAGCGAGACTCCCAGAAGGGGATCGTGATCGGCAAGGGCGGCAAGCTCCTCAAGGAAGCAGCCACCGAGGCCCGCATCGAGATCGAGGCCCTGCTCGGCGCGAAGGTCTTCCTCACGACGCACGTGAAGGTCGCGAAGGAGTGGCAGCGCGACCCGAAGCAGCTCCGCAAGCTCGGCTACTGATCACGGCCAGATGACCGGGTGACGGCTGATCGTCAGCGCAGCAGCGGGCCCGCGACGTGGCGACGGGCGAAGTCGCGCAACGCTTCCGGGTCGTCGACGTCGATCGGGCCGCCCGGGCTGAGCACGAGCGAGTGCGCGATGCGGATCAGCATCTCCGCGACCGCCTCGACGTCCACGGGGCGCAGCGCCCCGCGGTCCCGGGCTCGCGTCAGCTGAGCGATGAGGTTCGCGCGGGCGACGGTGAAGACCGGGTTCACGTCGAGCGTGAGCGCCGGTACGAAGGTGCTCGGCTCGTGGGCGAGCAGCTCGCGCAGCAGCGAGTTGCCGCGGGCGAGCTCGACCGGGAGCGCGAACGCCTCGACGATCCGGTCGCCCGGATCGGTGAGGCCGCGGATGACCTCGCGGACCTTGCCCAGCGCGTCGATGACCTCGCTGGCGACGAGCACGCGCAGCACCTCGTCGCGGGACGCGAAGCGCCGGTAGAGGGTTGCTCGCCCGACCCCGGCGGACTTCGCCACGGCGTCCATCGTCACCGCCGTCAGCCCGTGCTCGGAGATGAGCTCGCGCGCAGCAGCGACGATGCGCCCCGCGACGTCGTCGTCGGCCACCTGCTCGGCGTCCGCGGTCAACGCCGCGAGCATCGGCGTCGCGGTGTCGGGGGTCGAGGTCACTCGATCTCGAAGAGCTTGGACAGGCCGCCGATGGCGCTCGCCTGACCGTCGCCGCGGCCGGTCGTCACGCTCGACATGATCCGGCCCGCGAGGCGGGCGAAGGGCAGCGACTGCACCCAGACTCGGCCGGTCCCGCGGACGGTGGCGAGGAACAGGCCCTCGCCGCCGAAGAGCTGGGACTTCAGGTTCCCGGCCCGCTCGATCGTGTACTCGAGCGACGGCTCGAGCGCGACGAGGCAGCCGGTGTCCAGGCGCAGCGTCTCGTTGTTCAGCTCCTTGACGACGACCGTTCCGCCCGCGTGCAGGAAGCAGTTCCCGTCACCCTGCAGGTCCTGGAGGATGAAGCCCTCTCCGCCGAAGAACCCGGCGCCGAGCTTGCGGTTGAACGCCACGCCGACCCGCGTGCCGTAGGCGGCACAGAGGAAGCCGTCCTTCTGGACGATGAGCCGGCCGCCGACGTCGTCGAGGTCGATCGGGACGATCTTGCCGGGGAAGTTGCCGGCGAACGAGACCTTCGCGGGCGACGAGCCCTGGTTGGTGAAGTGGGTGAGGAAGATCGACTCACCGGTGATGGCGCGCTTGCCGGCCCCGACGAGCTTCTTGAACATCCCCTGGTCGGGCTCGGTCCCGTCGCCCATCTTCGAGGCGAACTGGATGCCGTCGGTCATCATCATCATGGTCCCGGCCTCGCCGATGACCGTCTCGCCCGGGTCGAGCTCGACCTCGACGAACTGGAGGTCGTCGCCGAAGATCTGGAAGTCGATCTCGTGCGACTTCTGGTCGAGCGCGGCCTTGTGGCCGAACTGGCTCGGCACGCCGGTCGGCGGCGGGACCGCCACGGCCTGCTCCTGCATCTCATCGGTCCACGCGACGCCGTCCCAGTAGCGACGGGAGCCGGGCGGGTCGCCCTGCGCGTGGTACCAGCCTGCTGGGGTGGTGGACATCGCATGCTCCCTGCGCGTTGGCGTGGACGGACTCCGAGCAACGGTAGACCGCTCCCGTGGTGTCTGTTGCTCCCTTTCCGCGTGCATCACGGGGAAAGGGAGCAACAGACGCGATCTGCCGGGAAAGCGAGCAGCAGCGGGCCGTGCGCTCGTGGGGCGGCGAGGGCTAGCCTGCGCCTCTGTCGCGACTCGCGGCGATCCGCAGGAGGTCTTCATGTCCGGCCACAGCAAGTGGAACACGATCAAGCGCAAGAAGGGGGCCAACGATGCCGCCCGCGCGAAGGTCTTCGGCAAGCTGATCCGCGTGATCGAGGTGGCCGCGCGTGAGGGCGGCAGCGACCTCGACGCGAACTTCACGCTCGCCGACGCCGTCCAGAAGGCCAAGGACAACTCCGTCCCCAAGGACACGATCGAGCGCGCGGTCAAGCGCGGCGCCGGTGAGGGTGACGCCGGGGAGACGTTCCAGCAGATCGTCTACGAGGGCTACGGGCCGCAGGGGATCGCGGTGCTCATGGAGTGCCTCACCGAGAACCGCAACCGCACCTCCGCGGACGTCCGGCACTCGCTGACGCGCAACGGCGGACAGATGGCGGACCCGGGATCGGTCTCCTACCTGTTCTCGCGCCGTGGTCAGGTCATCGTCAAGGCCGAGGACGAGGACGAGGTCATGATGGCCGGCCTCGACGCGGGTCTCGAGGACGTCGAGACCGGCGGTGACGAGGGCACGTTCATCGCGTGGTGCGCGCCGTCGGACCGGCGCGGGCTCCGTGCTGCGCTCGAGGCAGCCGGCATCACCGTCGTCGACGCGGACTCGCCGATGATCCCGTCGGTCAACGTCGAGATCACCGACGAAGCAGCGGCGCGCAAGGTCATGAAGCTGATGGAGGCGCTCGAGGACAACGACGACGTCCAGAACGTCTACGCGAACTTCGACATCCCTGAGGCCGTCATGGAGGCGGCGATGGCCGACTGACACGACCCACGGTGCTAGCGTCTGGGTGAACGCGTGTTCGTCGGACGTCGGGATCGGTCGTGGTTCGGGTGCTGGGGCTCGATCCGGGCTTGACCCGGTGTGGGGTCGGCGTCGTCGAGGGGCCGATGGCCCGTCCGACGCAGGTCGCCGCGATCCTCGTGCGGACCTCCAAGGACACCCCGCTCGCGCAGCGGCTGATGGCCGTGCACGCCGCGGTCAGCGAGGCGATCGCCACCCACCGCCCGGACGTCGTCGCGGTCGAGCGGGTGCTCTTCTCGTCCAACGTCGCGAGCGCGATGGCGACCGGTCAGGCAGCGGGCGTCGTCATGCTGGCCGCAGCGCAGTGCGGGCTCGAGGTCGTGATGTACAGCCCGAACGAGGTCAAGCAGTCGGTCACCGGGGACGGCTCGGCCGACAAGGACGCCGTGGCGCGGATGGTGCAGGCGCAGCTTCGCCTCGACGCCCCGCCGAAGCCGGCGGACGTCGCAGATGCGCTCGCCGTCGCGCTCTGTCATCTGGGGCGCGCACGGCTCCACGCCGCGATGGGGGAGAGCTCGAACCGCCTCGCCGACGCGATCAAGAAGTCCGGCGCCTCGAGCTCCAGCAGCTGGGAGCAGGTCCTGAACAAGCCACACATCCGGGTCGCCGGCGGCACCGCCGCCGCGCGGCAGTCCCGACGCGGGAGCCACACATGATCTCGATGCTGCGTGGCCGCGTCGCGCGCCGGACGACGGGAGCCGTCGTCGTCGACACCGGTGGCGTCGGCTACCTCGTCCACGTCGCGGGCCACGAGCTGCTGCCACCGGTCGGCAAGGACGTCGAGCTGCACACCTCGCTCCAGGTCCGCGAGGACTCGATGACGTTGTTCGGGTTCACGCACGCGGAAGCCCTCGAGATGTTCGAGCTGCTCCTCGGGGCGTCCGGCGTCGGCCCGAAGCTCGCGCTGGCCGCGCTCGGCACCCACCGGCCCGCAGCGCTGCGCGCAGCGATCTCCACCGAGGACCTCGCCTCGCTGACGATGGTCCCGGGCGTCGGCAAGAAGGTCGCCCAGCGGATCTTCCTCGAG
>CBDTYW010000097.1:0-12154 GCA_965364735.1 uncultured Nitriliruptoria bacterium
TCAGCCCGGCCGTCAGTACAGCGTCGGCAGCGCGGTCCGACGAGCACTCAGTGCTAGTTTTCTCTCGCAACCGTCCGTCTCGAGCGCCGCACCGTGATCACCCTGACCAACGTCTCCAAGCACTACAAGCGTGGTGAGCGCGGAGAGATCCGTGCGCTCGACGGTGTCTCGCTCGAGGTCGACAAGGGCGAGTTCGTGTTCATCGTCGGGCCCTCCGGCTCGGGGAAGTCCACGCTCATGCGCGTGCTCACCCGAGAGCAGCTGCCCGACGAGGGCGAGGTCTTCGTCGCCGGCAAGAACCTCCGTGAGCTGAAGTCCTGGAAGGTGCCGACGCTGCGCCGCCAGATCGGCTACGTGTTCCAGGACTTCAAGCTCCTGCCGAACAAGTCGGTCTGGGAGAACGTCGCGTTCGCGCTCGAGGTCATCGGCGTGAACCGCAGCGTCATCTCCGAGCGAGTCCCCGAAGTCCTCGAGCTCGTCGGGCTCGAGGACAAGCACGACTCCCTGCCCCACGAGCTCTCCGGCGGACAGCAGCAGCGGGTCTCCATCGCGCGAGCCTTCGTCAACAGCCCCCGGATCCTGCTCTGCGACGAGCCGACCGGGAACCTGGACCCGCAGACCTCGTTGGGCATCATGAAGCTGCTCGACCGGATCAACCGTCGGGGCACCACGGTCGTCATGGCCACCCACGACCAGCAGATCGTCGACTCGATGCGCCGTCGCGTGGTCGAGCTCGAGAACGGCAAGATCGTCCGAGACCAGTCCCGCGGCGTCTACGGCTACGGCGGCTGACGCTGCTGAGCAAACGAGAGGACCGTTGATGCCACCGCGTTGGCGATACGTACTTGCGGAGTCGTTCACCGGCTTGGTGCGCAACCCCCTGGTCACCCTTGCCCTCGTGCTGTCGGCCGCGGTCTCGCTGTCGTTGCTCGGCGGGACGTTGCTGCTCCAGCGCGAGGTCCGGCTCATCTCCGGTGAGATCCAGGACAACATCGAGATCTCGATCTTCCTGTGCGACGGGCGCAAGTGCCCCGACATCACGGATGAGCAGCTGAACTCGATCGACCAGGCGCTCGGCGAGGACCCGCTGGTCCTCGACCACCGCTACGAGTCGAAGCAGCAGGCGTACGAGAACTTCATCGAGATCTTCGCGGAGTCGCCGGACCTCATCGACTCGGTCACCGTCGACGCCGTGCCCGCGTCGTTCCGGGTCACGCTGAAGGACCCGGAGCAATACCGCGCCATCACCGACCGGTTCTCGACCCAGCCCGGGGTCGAGGAGGTCGTCGACGGGAACTACCTCGAGCCGCTCTTCGACGTCATCGGCGGCATCCAGCTGGTCGCGCTCATCATCACGCTCGTGCAGATCACCGTCACCGTGCTGCTGACCTCGATCATCATCCGGCTGTCCATGTTCGCGCGTCGCGAGGCCATCTCGATCATGCGCCTCGTCGGCGCGTCGAACTGGTACGTCCGCACCCCCTTCCTGCTCGAAGGCGTCATTGCCGGCCTCGTCGGGGGCGCGCTCGCCTTGGGCATGCTGGTGTCGTTGATGGCGCTCGGCAGATCGTGGCTGCTCCAGAACTTCTCGCTCTTCCCCCTCGTCAACCTCGATGACGCGCTGGCCGTGGGGCTGCAGGTCCTGCCCGTCGGCGTCGCCATCGTCGTCCTCGCGTCCCTCATCTCGCTGCTCGTCCAGGAACACGCTGACCCCGGCCGCTGATCCGCCGGTTCCCGTCCACCCTCGACCATCCAGGTTCCCACCATGGCCACTCCCACCCATCTGCGCCGTCGCGCCCGGCTCGCTGCAGCCGGCGCGCTCGTGGCATCGCTGGCCGTCAGCTCGGTGGCCATGGGACAGGAAGCTGACATCAAGGAGCGGCTGGAGGACACGCGCGAGGATCTGCGCGACGCGAAGTCGCTCCTCGAAGACCTCAACACCGGCGTCGCCCGTGCCAGCGAGGTCGTCGAGCTGCTGGACCGCAAGCTCGCGAACTCCCGAGACCTCGTCGCGGTCGACCAGGTCGCCGCGGAGGCCGCCCTCGCCATGCAGGCTGACGCCCTCAAGGCTGCACGTGTCGCCAACGCCAAGCTGATCGGCGCGATCGCGGACCGCGACGCGACCCTCGCCGAGCTGGCCCTGCGAACCCGGGTGCTCGACGACCGGGTCCGCGAGACGTACAAGCGTGGCGTCGCCCGTCACGCTCTGCCGTACCTGAACGTGACCGACACGCGCGACGTCGTCCGCGTGCAGCAGGTCATCGACCGGGTCGTCGGGACCGAGTCCGAGGTCCTCGCCGACATCATCCGCCTCCAGACCGTCCTCGAGGCGAAGCAGGCCTCCGCCGAAGCCTTGACCGTCGAGGCCGCGGCCGCGAAGAACCTCGCCGACCTCGCCGCGGCCGACGCCGTGCGCGCAGCCGAGCGTGCTGAGCGGACCTTCGCGCAGGTTGCCGTCGACCAGTCACAGCGCGAGAGCGTGCTCGACAGGCTCGAGAGCGACCAGGCGTCGCACCTCCAGCTCGTCGCCGACCTCGAGGCGGAGTCGACGAAGCTCGCCAAGGAGCTCGCCGCGTCACAGTGGCGCGCTGGCGCCCCGGGGCCCGGACAGCTCGTCTGGCCGGTGGACGGTCGCCCCGGCAGCCAGTTCGGCTACCGGACTCACCCCATCTTCCGGACGCGTCGCCTCCACACCGGCGTCGACATCGGCGCGGGAACCGGCACGACGATCGTCGCTGCCGCTGAGGGCAAGGTCATCAGCTCGGGCTGGCGAGGCGGCTACGGCCAGGCCGTCGTGATCGACCACGGTGGCGGGCTCTCGACGCTCTACGCCCACCAGTCGCGGCTGATCGCACGTGCCGGACAGATCGTCTCGGCAGGCCAGAAGATCGGTGAGGTCGGCTCGACCGGCTACTCGACCGGCCCGCACCTGCACTTCGAGGTGCGCGTCAACGGTGAGCCCCGTGACCCGATGAAGTGGTACTGACGCTCGTCGACTGACCGTTACGCTGCCCGCATGGCGAAGAAGAAGAAGCCCCCGTCCAAGGACGGCACCAAGCTCGCGGTCCAGAACCGACGGGCTCGCTTCGACTACTTCATCGACGAGAAGTTCGAGGCCGGCATCATGCTCGTCGGCACCGAGGTGAAGTCGTTGCGCGGTGGGCTCGGGAGCCTCCTCGAGGCCTGGGTGCGCATCGACGCCAAGGACGAGGTGTGGCTCATGCAGTGCCACATCCCCGAGTACACCTACGGCGGCTACACGAACCACAAGCCGACGCGTGAGCGGAAGCTGCTGCTCAACAAGTCCGAGATCATCAAGATCCGCCGGGCTGTCGCCGAGCAGGGCGTGACGCTCGTGCCAACGCGCATCTACTTCAAGCACGGCCGGGCCAAGCTCGAGTTCGGCATCGGTCGCGGCAAGAAGAACTACGACAAGCGTGCGGACCTGAAGGAGAAGCAGGCCAAGCGCGACGTCGACCGAGCGTTGAAGAACCGCGGCTGACCCGAGGCGACCTGCATGAAGTACCAAGAGGGCTACAAGTCCAAGAACGTCATCGACCGTCGCGCGTCGTCGCGCCGGGCCGGTGGTGGCGCTGCCGTCGCCGGGGCAGGTGGGCTCGGCGTCGTCGGTGTGGTCGTGGCGCTCCTGATGAGCGTGCTCGGTGGCGGCGACATCGACCTCGGGACCGTCCTCGCGGGGCTCGACACCGGCGGCACCCGCTCCGCGCAGCAGGTCCCGGCCCCCGTCGACGGCCCGGACCCCGAGTCCGACCAGGTCGAGTTCATCTCGTTCGTGCTCGACTCCAACCAGGAGTTCTGGGACGGGCTCTTCGCAGATGCGGGGCGCGACTACCAAGCCGCTCAGCTCATCCTCTACCGCGACCAGACGAACAGCGGCTGCGGAGCTGCGTCGTCGGCCGTCGGCCCGTTCTACTGCCCGGCTGACCAGACCGTCCACGTCGACCTCGGCTTCTTCGAGGAGCTCCGTCGCCGCTTCGGGGCGCCCGGCGACTTCGCGCAGGCCTACGTCATCGCGCACGAGATCGGCCACCACGTCCAGAACGAGCTCGGCATCTCCGCCCAGATGCGTCAGCTCCAGGCGCAGAACCCTGGCGAGAAGAACGAGCTGTCGGTCGCGCTGGAGCTGCAGGCTGACTGCTTCGCCGGAGTCTGGGCGAACGCGGTCTTCGAGCAGGGGCTCCTCGAGCGCGGCGACATCGAGGAAGGCCTCGGCGCTGCCGAGGCGGTCGGCGACGACACCATCCAGGCATCCGCCGGCATGAGCGTCAACCCCGAGAGCTGGACCCACGGCTCGTCCGACCAGCGACGAGCGTGGTTCACCGAGGGCTACGAGACCGGCGACCCCAGCCGCTGCGACACCTTCGCCTGAACGGCCAGTTGACGGGTTCTCGCGAGTCGGTACCGTGGGACGGCTGCGAAGCGATGCCTTCGTGAGCAGCGTTGACAACTGAAGAGATGCCCACAAGCATTCTTCACCCCTTCACGGGGCTGACTTGGTTTCGACCGTTGTCAGTCCGAGGGCTGGAGTGCGTGCCGAGCGATCCAGTGCACGCTCGTAAATCCTCGCGCTGGAAACACACACGCCAACAACGAACTGGCACTGGCTGCTTGACAGCCACGGTCCGCCTCTGACGCCCCGTAGGGGGGTCGGACCGACATCACGGGGAATTTCCAAGTAGGGAGAGCGTTCCGTCACCGGCGCGCTCCTGAAACTTCAGGTGACTAGGGATCGCGGATCACATTTGGCACCGGAGTGCCGCGCCCGAAACATTTCCGGAACCTGCGCACGGAGATCTCCAGTCAGCGGGACAGCGGGACCCGGGTTCGACTCCCGGCAGCTCCACTCACTCGTCACTTCCTTGCCCACGAGGATTTGGCCTTCGCTTCGCCCCGACTTCGGTCGGGGCGCTCTGCGTTGTCCGGCCATCAGACGTCCCGCGAGGGTCCGAAGGCAGCGATGCGGGCGTTCTTGTGGGCCAGGGCGTCGCTGACGGCGGGGCGGTGGTCGGCCTTGATGACGAGGCCCACGCGAGGTGCGACGGTGGCGACGTGGTCGACGCACTGCTTGATGACCGTCATGACCTCGTCCCAGTCGCCCTCGATGTTGGTGAACATCGCGTTGGTCTCGTTCTTCAGGCCCGAGGCGCGGACGATGCGGACGCAGTCGCCGACGAGGTCGCCGACCGATTCGCCGACACCGGACGGGCTGATGGAGAAGGCGGCGATCATGGGGCGTGCTCCTGCAGGACGAGTGATGTGGTCCCATGCTGCCACGCTGCTGGTCGCTGCGTCTCGAGGGGGTCTCGTCATGGCTCGCCCGTCCCTGCGACCGGCGGCGGCATCGCGCCTCTGGCCGCGATCCTCGCGGCAGCCATGGCCATGCGACGGGCGCGCGACAGGGAGGGATGAGGGCCCTCCGGGGCGAACTGCTCCACGTGTGACCATCCCGTGCCAAGGACCCTCCCGATGCGTGCTTCCCGCCTGATCTCGACCGCCCTCGTCCCCGCCTTCGCGATGCTCGCGGTCGGTGCGCCGACCGTCGCCACCGCGGCGGTGACGGAGACCGCCGTCGTCGCGACGACCCCGGTCACCAAGGTGATCGTCGCGTTCGACGGCACGGTCAGCGACGCGTCGGTCGACGCCATCATCGCGCGTGGCGCGACGCTCGCGATCGGCTTCGAGCACGTCGACGCGGTCGCGGTCACCGGACCAGAAGCGGTCCTTCGCGAGCTGCACACCCTTCCCGGCGTCACCAGCGTCGTCCCGCAGCGTCGGATCACGTTCGACCTCGACGTCTCCGTCGCGCAGATCCAGGCGGCCGAAATCGCCACGGCTGGCACGGCCGACATCGGCGGGATCGACGTCGCGCGTCCCGGCGTCACCGGGGCCGGAGTGACCGTCGCGGTCATCGACTCGGGCATCTTCGGCACACACCCGGACTTCTCCGGCAAGATCAAGGCGGGCGCGAACTTCGAGTTCTCGACGATCGCTGTCGAGGGCGGGATCCCCGGCGGGCAGTTCGACGTCTACGCCGAGAACACGAGCGCGCTCGCGCTCAACGACGAGGTCGGCCACGGCACCCACGTCTCCTCCACCATCGCGGGCGTGGGCGCATCGTCGATCAGCGGCGCGAACTACGACGGCGTCGCGCCGGGTGCGGAGATCGTCGCGCTGAAGATCGCCACCGCCGCGAACGGCGTCGTCGAGGACTTCGGGTTCGAGGAGAACGCGATGATGGCGATCGACTACATGATCCGGCACAAGGACGAGCTCGGGATCCGCGTCTCGAACAACTCCTGGGGGCTGCTCCCGTACGAGCCCGGCTCCACCGGCAGCGCAGGCTTCGCGACCGACTACGACGCCGCCCGCGCCATTGCCGAGGCAGCGGTCGACGCCGGGATCATCATGGTGTTCTCGTCCGGCAACGATGGCGGCGACGGCTTCGACACGATCCGGTCCGGCGCGGAGTCCAGCGAGAAGGTCATCACGGTCGGTGCCAGCTGCAAGCTCGAGGCGGCGCTCGGCTCGGACGGTGCCTGCACCGACGCGGCCCGCGACGGCGTTCCGACGGTCACGTCGTTCTCCTCGCACGGCCTCGAGGACGGGACCGGGGCGCAGGTCGACATCGTCGCGCCCGGCGACAACATCTTCGCCGCGGCGAGCGGCGTGCTCGCCGCCCCACTGCTGAACCGCTGCTCGCCCCGCTCCGCAGCTGACCCGGCCTACCTGTGCCTCTCGGGAACCTCGATGTCGGCGCCGCACGTCGCCGGCGTCGCGGCGCTGTTGGTCGAGGCCAACCCGGCGATCACCCCGGCTCAGGCCGAGCAGTGCATGACCGACACGGCGCTGGACATGTACGCGCCCGGCTTCGACGTGCTGTCCGGGTTCGGTGAGGTCGACGCGAACCGGGCGGTCGCGTGCAGCGCAGCGCTCACCGCGCCGACCGTCACCGAGCCGGCACCGACACCTGAGCCGAGCGAGACCGCAGACCCCGTCGTTGACGACGAGACGCCGCTGCCGACGACCGGCGGAGGCGCCGTGTTCGCAGGTCTCACCACGCTGGGTCTCGCGGCTGGTCTGCGTCGCCGAAGCTGACCGAGGGGGAGGGAGCGCGGTGGCGAAGGTGATGAAGACGTCGCCCGCGCCTGGGCTCCGTCCCGTGCTCCCGCTGGCGGTCACCGCGACCGCGTTGTTCGTGGTCGAGGCGCTGCTTCGTCTGGTCCTGCTGCGCTACGACGTCCAGGACGCTCGGCTCGTTCTGAACGCCGGGAAGGCGGGCAGGCTGCTGGTCGACACACCTTCGACCCTGCCGCCGTTGGCGCCGTTCGTCGCGCTGACGCAGATGGCGCTCGCGGTCGTCGTCGTGACGACCGTGCACCGCGCCCACCGCAACCTTGCCCGCCTGCGGCTCCAGACCAGCATGAAGGGCGGATGGGTGATCGCCGGATGGTTCGTACCGTTCGCCAACCTGATCCTGCCGAGGCGTGCGGTCCGGGATGTCGTCGATGCTGGAGAGGCGCTCGACGGATCCCGGTGGGGATCGCGGATGGTCGACGTCTGGTGGATCGCGTGGCTCGCCTTCCAGCTCGCCGAGGCCGCGGGACCCGGCCTTGCGGCGTTCGCTGGCGCGACGGTCGGGCGGCCCGTCCTGGCCGCTGATGTCACGGCCGCAGCCAGCATCATCGCGCTCGCCGACCTCCTTGCGGTCGTCGCGGCGATCACGGGCGCGGTCGTGTTCCTTCGGCTCGGGCTCCGTCACGCCCTCCTGATCCGACCGCGCGGGCCCTTCGTCGACGACGGCCCGTTGACGGTGGTGCGTGGGCTGTCCCCGATCGGGCCGCTCTCCCAGGTCGTCCCGGTGAGCCTGCTCGCCGTCGCGCTGTTGCTCGGCTCCGTGTCGATGGCCACCGCCGACACCGCTGCGGACCTTCTCGCCGCGGGCGTCGGCCCGAGAGGACGGGGTGCGGTGACCGGGCCGGAGCTGGTCGATCACCCGGACGCGACGCTCGTGATCGACCGCGGTGCGGAGCACTTCGTGATTCGACCACAGGACGGCGGGCTGCGGGTGACCGCTGATGGCGGGACGCTGTCCGTCACTGCCGCGGAGCACGACACTCGGCTTCTGCTCGGCCTCCGCACCGAGGGGGGACAGATCGTCCTCGGGGCGCATTCCGTCGAGATCGGCGGCCAGGACGCAAGCTTCGAGCTCGCCGGCCATCCGTGCGACGGGCCGGCGACGGTGCGTGTCCGCGCCGTCGCCTACACCGCCGGTGGGCGCCTCGCCGAGATCGCTCTGGAGGTCGTGGCCGGATGTGCGGACGGGAACGCTGCCCGCGCGACGATCGCCTGGACCGGCCATGAGCCGGGAGACCCGGTGCTCAACGTCGAGCCGCTGCCCGTCCAGCGCACGTCCATGGCACCGACGACGACGGTCACCCGCCCGGAGCTGGGCCTCACCCTGACGCCGGAGGACGGGCTCGAGGTCGAGGCCGGGCCACGCTCGCTGAGGTTCACGCTGCCGACCGGAGAGCCGGGGGAGTCGGCGGCCGTCGAGATCCGGCTCGGCGCAGACGATCGACGCTGGTCGACCGGCGTCCTGCCGCTCGTCGTCAGCTCCGAGGACGCCTTCGGTGACCGCGCCACCGTCATGTTCGCGCCCGGGTTCATCCCGCCATGCGATGAGCAGAGATCCACGTTGGACGTCCGCGAGGTCGCGTTCAACGGCGACGGCTACGTGACGAGGCTGGTCGTCGAGCTCGGCATGACGTGTCGGCAGCTCGCGCCGGGGGCGAACGCCTTCGAGATGGCCGCGGCGGTGGTCTACGACAGTGCTGGCTGAGCGTCAGGCTGCCTGCTGCTCCGGAAGCCAGACGCCACCGGGAAGCGCGAGCATCCAGGCGGTGCAGTCGGGCCCGCGCATCGGACGAGCAGCGAGGTAGCCCTGCATCTCGTCGCACTCCATCTCCGCGAGCGCGTGAACGGTCTCGACGTCCTCGACGCCTTCGGCGACGACCTTCATGCCGAGCCCATGGGCGAGCTGAACGGTCGAGGCGACGATGATCCGTTGGCTCGGCTCGGCCTGCATCGCCATGAGGAACGAGCGGTCGATCTTGAGCTCGTGCGCCTTGAGACGGTGGAGGTAGCCGAGGGAGGAGTAGCCGGTCCCGTAGTCGTCGATCGAGAGCCGCGCGCCGGTCGCCCGGAGCGCGTCGAGGCCTTCCTGGGCACGTGTGCCCTCAACGAACAGCGACTCGGTGACCTCGAGGACCAGGCGCTCCGGCCGGGTCCCGTAGCGTTCGACGAGCTCCACGACGAGCTCGGGGAAGCCGTCCTCGAGCAGCAGTCGAGGCGAGACGTTGACGGACATGGCGACATCGAGCCCCAGGTCCGACCAGGCGGCCTGCTGGGCGATCGACTTCTCCAGGATGGTGTGGGTGATCGCGACGATCGCGCCGGTCTGCTCAGCGATCGAGATGAACTCGTCGGGCCCGACGAACCCGAGATCGTCGTCGATCCAGCGTGCCAGCGCTTCGACGCCGGACACCTTGCCGGTGGCGATCTCGATCTTCGGCTGGAACCAGGCGTGGATCCGTCCATCCTGCGCGGCAAGGCGGACCTCGGCGGCGACGGCGAGCCGGCGACGTGCATCGACCTCGTTGCCGTCGTAGACCTTGGTCGTCTCGCCGGCTTCCTTGGCCTCGTGCAGCGCGGTCTCGGCGCGACGGACGAGCACGGTCGTGGCGCCGCCGTGCTCTGAGGAGATCGCGATCCCCATGGTCACGGCCAGCTCGAGCCGCAGGCCCTCGATCTCGAGCCCCGAGACCAGGCCAGAGGTGAGGCGACGAGCCACCATCTCCGCTCCCGCCGGAGTCGCGACCCCGGGGGACAGGAGACAGAACTCGTCAGATCCGACCCGAGCGAGCAGCTCGTCGTCGTTCGTGCATGCGGCGAGACGCAAGGCCGTCTCCATCAGGACGAGGTCGCCGCTCTCGTGTCCGAGCGTCTCGTTGATGGCGCGAAAGCGATCGATGTCCAGCAGGATGACGGCGACGTCGGAGCCGGCGTCGGAAGCGTCGAGCCTGGCCAGCAGCTGGGTCCGGTTCGGCAGGTTGGTGAGCGCGTCGTGCATGCTGCGATGCGCCTTCTCCTCGAGCTCGGCCTGGAGCTTGTCGGAGAGGCGCATGCGTCGGGTGGTCGCCTCGACCTGTCGTGCGATGGTCTCCAGCGTGGGCAGCGCCGGGTCGTTGCGACGTCGTCGAACGGCCCAGCCGGCGAGCAGGTAGCCGGACCCCTCGTCAGCGGACAGCGGCACGAGCGCTCCGCCAGCGACCTTGCGTCGATCGGACTCCCGCTCGGTCAGGATGCGGGCCGCGCCGAGGTCGCCTTCGATGACCAACGTCGCGGGGTTGACCTCGTCGTAGCCGTTGAGCGTTCCACGGACCGTGGCGACGGCGGCGGACCCGGTCGCGTCGGTCTCCGCGAGCGCGGCGCCGGTCAGCTCGTGAACGGCGGCGCGAGCGATGCGAGCGGCGTCGTCGATGCTCTGGGCGGAGAGGAGCTCCAAGGTGTGGCTCTGGAATGCGGTGAGCGTGTCCTGTCGCTCGATCAGGACGCCGATCGCGCGGAGGAGCCCCCAGATCATCACGGCGACGATGCAGCCGAGCACGGCCGCCGGGGTCGACCACAGGGTGAGCTGCGAGGTGGCGACGCCGAGGATGCTGAACACTGCGGAGATCCCGAGGACGGTCGTCATCGAGCTCGTGGCAGCGCGGAACGCCGAGGTGCCCGACGTGGCGGACATGACGCCGCCGATCATGAGTGCGGTGAGCACCTGACCGATCAGCAGGGCGAGGACCGTCGCGATCCACGCACGTGGTGAGGTCAACGCGGCGGAGCCCAGCACGAGACGGAAGATCAGCGCGGTGGCCGCTGCCTCGACGGCGAAGGCCGTCGTGTTCCAGGTCACGCGCAGGGGAGCGGCCCGCTTGCGCAGCTGGATGAGGAGACCAGCGCCGGCTCTCGCGAGCACGAAGCCCGTCGGGTCAAGGAAGACGAGCGCGTAGGCCGAGACGAACTCGGTCGCCGAGACCGACATCCCTTGGTCGCGCACGGTCAGGTCGATCGTCAGCCACTCGACCGCCACGAAGGCGACCAGGTAGACGGCGGTCCGCGCGGGGTGCGCGAGGCCGATGTCGGCTGCGCCGGCCGCGAGCATCATCAGGAGCGCAGCGGCCACACCCTGGCCGACGGCCAGGGTGGAAACGCGCATCTCCGGTGATGCCACCGGGCGCTCCTCGGAAGTCAGGGTGGGACGGCGATCTGACGATCGTCGGCGGTCCCGGGTCCTGTCGGCAGGGGTCGTGCCGCAACAAGCAGCGAGGCGGTGCCGGCTGGGCGGGATGCGTCCTCGTGCTCAGTCTGAGCGGTCACGTCCGTGAGCGGCACATGCGCGGGGACCTCGTGGGGTGCATGCTGGTGGCGGCAGCGACAGCAACGTGAAGGCGGTGTCTCCGGTGGAACCGACGCTTCTCATCGTGGCGCACTCCAGGTCGGGAGCGACGAAGCAGCTCGCCGACGCCGTCCATGCTGGTGCGACGGACCGACAGATCCGCGGTGTGCGGGTCGACCTGCGGCACCCGTTCGACGTCGAGGTTGCCGACGTCGTCGCCGCAGGCGCGATCATCCTCGGGACGCCGACGAACTTCGGGTACATGAGCGGAGCGCTCAAGGACTTCTTCGACCGGGTCTACGACGACTGCCTGGACGTGACCCGAGGTCGGCCCTACGCCCTCTTCGTGAAGGGGCGCAACGACACGTCGGGGGCCGTCAGGTCGGTGCAGCCGATCGTGAGCGGTCTGGGCTGGCGCGAGGTACGGCCGCCGCTCGAGGTCGAGGGCGACCTGGAGCCGGACCACCTCGCCGAGGCACGTGAGCTGGGAATGATGATGGCGGCCGGGCTGGCGCTCGACGCGCTGTGAGCGCCGAGGTGGGTCACTTCCAGCCGTTGCTGCTCCAGGCCATGCCGTTCCAGCTCATGCCGTTCCAGGCCATGCCGTTCCAGGCCATGCCGTTCCAGGCCATGCCGTTCCAGCTCATGCCGTTCCAGCTCATGCCGTTCCAGCTCATGCCGTTC
>CBDTYW010000098.1:0-12099 GCA_965364735.1 uncultured Nitriliruptoria bacterium
CAATACGGGTGAACGTCCAAAGCGGTGCCCGTTTGCGCCGGCGACGACGGGTCACCGGGCTGGGACACGGCCTGGCCACCCTCGATGATCACCGTGCTCGTCTCGACGTCGTTGATCGTGTTGACCACGACGATGCCGAAGATGAGCGCGACGAACAGCTGGGCGGCGAACATCCCGGCGAGGATGCGATCGCGTTGACTCCACATGGCGGTTCCCTGCTTGCTGGCTCGACGTGCGCGTACTGACGAGTATTTCGACGGCGACGAGGGCGGCTCCTGCCACGACTCGACCTAGACGGCCGCGAACCACCCCATGGCGCCGCCGTCGGCCATGTGGTGCTGGTGGGGATGGAACATGTAACGGCCGGGCTCCGGGAGCCGGAACTCCACGATTGCCCGCTCTCCTTGGCTCAGCGTGACGGTGTCGGTGTGCTCGCTCGGCGTCGTGGCGCCGGAGCGGAAGACGTCAAAGGTCTCGGCGTGGAGGTGGAACGAGGCGAGCGGGTCGTACTCGACCATGTTCAGCAGGTGCACGCGGACGAGATCCCCCACCGGCACCTTGATCGGGTGACGCATGAAGAAGCCGGCCATGCCGTTGTAGGTCCAGTACTCGTTGCGGCCGTCGCCGTCGAGGTCCCAGCCGCTGAGCAGCAGGACGATCTCGTGGGCCTGCTCCCGCGGCTCGACCGGGTCGATGATCATCGCGCCGTACAGGCCGCGCCCGATGTGCTCGGCAAGCGGGGACGTGTGGCAGTGGTACGGGAACAGCCCGACCGGCCCGGCGGTCACCTCGTAGGTGAACTCGCTCCCGGGCGGGATCGGCTCCCAGCCATCCATCGACACGTGGTGGCGACCGTGCAGGTGCAGGTTGTGCGCATGCGGCGTGAGGTTGCGGACACGGATCCGGAGCCGGTCACCCACCGTCGCGCGGATGATCGGGCCCGGCGCGCTGCCGTTGTAGGTCCACTGCTCCGCCACGATCCCCGCACCGATCTCGACGGACCGCTCGATGACGTCGAAGGCGTACTCGCGCAGCGTCCCGGCAGCCTTGCCGTCGCGTGGAGGAGCGATCGTGAGGGCATCCAGATGATCGGCGGTCACGCCCATCGGCGACTGCGCCCCATGGCCGTAGACGGCGTTCGCGGCCGTCGGCGCCCCGCCGACGATCTGGAACGGCGAGCCACCGGGAGCCGCCGCGTCGTAGATCCGCAGTCCCGCGGGCCCGTGCGTCGACTCGTAGGTCGCGGCGTGGTCGGTCCCCTCGGACGCGAAGGCGTGCCCCACGCCATGTGCGGTCAGGCCGCCGGCGAACCCCGCCGCGAAGAGGCCGGCCGTGCTCCGGCTGGCCCGCTGCAGGAACCGGCGGCGATCGTCGTCTGCACCGTCTCCCGCCGCGGCGGGATCGGACGGGTCGAGGCCCTCGACGTCGGTCATCCGCGCGTCAGACCACGCCGCCGATGACGGCGCCCACCGCGAACAGCGCGACGTAGGCGACGAATCCACCACCGACGAGCATCCCGCGGATGTGGCCGGGGATCGGCGACCTGGACGCGAAGTAGTACGCGACCGCCCCGAGGAACGGCACGAGCAGGATGACCGCGAGCCAGCCGACGCCGGCGGCCTTCGACAGGTCATCGCGTCGGCTGATGTCCCACGCGGCGAGCGCGATCCAGGACGCGAACAGCGCGAACGGCAGGATGTAGACGTAGAGGCCGTAGAACGTGCCGAAGGCACTGGCGAACAGCGGGACTCCGCTCAAGGTGAACACCTTTCCTTGCGTGACTTCGAGGTCGGACGGCATCGACGGGAGCGCGATGGCGTCGAGGTCTGGGCGGTTGCGGGTGAACACGTTGTAGGCGATGTCGACGGGGGCGTCGGCGCCGCCGGGCATCTGCGGCTGCGCGTCCGCGGTCGGGGCGGGCGCGGTCTTCCAGGCGTCGCGGGGCGGCTTGTTGCCGGCCTCGGCCTCCGCGACCCAACCGAGTGACACCGCGGCCTGACCGAGCTCCATGCGCATCGGCAGCCGCAGCCCGGAGCAGCCGTAGAACTCCTGCAGGCCGACCGGGACCGTCGAGGTGACGGTGTTCCCCTCGAAGCAGTTGTCCTCCATGGCCGGACCGGAGAACGTGATGTCAGCGATCCCGGAGCCGCTGACGTCGTTGTCGCGGACCGTGTTGCCGGCGGACATCCAGAACCGACGGGACGAGTTCGGGCTGATGAAGATGCCGGTGCGTGAGTGGTTGAACACGCGGTTGCGCGCGATGAGCCCGTCGTTGCCCCCGGCGATGGAGATGCCCGTCCCGAACGCCCCGTAGGCACCCGTGAGCGCCGGTGCGAGCCGGTTGTCGTTGTCGTGGCTGAGGTTGCCGACGATCGTCACGTCGTGGACCGGCGGCAGCAGCTCGGTGTCGAGGGTGTTCGGGGTGATCCCGCCGGCGTTGTGGCGATAGATCGAGTTGACGAGCAGCAGGTTCCCGGATGCGTTCGTGCCGGAGTAGCCGAGGCCGTTCCACTCGGCGACGACATCGGTCACGACGGCGTTGCACGGGTCGCACTGCCCGATGTAGATGCCGGCGTCCGGCGAGCCGGACGCGTAGCTGTGCTCGATCAGCCCGTCGGTGGCATCGAAGGCGTAGATCCCGTAGACACCGGCGTTCTTCGAGGTGACGTAGCTCGTCCGGTACCCGGTCAACCCGGTGAAGAACACCCCGTTGATGGTGGTGTTCTGCACGGTGAGGTTCTCGACCGCGACCCCGTCAGCAGCGGCGACGTTGATCCCGTTCGGCCGCTGGAACTGCCCGTCGACGATCACCTTCGCCCGGTCGACGCCGCGGATCGTCAGGTACGGGGTGGTGACGTTGACCTGCTCGTTGTACGTGCCCTCATCGATCAGCACGAGGTCACCCGGGTCCGCAGCGTCCACCGCGTTCTGGATGTCGGGGTGGTCCTGCGGGACCCGTCGGGTGACGCCGGTCCACTCCGTCACCGGGTCGATCGGCTCGGTCCCGGCGTTCGCCTGGTACGGCACGTCACCGACGATGAGGGTCCCGGCCATGCCGAGGTACTTGCCCTCGGGGTTCTTCGTGGCGTGGAACGTGCAGTAGAACTCGTAGACACCGGGGTCGTAGAACGTCAAGCGGACGGAGTCGCCGGGCTGCATCGGGTCGCCGTTGGGATCCTCGGACGTCTTCCACGATCCGTCGACGGCGACGGCGTTGTGGACGGTCTCGCCACCGTTGTCGAACTTGACGGTGTCGCCCACGGCCACACGCGTGACGTCACGGGTGAAGAAGTTGTCGCCCATCCCGAGCCCGACGGTGACCGCACCGTTGCCGGCGGCCTGGGGGTCCTCCCCACCGCAGCCGGACAACATCAGCACCGCAAGCACTCCGAGGAGCGCGCGCACGAGCACAGACGATCGACGCATCGTTGGACCCTGTCGCTGCCGACGCGCTGATGAAGGTAGCCACCAGCGGCCGCAGCGACCGTGTCCTGGACCGTTCAGCCGAAGAGGCCGAGCACCGGCGTCAGCAGCGAACCTGCGAACGCCTCGGTCCCGTCCTCGAGCTGGACCTCGAGGACGGAGTTGGCGTTCGCGTAGTCCATCGCGCGTCCCAGGTCGGTCACGCCGTTGGACCCGGCGAGCGGAGCGATCGCGAGGGTCACGAGGATCCCGAGCCCGACGCCGTCCTCGTTGACCACGGCGGAGCCGGAGTCCCCCGGCACGCCGGGGCTGGAGGTGTAGACGGTGTGGGTCCAGCCGTTGCCGGACGTGCCGAGGCTCACGCCCGTCTTCGGCGAGAGCTGCCGGACGCCGGCCCGCAGACCGGAGTTGCCGTAGGTGTAGACCGACTCGCCGCTCGTCGTGCCGTCTCGGTCGATGCCGGACGGGCTCCCGATGACGGGCAGCGACGGGTTGACCTTCCCGTGGTCACGCGGGTCGATGCGGACCAGCGCGAAGTCGTTGTAGGCGCAGGCGTCGGCGTCGGTCTCGTCGACCGCGTCCATCGTCAACCACGACACGTAGGCGAGGGTGCCCGGGTGGCTCGCGCCGTCGATGTCGACCTGCGTGCCGAGCGGGACGGAGCCCGTGCCGCAGCCTCCGGTGGACGTCGAGCCGCCGAGGCCACCACAGTGGGCGGCCTGGCCGATGAAGACGTCACCGCCGTCGGAGAAGATGAAGTTTGAGGTGCACTGTCCACCGCCGGCGGTCACCGTCTGGACCCCCGGGTGGATCGTCGCGGCGTCGGCCGGAGCCCAGGCGGTGCTCGTGGCGGGTGCCGCGGCGACGGTCCCGAGCGCGAAGGCGGCGGTGGCGAGGAGGGACAGCGACTTCATCAGCGAGTCTTCCGGAGGAGGTACGGGGTTCATGGAGGAGACGAACGTCGACCGCTCCCGTTAGCAGCCTCTCGCGGAACCGCGCGCAGCACGGACGCCGCTACCCGCCGGATGCACCTTTCAGATACGTGTCGGTATCGGGCCAAGCCCGCGACCACGCCGTACTTTCGGCGAAGGACCACACTTGGGGGAGTGGCGATGGTGGCCAGCACGACCCGTGACGAACAACGAGCACAGACCCGTTCGGATCTGCTCCGGGCAGCGGCCCGCGTGTTCGCGCGCAACGGCTACAACGGCACCTCGGTTGACATGGTCGCCGAGGCCGCCGGCTACACCAAGGGCGCCGTCTACTCGAACTTCGACTCGAAGGAAGCGCTGTTCCTGAAGCTCTGGGAGGATCAGGTCGCCAACCAGGTCCGCGACGTCGCGGCGCTCGTCGCCGCCCACGCCCCCGAGGACCGGGCCACCGCGATCGCCACCGCACGCGCGCATGACGGCGAGGCCGACGAACGCTTCCTGCTGGAGCTCGAGTTCACGCTCTTCGCCGCGCGCAACCCGGAGGTCCGGTCCCAGCTGGCCGACCAGGCCCGGACGGCACGTGCACGCCTGGCCGAGATCGCGCGTGAGCACTTCGCGGACGCCGGGATCCTGCACCGCCTCTCCCCGTCGGAGGTCGCGGCGCTCGCCGTCGCGGTCGACGACGGCCTGCGGCTCATGCGCCTGCTCGACCCGACGCTCGACACGACGCAGCTCTCCGCGAAGATGCTCGAGGTCCTGCTCACCACGGAGCTCGCCTCCGACTGAGGCTCCGCGCGCGGGCCGGTCGGCCACCATTCGGCCCACCGGCGATCTCGTATCATGTGAGGTCCTGCCCCGACCCCAAGGAACCTGCTCGTGGCCCGCCGCCAGTCCTTCCGCCCGTCGAACCCCGTCTTCCAGAACGGCCCGCTCGCGACCGCCTTCGACAGCGGCTCGCGGCCCGTCGACCAGTACTCCCCCGGCACGCCCGGTGGTGGCGCGGTTTTCGCAACGCTCCCGGACCGGATGACGCTCAACGGCACCATCCTCAAGTCCGCGACGCTGCTCGCCCTCACCGCCCTCGCCGCGATGGTCACGTGGACCTACATCGGGACGGACGCCCAGAACTTCAGCAACCCGTTCGTCCTGATCTATGGCCCGATGATCGTCGGCCTGGGCATCGCCATCGCCACGACGTTCCGTCCGCAGTGGTCGCCGATCACCGCTCCGGCCTACGCC
The DNA here is from genome assembly GCA_965364735.1 of uncultured Nitriliruptoria bacterium. GTDB lineage: Bacteria > Actinomycetota > Nitriliruptoria > Nitriliruptorales > Nitriliruptoraceae > CBDTYW01. The sequence continues at coordinate 5,595 of CBDTYW010000098.1, forward strand.
GTCGTCGAGGGTCTCCTCGTCGGGTCCGTGTCCGCGCTCTACAACGCCGCGTACAACGGCATCGTCGGGCAGGCGCTGCTCGCAACGGTCTCGGTGGCTGCCGGGATGCTCTTCCTGTACTCCAACCGGATCCTGCGGGTCACCCCGAAGCTCCGCAAGGGCGTCATCGCGGCCACCATGGGCATCATGGGCGTCTACGTGCTGAGCTTCGTGCTCCGCATGTTCGGCGTCGACATGCCGTTCCTGCACGACACCGGCCCGCTCGGCATCGGCATCAGCCTCGTGATCGTCGGCGTCGCATCGTTCAACCTGCTGCTCGACTTCGACCTCATCGAGAACGGTGTCCGCAACGGCGCCCCGAAGTGGGCCGAGTGGTACGGCGGCTTCGCGCTGCTCGTCACGCTCATCTGGCTCTACCTCGAGATGCTGCGCCTGCTGTCCAAGCTCCAGCGGGACTGACGGCCAGCCACCTCGTACGCATCGTCTGACTACGATCCGCGGGCGCACTCCAATCGGGGTGCGCCCGTCGTCGTGTCCAGGAGGTGGCTGTGGGCTTCCTCGATGATCTCCGCGATGATCGCCTGCGACGCTCCGGCGGCAAGCGCCTCGGCTGGCTCGAGCCGCACGGCGGGCCGGCCCTCGCGATCTGGGAACGTCTCGACGAGGACGCCCGATCTCTCGACCGCGCCGACGCGGAGCGCGCCGCGGTCGCCTCGGACCCCGCACGCGCGGTCGTCATCGCGGCGTTGCAGCAGGTGCTGCGCGATCACTTCCTCGACGTCGCCGCGCGATGGGGCGGCAAGCGCCCACGTGGGATCCCGCTGCGCGCCGACCCGGTCTGGATCGCTCAGCTCCACCGCTCGATGCGGGAGAACGAGGTCAACGGCTTCCCGGTGAGCTCGCAGTGGCAGTCGGTCCCGGACGCCGCACCCGCCGAGCACGAGCCCCGCGTCGCTCCCGAGACGGTCGTGCTGCCACCCATCCGACCGCAGGAACGATGGCAGGACCCGGACGACGTCACCGTCGTCTGAGCTGCACGGGCGTCAGTGACCGTGGAACGGCGTGCCGGACGCGGCGAGGAAGGCCTCGCCGATGGCTTCGTAGAGGCTCGGGTGGGCGTGGGTGATCGCGGCGACCTCTGACGGCAGCGCCTCCCACTCGGTCGCGAGCGTGGCCTCGGCGATGAGGTCGGTGGCGTGCGGGCCGACGATGTGCACGCCGAGGGTCGGGCCCTCGGAGCCGTCCGCCTCGACCTTCGCGACGATCTTCACCTGACCGTCCTGGCCGGAGATGATCCCCTTCGCGTTGGCCTTCAACGAGTACGTCGTCGCCTTCACCGCATCACGGCCGTGGGCCTCGACGGCCTGCGGTTCGGTCAGCCCGACCGACGCGACCTCCGGGTGGCAGTAGGTGACCTTCGGGGTCTGGACGTGGTCGACCGGGGTGGTGATCCCCTCCCCCGCGGGAAGCCTCCCGAGGATGCGGGCGATCTCATCGGCCGTGCGGAAGCCCTCCGCGAACGCCGCGTGGGCGAGCGCGAGGGTCGGCAGGACGTCACCGACGCCCCAGATGCCGGCGGCCGAGGTCTGGCCCCATGGATCCGCGATCACGAAGCCGCGCTCGTCGGTGAGGTTGAGCGCTTCCGGCAGGATCCCCGCGGTGTTGGGTCCGCGTCCGACGGCAACCAGGACCACGTCGGCCTCGAGCGTCTGGACCTTCCCGCCGACCTCGACGGTCACCTCGGCGGCGGCGCCGGAACGCTCGACCCCTTGGACGCTGGCGCTCGTCAGGACGGTGATCTTGCGCTTCTTGTAGGCGCGTGCGACGAGCTTGGAGGAGTCCGGGTCCTCGAGCGGCAGGACGCGGTCGAGCGCCTCGACGACGGTGACGTCCGTTCCCATCGGCTCCCACATCGACGCGAACTCCATGCCGATCGCGCCCGCCCCGATGATGACGGCGCGCTTCGGCGCCTCCGTGAACCAGAGCGCCTGGTCCGAGGTCTGCACGACCTCGCCGTCGATCTCGATGAACGGCAGCGAGCGCGCCTGTGAGCCGGTGGCGACGACCACGTGGCGCCCCTCGATGGTCTGCACGGAGCCGTCGGGGGCGGTGACCTCGACGAGGCCCTTCGCGACGACGCGTCCGCGGCCTTCGAGGTAGGTGCAGCGCTGCTTCACGAGGAAGTCGAGCCCCTTGTGCAGCCCGTCGATGACGCCCTGCCGGAACGTGGCGAGCTCGTCGCCGAGCAGCCCGTTGTAGGTGAGGTCCAGCCCCAGCGTCCTCGCACGGTGGACTTCACCGAGGACCTCCGCGACATGCAGGACCGCCTTGGACGGGATGCAGCCACGGTGGAGGCAGGTGCCGCCGACCTTGCCCTCCTCGACCAGCGCCACGTCGAGGCCCCGCGCCACCGCGCGGAACGCCACGCCGTAGCCGCCGGGACCGCCGCCGATCACCACGATGTCATGCGTCATCAGGAACTCCGTGTCAGCCGGGTCAGCCGGGTCAGCCGTGCAGCAGGATGCGGGCCGGGTCGGCGCAGAGCTCGCCGACGTACGTCGTGAACCGTCCGGCCTCGCCGCCGTCGGAGATCCGGTGGTCGAACGCGAGCGAGAACGTGCAGGTCCGGCGGACCGCGATCTCTCCGTCAACGACCCACGGACGCTCCGCGATCGAGCCGATCCCGAGGATCGCGCCCTCCGGGTGGTTGATGATCGGGTTGCCGGTGTCGTTGCCGAACGCCCCGTAGTTCGAGACGGTGAACGTCCCGCCCATCAGATCCGCCGGTGCGATCTTGCCGTCCCGCGCGCTCGCGGCCATCCGGTTGAGCTCGGACGCGATCTGCAGCAGCGTCAGCGACTCGGCGTTCTTGATGTTCGGCACGACGAGACCCCGGTCGGTGTCCGCAGCGAAGCCGAGGTTGATGTGCTCCAGCAGCCGGATCTCACCGGCCTCCCGATCGATGTTGGCGTTGAGCGTGGGGAAGCGTCGCAGGGCCAGGATGACCGCGCGCAGCATGAGCGCGAACGGGGTGATCTTGACCGCGAAGCCGTCCTGCTCCGCCGCGACCGTGAGGCGCTTGCGCAGCTCCCACAGCTCGGTGACGTCAGCGGTGTAGGAGCAGGTCGCCTCCGGGATCTCCCGGCGCGACTGCTCCATCTTCTCGACGATGCGCTTCTTGATCCCGGCGATCGGGATGACCGTTCCGGGGCGCTGGTCGCGGAAGCCCGGCACGAACTTCTCGCCCCCGCCGCCACCGGTCGGGACCGCGACGCGAGCCGGGGCCGTGGAGGCCTCGGGCGCCGACGCGACGGGCGCAGCGGACGGCGCTGCCGCGGATGTGGAGCCCCCGTCGGCGAAGGCGCGGACGTCCTCACGGGTGATGATCCCGCCGTCGCCGGATCCGGCGACGTGGGCGAGGTCGACGCCGAGGTCCTTCGCCAGCTTGCGGACCGGCGGCTTCGCGAGCGGCCGTCCTTCGCGCTCGACCCGCTGTCCTGACTGCGGGGCGGCTGCCCGACGGGGCGCGTCGTCCTTGGCGCCGTAGCCCACGAGCTTCGGAGCTTCGGCCGCGTCGAGGCCGGAGGAGGCCGCCGCAGCCTCGGGCTCGTCGTGGGTGACCCCGCCGGTGACCTCGATGCGCACGATGACCGTGCCGACCTCGAGCTCCTCACCTTCGTCCCCGTGGCGCTCGACGATCGTGCCGGCGTACGGCGACGGGACCTCGACGACGGCCTTCGCGGTCTCGATCTCCGCGATCGTCGCGTTCAGCTCGATGGTGTCGCCGACCTCGACGCGCCAGGCGATGATCGTGCCCTCGGTGAGTCCTTCACCGAGGTCGGGCAGCTTGAAGTCCTTGACCTGTGCCATCAGTACTCCAGGGATCGCTCGACGGTGTCGAGCAGACGGTCGGCGTCGGGGAGCCAGAACTCCTCGAGGCGCGACGGTGGGTAGGGGGTGTCGAATCCGGTCGCCCGCAGGACCGGAGCCTCGAGATGATAGAAGGCCTGCTCCTGGATGCGTGCCGCGATCTCGGCCCCGAGGCCGAGGGTCTGCTGTGCCTCGTGGATCACGATGGCGCGGCCGGTCCGCGTGACGGACGCGAGGATCGCGGCGTCGTCGAGCGGGCTCAGCGAGCGGAGGTCGACGACCTCGAGATCCCAGCCACGCTCGATGGCAGCTTCCGCCGCGAGGAGCGCGGTGTGGACCATCGGGCCGTAGGCGAAGATCGACGCGGTCGTGCCGTGTCGACGCACGACGGCGCGATCCATGGGGGCGACGTCGGTCGTCAGCTCGTCGTCGGTCGTGGCCCAGTAGCGACGCTTCGGCTCGAGGAAGATGACCGGGTCGTCGCTGCGGATCGCGGCACGCAGCATCCCGTACGCGTCGCCGGGGGTCCCCGGCGTCACCACCGTGAGACCCGCGGTGTGGGCGAAGTAGGTCTCGGGCGACTCCGAGTGGTGCTCGACCGCGCCGATGCCGCCGCCGTACGGGATCCGGATCGTGACCGGCAGGGTGAGCTTCCCGCGGGCGCGGTTGCGGAGCTTCGCGAGGTGGCTCACGATCTGCTCGAAGGCCGGGTAGGTGAACGCGTCGAACTGCATCTCGACGACCGGCCGGTAGCCGTACATCGCGAGGCCGATCGCGGTCCCGACGATGCCGGACTCCGCGAGCGGGGTGTCGAAGACGCGGCTTGCCCCGAACGTCGCCTGCAAGCCGTCGGTGAGGCGGAACACGCCGCCGAGCTTGCCGATGTCCTCGCCGAAGACGAGCACGCGATCGTCGGCGGCGAGCTCGTCGTGCATCGCCCGGTTGAGCGCCTGCGCCATCGTGGTGCTCATGCGTCCCCCGCCTGCTCGCGTGCAGCGAGCTCGCGCGCGAGCTGTGCGGACTGGGCGGCGAAGATCGGCGGCTGGACGATCTGGACGTGCGAGAACAGCTCCTGCGGATCGCCGTGCGGGGCGTCGTAGAGGCCCTCGCGGACCGCTGCGGCCATGGCGGTCGCGGCGTCCTCGATGGCCGTCCAGGTCGCGTCGTCGAGCAGCCCGCGCTGGTCCAGGTGGCGCTCCATCCGGTCGATCGGATCGTCGGCGGCTGCGGCCGCGACCTCGTCCGCCGAGCGGTACCTCGAGTGATCATCCGAGGTCGTGTGCGACTCCCGTCGGTAGGTGATCGCCTCGACGAGGATCGGGCCGGCACCGGAACGGGCGTGCTCCACGGCGGTGCGCATGACGGCGAGCGTCGCGAGGACGTCGTTGCCGTCGACGCGCAGCCCGGGCATCCCGTAGCCGACGGCGCGGTGCGCGAGCGTCGGGGCGTTGGACTGGGCAGACGCGGGGACCGAGATCGCCCACTGGTTGTTCTGGAGGAAGAACACGACCGGGGCGGCGAACACCGACGCGAAGTTCATCGCCTCATGCAGGTCGCCCTCGCTCATCGCCCCGTCGCCGAAGCAGGCGACCGTGACGATCGGGTTCTCGTCGAGCTTCGCACCCATGGCGAACCCGGTGGCGTGCAGGGCCTGCGTCGCGATCGGGATCGTCGACATCGCGAAGCCGTGCGCGTACGGGTCGTGGGCCCCGTGCCAGGTCCCGCGGAACATGTGCAGCAGCTCGCGCGGATCCACCCCTCGCACGATCGCCATGCCGAGCTCGCGGTAGGTCGGGAAGACCCAGTCACCGGTCCGCAACGCCTTGGCAGCGCCGACCTGCGCGGCCTCCTGGCCCATGCACGACGCGTACACGCCGAGCTGGCCCTGTCGTTGCAGGTTGATGGCCTCGCGGTCCACGCGCCGGGTGATGACCATCTGCCGGAACAGGTCAACGAGGTGGGCGTCGTCGAGCTCCAGCGGGTGCACGTCCGACGGGGTCAGCACGCCGTCGGCGTCGAGCAGCCGCACCACCTCATCCGGTGGGAGCAGCTCCCGTCCGATCGTGGGTTCCGCCACGTCTCCACCCTCGGGCTCGTCCTCCGATCGACCGTACTGGCCACCCGGATCGCCCGCCGTTGTAACGTCGCGCGATGGACCTCAACGACTGCGCCGCCCTCGACGCTGCCTCCGCCTGCCCGGACCTGCGTGCCGCCTTCGCGCTCCCGGACGACGTCGTCTACCTCGACGGCAACTCGCTCGGGCCGATGCAGCACGCCGTCGCCGACCGGGTCGAGCGAGCCCTGCACGCCGAGTGGGGCAAGCGCCTGATCGGGGCGTGGTGGTCGCGGGGCGCGGACGCGGACGAGCCCGCAGGCTGGCTGGACGTCCCGGCCCGCGCAGCCTCGCGGATCGCCCGCCTCGTCGGAGCCGACCCCGGCGAGGTCGTCGTGGCGGACTCCGTCTCGGCGAACCTCTTCAAGCTGCTCGGTGCCGCCGTCACCGCACAGCGCGGCCGAACGATCGTGCTCACGACCGAGGACAACTTCCCGACCGATCTCTACATCGCGAGCGGCGTCGCCCAGCTGCACGGCTTCATCGACGTCCGCCGGGTCGCGGTCGACGACCTGGAGGCCG
>CBDTYW010000099.1:0-11953 GCA_965364735.1 uncultured Nitriliruptoria bacterium
GGGCGCGCGTGAGCTCCGCGGTCTTCACCGTCACCGGGATCCTGGCGCTGCTCGCAGCCACGCGGATGACCTCGGCGACGTCGGGCCGAACCCGTCACCGTCCCCGCCGCTGGAACGGCACGGACGTCACGACCGCTGCAGTCATCGCGCTCGCCCCGGTCGGCGTCGCCGTCGCCGCTGCGCAGGGGTGGGCCGTCGCATGGGACCCGAGCACCCGCAGCGTCCCGCCCTTCGACCCGGCCACCGCCGTCGCGCTGCTCCTCCTCGCGGCCCCGGTCTGGCACGCGACGTCGCGAACCGGCACCGACGGCTCCAGGGGCAGCCCGTACGCGGTCACGCCGGCCACCGTTGACGTGGCCGCTGACCTGACGGTCGGCAGCGCCCGATGACCGGCATCCAGCGCCCCGATCACGTCGACGTCCGTACGACGCGGCCCGCGGTGTCCCTGGACCGCGTCACCGTGACGCTGCCCCACCCGCCTCGTGTCGCTGCCGCGCGCCCGGCCCTCGCGGGCGTCGACCTCGAGGTCGAGGAGGGCGAGGTCCTGCTCGTCGTCGGCCCGTCCGGCTCCGGGAAGTCGACGCTGGTCCGCACGATGAACGGCCTCGTCCCGCACGCGAGCGGGGGCACGCTCGCCGGCGTCGTCACCGTCTTCGGGCGCGACACCCGAACCCACCGGCCGCGCGATCTCGCCGACGTCGTCGGCTACGTCCACCAAGACCCTGAGGCCCACTCGGTCGTCGACCGCGTCGAGGACGACATCGCCTTCGGCCTCGAGAACCTCGGCATGGACCCGGTCGCGATGCGGCGCCGCGTGGAGGAGGTCCTCGACGCGCTCGACGTCGCCCATCTCCGCCACCGCTCCCCCGCGACCCTGAGCGGCGGCGAGCGACAGCGCTGCGCCATCGCCGCGGCGCTCGCCTCCGGCCCCAGGATGCTGCTGCTCGACGAGCCGACCTCACAGCTGGACCCGCAGGGCGCCGACGACGTCCTCGCGGCGCTGCGTCGGCTGAACGACGACCTCGGAACGACGGTCGTCCTCGCCGAGCACCGCGTGGACCGCGCTGCGCCGATGGCCGACCGCGTCATCGCGCTGGACCGCGGCCGGATCGACGAGACCGGCACCCCCCGCGACGTCTTCGCCGATCTGCCCGGCGCCCCGCAGGTCACCCGGCTCGGTCGTCTCCTCGGCTGGAGCCCGCTCCCGCTGACCGTGCGCGAGGCCCGCAGAGCTGCCCGCCACACGCCCGCCCCGATCCTCCCGGCGCCCACCAGGCCAGATCCGGCTGCGACCCCCGGCGTCCGGCTCGTCGGGCTCGAGCGCGTGACCGTCACACATCGCGGTGCGGCGCGTCCAGCCGTCGATCGCGTCGGCCTGGCAGTCCACCAGGGCGAGGTCATCGCGCTCATGGGGCGCAACGGCGCCGGCAAGACCACCGCCCTGCGGGTCATCGCCGGGATCGCGACGCCTGACGTCGGACGCCGGACCGGCACGGCGACCGTCGCCTACGTCCCGCAGGATCCGGGCGCGCTCCTGCACGCGAGCACGGTCCGCGACGAGGTCCGCACCACGCTCCAGCTCCTCGGCCGACGTGATGAGGCCGCCGTCGAAGACCTCCTCGCCCGCCTTGGCCTGGATGAGCTCGCCGAGCGCCACCCGCGAAGCCTCTCGGGTGGTCAGCGTCAGCGCGTCGCGATCGCGGCGGTCGCCGTCGGGGCGCCGGACGTCCTCCTCCTCGACGAGCCCACCCGCGGCATGGACTCCGCGGCGATGGACCACCTCGAAGTGCTGCTCGCGTCACACGCGGCGTCTGGTGGGGCGGTCGTGCTGGCCACCCATGACGTGGAGCTCGCAGCCCGCGTCGCGACCCGCGTCGTCATCCTGGGTGACGGCGAGGTCGTCGCGGACGGCAGGGCGCGCGACGTCCTCGCGAACTCGTTGTTCGCGCCCGCCGTGCTGCGGGTGTTGCCACCAGCGCTGACGGTCGACGAGGTTCGCCGTGCCGTCGAGGGCCGCCCATGACCGCCACGCTCACCCCGTCGCGGACGACACCGCCAGAGCACGGCGCCGCGCCGAGCACGCTCGGCAGCCGGCTGCTGGAGCGCTCCACCTACCTGTTGATCGCGATCCTCGGCATCGCCGGCTTCGCCTGGCCGTTGCTCGCCAGCGACGCCGCCACCGCGAGCGGGGTCCTTGCCCGCGCCGACGCGAGCCTGCTCGCCGGGGCGATCACCGGCCTCGTGGTCGTGGCGCTCGCGCTTGAGGTGAGACGGGGCCAGATCACGGCCGCGACGATCGCGGTCCTCGGCGTGCTCGCAAGCCTCAGCGGCCTCTTGCGGCTCCTCGACCTGCCCGCCGGCGGATCCGGGATCTTCTTTCTCGTCATCCTCGCGGCCGCCGCGTACGGGCCGCGTTTCGGGACCTTGCTGGGCCTGACGAGCATGTCCGTCAGCGCGCTGCTGACCGCCGGCGTCACGCCGTACCTGCCGTTCCAGATGCTCGGGCTCGCGGCGATGGGGGCGGGGGCCGGCTGGCTGGGGATGCTCACGCAACGCGCACCGCGACGCGTGGAGGTGCTGGCGCTCGCAACCTACGGCTGGCTCTGGGGCTTCCTGTACGGGGCGATCCTGAACCTCAGCTTCTGGCCGTTCGTGCGCGACGGCGGGGCGCTGTCCTACGCGTCAGGCCTGACGCCGGCCGAGGTCGCCGAGCGCTACTGGTCCTTCTACGTCACGACGTCGCTCGCGTGGGACGCCGCCGGGGCGATCGCGAACGTCGTGCTGATCCTGTTGACGGCGACCACGGTCCTGCGTGTCCTGCGTCGCCACACCGACCGGCTCGACCCCACCTCACGCTTCGTCGACGCCGAGCCGCGCTGCTAGCGTCGGCCACCGCGCGGCCTCCCTGGTCGCGCGAACGTGCACGCCAGGTCGTGGGGAAGCCGGTCAGAATCCGGCGCTGTCCCGCAACGGTGGGCTCTCGAGATCCCTGGTCCCGAGAGCGAGCCCGAAGACCGCTGCCTGGCGCTGAACAGCTCACCGAAGCCGCCGAGGAACGCGGCACGGAGCTCCGCGCGCCCGTTTACAACCGACGTCGAGTCGGCTGCCGGTCGTGACGCTCCCACTCACGATCAGGATCTCTCGATGCAACGACCCTTGTCCGTCATGCTGGCCGGTGCGCTCTCCGCAGCGCTGCTCGCGCCCGCCGCCTCCGCGGCACCGCCCGCCTCCGGCCCCCCGACCACGAGCTCCATCACCGCTGCCGCGTACGCCCGCAGCTGGGCGCTCACCCAGCTGACCGACGGCTACGTCCTCGGCTTCGACGGTGAGACCCCCGACATCAGCACGACCATCGAAGGGCTGCTCGGCATCGCCTCCGCCGGTGGCGCCGAGGAGCCGATCGTCCTCAACGCCACCAAGTTCGTCCAGGACAACATCGACGACTACCTCGTCGACGGCCTCTCCGGTGGCCAGGGTGGACGGCTCGGCAAGGTGCTGCTCCTCGAGCGTGCCATCGACACGACCACGACGGGCCGCGACTTCACGGCTGAGCTCGAGGCCGTGCTGCGCGCCTCGGGAGACGAGCAGGGCGCCTACCTCGACGCCGACTCCGACTTCAACGGCTTCGGCCAGACCACCCAGCAGGCCTTCGCGATCCTCGGCCTCGGCGGGATCGTCCCCGCGGACGCCATCACGTGGCTGCTCGACCAGCAGTGCGCCAACGGCGGCTTCGCGAACCGTGACGCCGCCGCCCGCACCGCGGACGTCGCCGACGCCTGCCTGGGTGACTTCGGTCCGTCGGACTCCATCGACGCCACGGGCCTCGCCGTTCAGGCGCTCGTCGCCGCGACCCCGACCTTCGAGGGCATCGCGCTCGGGACCGACATCGACGCGTCGGTCGCCGCAGCGTTGACCTACCTCGACGACAAGCAGGATGACGACGGAGGCTTCGGAGGCGGCAACCCGAACTCCACGGCCCTCGCGATCCAGGCCATCATCGCCGGTGGTGAGTCGCCGACGGCCGGTCGTTGGGTCGAGACGGACGGCAACGCACGCACGTCCTTGCTCAGCTTCCAGCTGGGCTGCGATGTCGCGGCCAGCGAGCGCGGGGGCCTGTACTTCCCGTTCTTCGGGACCACCACCGCCAGCCAGTTCGCGACCTTCCAGGGCCTCTGGGGCCTGTCCGGACGGACCTTCCCGGCGATCGCCGGACCCGCCGACTCCGCAGGCGCAGTCCCGCGCTGCGACGTCGCGACGACGCGCGCCAGCGGTGAGGACCGCTACGGGTCGGCTGCTGCGGTCAGCGCGCTGGCGTTCCCTGACGGGGCCTCCACGGTCCTGATCGCGACCGGGCAGAACTTCGCCGACGCGCTCGTCGCCGCGCCGCTCGCGGCCGAGCTGAAGGCGCCGGTCCTGCTGGTGCGTCGTGACACCGTCGCCGCGTCCGTCGTCGCGGAGATCAACCGTCTCGGTGCGACGACCGCGATCGTCCTCGGCGGCGATGCGGCCGTGGACCAGAGCACCGTCGACGCGATCATCGCGAAGACCGGCGTCACCACCGCAACGCGCCTGCAGGGCGATGACCGCTACGCGACGGCGGTCGCGATCTCGGACGCGCTGGAGACCGCGCTCGGGCGCACGCCTGACGGCGTCCACCTCGCGCAGGGCGCCAAGGCCGGCGAGCCGACCGGCGGCTTCGCCGACGCGCTCAGCCTGTCGAGCCTCGCGGGCATCACCCGTCGACCGATCCTGCTGACCCGCACGTCGACGCTCCCCGCGTCGACGGCGGCGGAGCTCGGCCAGCTCGCCGCTGAGGTCTTCGTCGCGGGTGGGGTCAACGCCGTCTCGGACGCGGTCATCACCGCGGCCGACGCCGCCAACGGTGCTGCCCCCGCGACCCGTGCCCACGCCGGCGCGGACCGCTGGGAGACCATGGCCAGCATCGTCGAGGACGCGTTCACCGCGGGTGCCTCGACGGGAACCGTGTGGCTCGCCACCGGGACCGCGTACCCCGACGCCCTCGCCGGTGGCGCTGCTGCAGCGGCGCGCGGTGAGCTCATGGTCACCGTGCCCGGAACGGGCACCGAGATCCCCGCGAGCGTCGAGGCGCTGCTGGAGACCATCGGTGGTCGTGTTGACCGTGTTCTGGTCGTCGGTGGGGAGGCTGCCGTCGGGCAGGCGATCGTGGACCTCGTGGGTCCGGCCCTCAACGCCGGCACCGAGTAGGTCCCACGCGCTTCATGCACCGGGCCCGGTCGCGTCAACGCGACCGGGCCCGGCCCGTTCGGGCTGGCCGATCGGCCAAGAAGCCGAGGCGAGCGCACGGCGAGCATCTCGGCGCATCGGCACGAACTGGTTCGAACGGCACCTACGACCGCTGTAGTGTGCGCGGCGAACCGCGTCGTATCGCCCGATCAGGAGACGCCAGTGACCAGCATGCTCAGCAAGCGCCGGACTCGTTACGCCGCAGCCACCCTCGCCTCCGCGATGGCCCTCGCCGCCTGTGGCGGCGACACGACCGCAGAGCCGACCGAGACCGACACGCCGACGGAGAGCGCCTCGCCCAGCGAGACCGCGTCCGAGTCCGAGTCCGAGATGGCCTTCGCCGCCTGCCAGGTGACCGACACCGGCGGCGTCGATGACCGTTCCTTCAACCAGACCGCCTACGACGGCATCCTCAGGGCCGAGGACGACCTCGCCGGCGTCACGGCCAAGGTCGCAGAGTCCGGCCAGACATCGGACTTCGAGCCGAACATCAACGCGTTCCTCGCCGAGGACTGCGGGATCATCGTCACGGTCGGCTTCCTCCTCGGTGACGCCACCGAGGCCGCCGCCCTGGCCAACCCCGACACGAACTTCGCGATCGTCGACTTCGCCTACGAGACGTCCTACGACAACCTCCGCGTGATGGTCTTCAACACCGACGAGGCCGCGTTCCTCGCCGGATACGCGGCGGCCTCCGCCACGGAGACGGGCGTGCTCGGCACCTACGGCGGCATCAACATCCCGCCGGTGACCATCTTCATGGACGGGTTCCTGAAGGGCATGAACCACTACAACGACGTCCACGACGCGTCGGTCGAGCTCAAGGGCTGGGACGGCTCCGAGGGCCTCTTCACCGGGGACTTCGAGGACCAGGACAAGGGCAAGACGTTCACCGAGACCCTGATCGACGGCAACGCCGACATCATCATGCCGGTCGCCGGTCCGGTCGGTCTGGGCAGCCTCGCGGCCGCCCGTGAGAACGACGGCACCAAGATCGTCTGGGTCGACACCGACGGCTGCCTGAGCACCGACGACTGCGACCTGATCTTCACGTCCGTGCAGAAGAAGATGGACAACGCTGTGTTCGCCGCGGTCGAGGACGCCCTCGACGGTGAGTTCGCGTCGACGTTCTACGCCGGCACGCTCGCGAACGACGGAGTCGGCATCGCGCCGTTCACCACGTTCCCGATCGACGCCGACATCGAGACCGAGCTCGCGGAGATCCGCCAGCAGATCATCGACGGTGAGCTGGTCCTCGCGGACCTCTGATCACGGAGTCGGCGCTTCGCGAGCCACGCGCCGCGACACGCTGCACACATCGACGGGGACCGGCATCTGCCGGTCCCCGTCGACGTTCCCGAGTGATGTCGCGCCGTTCCAGCGCGGCGACGCGACGGCTCGAGGACCGCGGTCGGTGTGGCCCGACCACGTCACTCCTCCCGTGTCGGCCGCAACCACACAGAGTGGAGGCCATCACGGAAAGTGGCGGAAAGACGACGCCCTCCTGGAGGGAAGATCCACCACAGCAGGTCACGCCATGCTGGGACCGAACGCGGGATCGACGTCGACATCCGCCTGATCCGGTGAGCCCTCGCAGCCGTTTGCGCGGAAGTCGGGGCGGTGTTCTCGTAGGCTCGCGGAAATGTGATGTCGGCAGGTCGGGAGCGCGTGTGAAGGTCGAGCTCAAGGGAGTCACCAAACGGTTCCCTGGTGGGGTCATCGCGAACGAGGACGTCGATCTGACCGTCGAGGCTGGCGAGGTCCTTGGGCTGCTCGGCGAGAACGGCGCCGGCAAGTCGACGCTGATGAACTGCCTCTACGGGCTCTACCAGCAGGAGGAGGGACAGATCCTCCTCGACGGCGTCCCCGTCAGCTTCCGAGGCCCGAACGATGCGATCGACGCAGGCATCGGGATGGTTCACCAGCACTTCATGCTCGTCCCCGTCTTCACGGTCGCGGAGAACCTGATGCTCGGCGTCGAGCCGACCGGGCGGTTCGGCAAGCTCGACGTCGAGGAAGCCCGGCGCCGCATCACCGAGCTCGCCGAGCGGTACTCCCTGCACGTCGACCCGGACGCGCTCGTCGAAGACCTGCCCGTCGGCGTCCAGCAGCGCGCCGAGATCCTCAAGGCGCTCTACCGCGACGCGGACTGCCTCATCCTCGACGAGCCGACCGCCGTCCTGACGCCCGCCGAGATCGACGAGTTCATCGAGATCGTCCGATCCCTCAGGGACGCCGGCAAGTCGATCATCTTCATCACCCACAAGCTGGCCGAGATCCGCGCGATCGCCGACCGGGTCATCGTGCTGCGGCGCGGGCGGGTCGTCGGAGAAGCCAACCCCCGCGAGGTCACCAAGCAGCAGCTCGCGACCATGATGGTGGGACGCGAGGTCAAGCTCACCGTCGACAAGGCGCCGGCCACGCCCGGCGAGCCCGTGCTCGAGGTCCGCGGGCTGGTGGTGGACAACGCCCACGGGCATCGCGCCGTCGGCGCGCGTGGCGGCCTCGACCTGACCGTGCACCGCGGCGAGATCGTCGTCGTCGCCGGTGTGCAGGGCAACGGGCAGACCGAGCTCGCCCGCGCGATCACCGGCCTCGCGACGCCGAGCGCCGGCACGATCACGCTCGAGGGCGAGGACGTCACCGGCCTCGGCTCACACGAGCTGTTCGCCCGCGGGATCGCCCACGTCCCGGAGGACCGTCAGGTCGACGGGCTCATCGGCACGTTCCCCGTCCAGGACAACCTGATCCTCAACACGTGGACCGACGAGCGCTTCACCACCAACCGCGTCGTCCACGACCGCCCGGCGATCGTCGGCTTCGCCCATCAGGCCGTCGCCGACTTCGACATCCGGCCGACGAACATCGACGCCCACGCCGGGACGCTGTCCGGCGGCAACCAACAGAAGGTCATCGTCGCGCGCGAGTTCGACCACGCCCATCGGCTGCTGGTCGCCTCACAGCCCACCCGCGGCCTCGACGTGGGCTCCATCCAGTACATCCACGGCCAGATCGTCCGGCTGCGCGACGAAGGGCGGGGCGTGCTGATCGTCTCGACCGAGCTCGATGAGGTCCTGGCCCTCGGCGACCGAATCGTCGTGATGTACGAGGGCGAGATCGTCGGCATCCTCGACCAGGCCGACGCAACCCGTGAACGCCTCGGCCTGCTGATGGCCGGCCATCGGGAGACCGCCCCGACCGCAGGGGCGACGTCATGAGCGAGCTGACGCCCCCACCCGCCGCCAACGAGCCGACGATCGAGGATCCGCTCGACGGTACGCCCGGCCCGCCGATCGGAGGCCCCGCCCCTGCAGGGACCCCGATGGCCGAGCGGCTGCGCGCCACCGCCCGTTCGATGGTCGTCCCGGTGCTCGGCATCTTCACGTCGCTCGTCATCGGCGGGCTGCTCATCTGGCTCACCGCGCCCGAAGCCGGCTTCGCCGGAGCGCTCGACGCGATCCAGTCACTGGTCACCGGCTCGGTCGGATCCCGCTCCGCCTTCGCCGAGACGCTCGTCAACGCCGTCCCGCTGTGCTTTGCGGGGCTGTCCGTCGCGCTCGCGTTCCAGGCCGGGCTGTTCAACATCGGGGCGTTCGGCCAGATCGTCTCCGGGACCGTCGCTGCGGCGTTCGTCGCGACGAACCTTGTCCTTCCCGCGATCATCCACCTCCCGCTCGCCGTGATCGCCGGCTTCCTCGGCGGAGCGCTCTGGGGCGGGATCGTCGGGCTGCTGAAGGCGCGGACCGGAGCACACGAGGTCATCACGACCATCATGCTGAACTTCGTGGCCGTGCGGACCGCCGACTTCCTGCTCACCACCTCGACGTTCCAGCGTGAGGGCCGCAACGACCCGATCTCGAAGATCGTCGCCGAGTCGGCACGGCTGCCGAAGATCACCGATCGGCTCTCGTGGTCGCTGCTGCTCGCGATCGCCGCGATCGTGCTGGTCGCGTTCTTCCTGAACCGGACCACCGGCGGGTTCCGGGTGCGTTCCGTCGGGGCGAACTCGCATGCCGCGACCTACGCCGGGATGGGCGTCGGGGCGACGTGGATCCTCTCGATGTCGCTGGCCGGCGGGCTGTCCGGGCTCGCGGGCGCGTCCAACCTGCTCGGCGTCGAGTACACGTTCTCCGGGGTCTTCCCGAACATCGGCTTCGACGCGATCGCGCTGGCGCTGCTTGGACGGGCACGCCCCGTCGGTGTCGCAGCCGCCGCCGTGCTCTTCGGCGCCCTGCGCACCGGAGCCGTCGCGATGCAGGCCAGCACCCAGACGCCGATCGACATCATCGTCGTCGTGCAGGGCCTCGTCATCGTGTTCGTCGCCGCGCCTGCGCTCGTCCGCGCGCTCTACCGGGTCAAGGACACGGGAGACCAAGGGCTCGGCCTCAACCTCGGATGGGGGTCCTGATGTCGACCGCGACACCCGTTGCAGGGACCGGCCCCACCGTCCGCGCGAGCACGGCCTCCCCGGAGGCCCGCGCGAAGCGTCGCGCCCGCACCATCGGGCTGGTCTTCCTGGCCGCGGGGCTGACCGCGTTCTGGTTCTACGGGCTCAACGCCGAGGGGGGCGTGACCAGCGAGTTCCGCATGAACGTGCGGGGGACGTCGTTCCAGGTCCCCGACCTCAGCGTCCCCACCCGCTCGACCGGGATCATGCTCGGCGCGCTCTGCGTCGGTCTCGGCGTCTTCCAGCTGATCCGAGGGTTCGGCCGCGCGACGGTGGCCGTCGGCACCGTCGTTGGCGTCGCCTTCGTCCTCGCGTTCCTCGCCTACTCGGCACGCGGTGACTCGATCGGATTCGTCGGGATGCTTCAGCAGACGATGGTCCGCGCCACCCCGCTCACGCTCGGGGCGATCGCCGGGATCCTCTGCGAACGCTCCGGCATCATCAACATCGCCATCGAGGGGATGATGCTGACCGCGGCCTTCGCGGGTGCGGTCGTGGGCAGCGTCGCGTCGAACCTGTACATCGGTCTCGGGGCGGCGATCCTGGCCGGGGCGCTCGCCGGGCTCGCCCTCGCAGTGCTCTCCATCCGCTACCGCGTCGACCAGATCATCGGCGGCACCGCGGTCAACATCCTCGCCGCCGGGCTCACCGCGTTCGTCGCGAAGCAGCTCGGCTCGATCGACCGCGAGCTCGTTCGCGCCGGCACGTTCCACAAGCTGTCGCCGCCCCTGCTCGCCGACATCCCCGTCATCGGCCCGATCCTGTTCAACCAGTCGATCTTCGTCTACGCGATGTACGCGTCGGTCGCGTGGTTCACGTTCGCGCTCTTCCGGACGCGCTGGGGCCTGCGCCTTCGCGCGGCCGGCGAGCACCCGAAAGCCGCGGACACCGTCGGCATCAACGTGCCACGGACCCGCTACCTCGCGGTCATGCTGGGCGGGGCGATGGCCGGGCTCGCAGGCGCGTACTTCACGCTGGGATCGACCGGCTCGTTCGAGGAGAACATGACCTCGGGGCGCGGCTTCATCGCGCTCGCCGCGGTGCTGTTCGGGCGCTACCGCCCCGTCGGGGCGATGATCGCGGCGCTGCTGTTCGGCTTCGCCGAGTCGCTCCAGCCGGCGCTCGCGATCCTCGGCTCGCCGGTCCCGTCGCAGTTCCTCCAGATGGCGCCGTACCTCGTGACCGTGATCGCGGTGGCGGGCTTCGTCGGGGCTGCGCGTCCGCCCGCCGCCGAGGGGAAGCCGTACCCGTGAGCACCGAGCTGACCGTCGACTGGGCCGAGCTGCGCGCTGCCGCCGTCGCCGCAAGGGCCGGGGCCTACGCGCCGTACTCGAGCTATCCCGTCGGGGCGGCGGCGCTCGTCGACGACGGCCGGATCGTCTCCGGCTGCAACGTCGAGAACGCCTCCTACGGGCTGACGTTGTGCGCTGAGTGCGGGCTCGTCGGCGAGCTCGCCCGTACCGGCGGAGGTCGACTGCTGGCCTTCATCGCCGTGGACGCTGACGGGGTCGCGATACCACCGTGTGGCCGCTGCCGCCAGCTGCTCGTCGAGTTCGCCGACATGACGATGCTGGTCGACACTCCGGACGGCGCGACGACGCTCGGAGCGCTGCTCCCCTGGGCGTTCACCCCGTCGCGCCTGCACCGGGCCTGAAGGAGCCGCGATGGCCACGTTCGCGATGCCCGAGCTCATCCGCCGCAAGCGCGACGGGGGGCGATTGGCCGACGACGAGATCCACTGGATCATCGCCGGGGTCACCGACGGGTCGGCGCCGGACGCACAGGTCGCCGCGTTGCTCATGGCGATCTTCTGGCGCGGGATGGATCCGGCAGAGCTCTCGACCTGGACGCGGGCGATGGTCGAGTCCGGGACGCGGCTCGACCTCTCCTCGCTGACCCGGCGCAGCGTCGACAAGCACTCGACCGGCGGAATCGGCGATGGCGTGTCGCTGATCCTGTGTCCGCTGATGGCCGCCTGCGGCGCAGCGGTCCCGCAGCTCTCGGGGCGCGGGCTCGGCCACACCGGCGGCACGCTCGACAAGCTCGAGTCGATCCCGGGCTGGCGGGCCGACCTGAGCGGAGCCGAGTTCATCCGGGTGCTCGATGAGGTCGGCGCGGTCATCTGTGCTGCGGGGCCGGACCTCGCCCCGGCGGACAAGCGGCTCTACGCGCTGCGTGACGTCACCGCGACCGTCGAGTCGATCCCGCTGATCGCGTCGTCGATCATGAGCAAGAAGATCG
>CBDTYW010000100.1:0-11847 GCA_965364735.1 uncultured Nitriliruptoria bacterium
CGAACACACTCCACGCCCGGCAGAATCCGTCGTCGCTGTCGAGGCCTGGCACGCCGTCGGGGACCACGGCGACCGAGTCCGGCACAGCGATGTCGTCGACTTCGGCACGGACGACGACCCCGTCGACTATGAGAGGGCCGTCGCCCGGGTCGAGCCGCGCGACGAACGTCTGCCCGCCGGCCGCCGCCTGCGCCTCGAGCCGTTCGAACGCGGCCGCGTCGTCGACGGCGTCACGGACGTCGTCGGTGATGACGGGCGGAGCGTCGGTCGCGACGTGCACGAGCATCTCCGAGCCGAGCAGCTCGACGAGCGTCACCTCGGCCGCGGGCCAGACCTCGTGCTCGCCCGCCCCGCGGGTGAAGTGCTCCGGACGGATCCCGACGGCGAGCGGACGGTCGAGGGCATCGAGCAGGCTCGGATGCGCATCCACGACCGACTGCGGCAGCGTGACCTTCGACGAGCCCATCGTCAGCACGAGCACGGCGCCCTCACGAGTCACCGATCCACCCGCGATGTTCATCGACGGTGAGCCGATGAAGCTCGCGACGAACAGGTTGTCGGGCTCGTCGTAGAGCGTCTGCGGCGGGGCGCACTGCATCAGGAACCCACGCTTCAGGACTGCGACCCGGTCCCCCATCGTCATCGCCTCGACCTGGTCGTGGGTGACGTAGATCGTGGTGACGCCGAGGCGCTTCTGCAGCGCCGCGATCTCGGCGCGCATCTGCACGCGAAGCTTGGCGTCGAGGTTCGACAGCGGCTCGTCCATCAAGAAGCACTGCGGCGAACGGACGATCGCGCGGCCCATCGCGACGCGCTGACGCTGCCCGCCGGAGAGCGCCTTGGGCTTGCGGTCGAGGTGCTCGGTGAGGTCGAGGATCTCCGCGGCCTCGCCGACCCGCTGGGCGATCTCGGCCTTGTCGACCTTCGCGAGCTTCAGCGCGAAGCCCATGTTCTCGGCGACCGTCATGTGCGGGTACAGCGCGTAGGACTGGAACACCATCGCGATGTCCCGCTCCTTCGGGCTCAGCTCGTTGACGACGCGGTCGCCGATCGAGAGCTTGCCGGCGGTGATCTCCTCGAGCCCGGCGACCATCCTCAGCGTCGTCGACTTCCCGCAGCCGGACGGGCCGACGAGGATCAGGAACTCGCCGTCCTCGACCTCGATGTTGATGCCCGACACCGCTTCGAACCCGTCGGGGTAGGTCTTGCCGAGGTCTTCCAGGACGACGCGTGCCATGTTGCTCTCCAGTTCACCGGGCGTTCAGCCCACCAGCTCACGTGCGCCGTCGGCGGCGCGTGCCACCAACGGGTTCGCCACGCCCAGGCCGACAGCGTCGTAGGTCGCGACCGTCCGCGCAACGACGTCGTCCACCTGCGCACGGCGAACCAGCGCGATGATGGCTCCGCCGAAGCCCCCTCCGGTCATCCGCGCGGCGACCGCGCCGGACTCCACCGCTGCGGCAACGAGCGCGTCGAGCGCCGGGACCGACACCTCGAAGTCGTCGCGCAGGCTCGCGTGGCCGGCGGCGAACAGCCTGCTGAGCGCGTCGAGATCCGGGCCGTCGGGCGCGGTCAGAGCAACCTCGACGTCGCGGACACGCTGGTTCTCCGTCACGACATGTCGCAGCCGTCGGGCGCTGACCTCGTTGAGCGCGGCAGCGGCGATGAGCCCGTCGAGCTCGTCCGGCGCGACGTCGGTGACGCGCCGATCGCCGACCGCGACGAGCGCACGCTCGAGCTCGGCACGGCGCTCGCCGTAGGCGGACTCGCCGAGCTCTCGACGCACGCCCGTGTCGATCACGACCAGCGCGAGCTCCGGCGGCAGCGCCACGGTGCGGTGCGCGAGCGTGCCGCAGTCAAGCAGCACCGCATGGTCCTGCTGGCCGAGGATCGACGCGGCCTGGTCCATGATCCCGCAGGGCACGCCGACGCCGCGCTGCTCGGCGCGCTGCATCGCGGCGGCGAGGTCGAGCGGGGCGATCGCGAAGCCGGCGACGGCCGCGAGCGCCGTGCCGAGCACGACCTCCAGCGCCGCCGACGACGACAGGCCCGCACCGTCGGGGAGATCCGAGGTGAGGTGACCGGAGAAGCCGATCGGAGCACGGCCGAGGGCGTCGAGCTCTGCGGCGACAGCACTGACGTAGCGTCCCCAGCCGTCTGTGGGCGGCGCGGATCCGTCTGCGGCGACGTCGACCGCGCCGGCGGCGGAGGCCGACGTGAGCCGGATGCGGCCGTCGTCGGAAGCGCTGCCGACGAGCGTGATCCCGCGGTCGAGGGCAGCCGGAAGCACGAGCCCACCGGTGTAGTCGGTGTGCTCTCCGATGAGGTTCACCCGACCCGGAGCGTGGAAGCGCCGCACGGGACTTTCGCTTCCGATGATTCTCTCCCCTGAATCGAAGGCTGGATGAACAGTACTGAAAGTCGTAGGCTCACGCAGCACGACATCCACGAGCGGAGCCCGACCGTGTCCTCCCCGCACGTCCCGGCACGGCTCCGGCGCGACCGGATGCTCAACGTCATCCGGCAGCACGACTTCACCCCGGTGTCGGAGCTGTCCGAACGTTTCGACATCTCCGAGGTCACCGTCCGCACGGATCTCAACGTCCTGTCGGAACGCGGCCAGATCCGTCGTGTCCGAGGTGGCGCGGTCCCCCGCAGCGCCCCCGGCCCTGAGCGCCCGTTCGAGGAGTCGGCGACCAGCCACGCCGAGGAGAAGCAGGCGATCGCCGCCGCCGCAGCCGCGATGGTGTCCTCCGGCGAGACCGTCATCCTCGACGTCGGCACCACCACCACGGCGGTGGCGCGGGCCCTCGCTGCCCGCGACGACCTCCGAGACGTCACCGCGTTCACGAACTCGCTGACGATCGCGCTTGCGCTCGAGTCCGCCCACCCGCGCGTCACGGTCGTGGTCACCGGCGGCACGCTGCGGCCGCTGCAGCACTCGCTCGTCGACCCGCTCGGCAGCCTGGTGCTCGAGCAGATCCGGGCGTCGCGCGTCTTCCTCGGCTGCAACGGCGTCGACGTCGACGCCGGCGTCACCAACATCAACCTGCCCGAGACCGAGATCAAGCGGAGGATGCTCGCAGCGGCACGCGAACGGATCGTCGTCGCCGACGGATCGAAGGTCGGCGAGGTCGCCCTCGCGCACCTCTGTCCGCTCGACCGCATCGACCTGCTCATCACCGGACCCTCAGCCGACGCCGACGCCGTCGCAGCCCTGCAGGCCGCCGACCTCGAGGTGCTCACCGCCGGGACCGACACCTCCACAGGAACCACCACATGAGCGCGGACTTCGCCGTCGTCGCAGAGCTCGCCGCGAACCCGGAGGAGGCGGTCGTCTACGAGCACGGGTGGCAGTCCTGGAGCCCCGCCGGGCGCTACCACGCGGAGCTTCCGCGATCCCCGCGACCCGCGCGCCGACGCTGGCAGACGATGGCGTTCCGCCCGGAGATTCCTGGCCCGGACGTCGGCTTCCACGCCGAAGGGCTCCTTGCCGTGCAGCCAGAGCCCGACGCGCCGGTCCAGCTCTGGTCCGCTCAGGACCCGACCGTCGCCGTCCCGAGCATCCGGCTCCACCTCGAAGGTGACCGGCTCGTCATCTCGGCCAACGGGCCCGTCACGCACACGACGGCGACAACCGACCTGCCCACCGCCCTCGCAAGCTGGGCGACGGACACGGCGGCAGCAGCCGACGTCGCGGCTCCGGCGTCGATCCCGCCCGGCTGGTGCTCCTGGTACTGCTACTGGAACGAGGTCACCGAGGACGACGTCGTCGCCGAGCTGGCAGCGATGGACGAGCTGGACCTGCCCATCACGACCGCGCAGATCGACGACGGCTGGCAGGCCGGGATCGGCGACTGGCTGACGACCTCGCCGCGCTTCGATCGGATGGACTCCCTCGCCGACCGCATCGCGCAGACCGGACGCCGGGCGGGCATCTGGACGGCACCGTTCCTGGTCGGCGCTGACAGCGAGCTCGCAGCGCAGCATCCCGAATGGCTCGTCCGCGGTGCGGTCGCTGCGCCCCACCACTGGGACCAGTCGATCCGCGTCCTCGACGTCACCCATCCGGGTGCTGCCGAACACCTGCACCACGTCTACACGACCCTGCGCAGCTGGGGCTACGCCTACCACAAGATCGACTTCCTCTACGCCGGAGCCATGGTGGGTGGGCGACACGCCGACGGCGACACGATCGCCGTCTACCGCGAAGGGCTGCGGATCATCCGCGACGCGATCGGCGACGACGCCGTGCTCCTCGGCTGCGGTGCGCCGATCCTGCCCAGCCTCGGCCTCGTCGACGCCATGCGGGTCTCCCCCGACGTCGATCCGATGACGGAGCCGGACCGTGAGGACATCAGCCAGCCGGCGTTGCGCAGCGCGCTGCAGATCGGCCGGGCGCGCACGATGTTCCACGACTCCTGGTGGGTCAACGACCCGGACTGCGTGGTGGTGCGCCCCGAGGTCGCACGCCGCGAGGACTGGGCCGAACACTGCGAACAGCTGGGCGGACTGGCCGTTTCGAGCGATCCGCTGCGCTCGCTCGACGCCCGCGGGCTGGAGCTCACACGGCGGCTGCTGCAGCCGTCGTCGACGCGGCCAGCCACGTGGGATCCGGACGCGAACCGTGGCCGGGAACAGGGAGCGATCGTCGCGGGCTGACGCCGACGACCGTCAGGAAGGGAGCTCGTGATGCGCTTGGGAGTCTGCTGGTACCCGGAGCAGTGGCCGCGATCGACGTGGGAACGTGACGTCGCGCTGATGGCCGAGACCGGCCTCGACGTGGTCCGCATCGGCGAGTTCGCGTGGTCGCTGATGGAGCCGTCGCGCGGGTCCTTCGACTGGGGCTGGCTCGACGAGGCGATCGCGACGATCGCTGCCGCCGGGATGACGGTGGTGCTCGGCACGCCAACCGCCACACCCCCCGTGTGGCTCATGCGCGAGCGCCCGGACGTGATGTCGGTCGGCCCCGACGGTGCGCGCCGCGCCTACGGGAGCCGTCGACACACGTGCCCGACGTCGCCCGCCTACCGGGAGGAGGCTGCACGGATCGTCACCGCCATGGCCGAGCGCTACGGCCAGCACGCCGCGATCGAGGCATGGCAGATCGACAACGAGCCCGGCAACCACGATTCGACCCGGTGCTGGTGCGACGCCTGCCAGACCGCCTTCACCGCATGGCTCGAGGCGCGGTTCGGCGGCGACGTCGATGCGCTGAACCGTGCATGGGGCAACGAGTTCTGGTCGCAGACGGCGACGACGTTCGACGACGTCCGACTGCCCGTGCCGACGATGACGCGCCACAACCCGGCGCTCGACCTCGCCCACCTGCGCTTCGCCTCCGAGCAGGTCGTCGCCGGCGTCGCCGAACAGCGTGCGATCCTCGGCGCCCTCGCCCCGCCGCACGAAACGTTCACCAACCTCTACGTCGGTGACGTCGATGTCAGCACGCAGGCGATCGGCCGGCTGCACGGGCTCGGCGCGATGGACAGCTACCCGCACGGCGTCTCCGGCCCGCAGGAAGTCGCGTTCCTGCTCGACCTCACCCGCGGCACGGCGCTGCAGGCTGGTGACGGCGCCGCCGCCCGCGGAGGGCGCGGCTGGGTCACCGAGCAGCAGCCGGGCCCCGTCAACTGGACGCCGCAGAATCCTGCCGTCGCGCCCGGGCAGGTCCGCCTGTGGGGCTGGCAGGCGGCGATGCACGGCATCGAGACGTTGCTGTTCTTCCGCTGGCGCGCGGCGCTGCGTGGGCAGGAGCAGTACCACTCCGGGCTGCTGCGCCACGACGGCACCGCCGACCAGGGTCTCGTCGAGGCTGCGCGGCTGCGACGAGAGCTCGACGAGGCGCCGCCCGAGCTGCTCGAGCGCCCCGAGGCGACCGTCGCGCTCGTCTACGACCACGCCGACGCCTGGGCGATGAACCTCGACCCGCACCGCCCGGGGCTGACCCACCGCAAGCTCGTCGTCGACGCACACGCCGGGGCGCGCCGCACCGGAGCGGTCGTGGACGTCGTTCCCGTCGACGCCGACCTCACCGGCTACGCGATCGTCCTCGCGCCGGGGCTGCATCTCATCAACGAGGCGCGGGTCGCGACGCTGCTCGCGGCAGCCGACGCCGGCGCCACGGTCGTCGTCGGGGCGCGCACCCTGGTGAAGGACACCGAGAACGGCTGGACCGACGCCCCGCACCCACACGGGCTGGCGGAGCGGCTCGGCGCGCACGTCACGGAGTGGGGCAGCACCGCGACCTGGCCGGTCGGCGGCGAGGAGCCCCTGCTCGCGCTCGACGGCGAGCTGCTCGACGCCGGCCCGTGGGCCGAGACGTTCGCGCCGAACGGATCCTGCGAGGTGCTCGCCACCTGGGCGGGGACGCACCGCGACGGACAGCCTGCGGTGGTACGCGGCGACGGGATCGTCGGGATGGGCGCGTCGTCCGAGGACGCGTGGGCAGCGGTGGTCGGGATGCTGGCTGGCCGCGACGTCGTGCCTGCCGGCGAGGAGCGCCACGAGCGGGGCGCGTTGACGGTCACGCTGCGACAGGCAGATCTGGGCGTGACACGTACCTGACCGGAACCTGTTTCGGCTCAGCCCTTGTCTTCGGAACCGAAACCGTCTAGTTTCATTCTCGAAACGTTGACGCAACCGAACGCAAGCGGGAGTTCGTGGTTCTTCGCGTGATGCGCACCGACCTGCGCCATGACGACGGTCGCCTGCTCTCCGTGTACGGAGAGCACGGCTCCGCCGACCTGCCGACCTTCGGGGCCGGGGAGCCGTCGCAGCTGCACCTGCGGCACGACGCGCTCACCGACACGTGGGTCGGAGTGTCGCCTGCCCGCAACTCGCGACCGCTCACCTCGACGCCCGCCACAGCCGCGAGCAGCTGTCCGCTCTGCCCCGGCGGACCCGAGATCCCGTTCGGATACGAGGCCGCCGTCTTCGAGAACCGGTTCCCCACGCTCGTCGCCGACGCACCGACCCCACCCCCGGGACCGACTGCGCCGTCGACCGGCCGCTGCGAGGTGGTGCTCTACACCTCCGAGCACGTCGGGTCGCTCGGGACGCTCACCGGCGAGCAGCTTGCCCGCGTCGTCGCCATCTGGGCCGACCGCTCCGGGGCGCTCTGGGCCGACCCGGCCCACCGACACGTCCTGGTCTTCGAGAACCGCGGCGAGGACGTGGGCGCGACGCTCAGCCATCCACACGGCCAGATCTACGCGTTCGGGCACCTGCCACCGTTCATCGCTGGGCGCCTCGACGCGCTGGCGAAGCACCGGGCCGAGCACGACACCTGCCTCACCTGCGGCGTCGTCGCCGACGACGACGGGGCGCCCGACCGGCAGGTCGCGCAGAACGCTTCGTTCACGATCAACGTCCCGTACGCCGCGCGGTGGCCCTACGAGGTCCATGTCCGCGCCCGCCGCCACGGGCTCAGCCGACTCGGCGATCTCACCACCGACGAGCGTCGAGATCTCGCCGAGGCGCTGCGCACCGTCGTCCACGCCTATGACGCGCTCTACGACCGTCCGCTGCACTACATGATGACCTGCATGGAGGCCCCGTCGGTCGACGGCGCCCCAGCGGCCGACTGGCACCTCGCGTTCGAGTTCGCTCCTCCGGCACGCGCCGCCGACCGGCTGAAGATCCGGGCGTCCGTCGAGACGGCGACCGGCTTGTTCATCAACGACACGCTCCCGGAGCTCACGGCCACGCATCTCGCCGATGCGCTCACGTCGGCGGGCGGGGTCCCGGATCTGACGATCCCAGATGTCATCATCACGCACGGTCTGCAAGAACCCGATCACACGCGCCCCGCGCGCGTGACCACCCCGACGGCGTCCACCCACGCCAACACAGGAGCACGTTCATGAGAAGGAACACGGTGGCGCTGGTAGCAGCGCTCTCCCTCGCCGCAGCTGCGTGCGGCGACGCGACCACGACGACCACGCCGGAGGACTCCGGCGAAGTCGTCGCCCTGCGCTGGCGGACCCGTCCGGACAACCAGGCCGAGGCCGATGTCTACGCCGCGGTCAGCCAGAAGATCGACGACGCCAAGGCGAACCTCGAGCTCTCCTACGAGCCCGGCGGCTCCGAGACATCCTCCTACCAGGACGTCCTGAAGACCGAGCTCGCCGCGGGCACCGCCCCGGACGTGTTCTGGATCCCCGGAACCGACATCGCCGACTTCGCGAAGCGCGGCCTGATCGCCGACCTCCGCTCCGTCGCCACGGCGTCCAGCGACTACGCCGGCGACGCGGCGTACTACCCGGGCCCGATGGAGTTCCTCACCGTCGACCCCGCGACCAACCAGGCCGGCGACACGCTCTGGGGCCTTCCCCGCGACGTCTCCACCTTCGCGCTCTACCTCAACATGGACCTGATCGACGAGGCCGGCGCCGACGACCCGCGTGAGCTCTCCGCCAACGGCGAGTGGGACTGGGACGCCTTCCGCGAGGTCGGCGAGGCCGTCAGCGGGCTCTCCTCCGAGATCAAGGGCTACGGGATGAACTCTTGGTGGGCCAACTACGGCTACTGGATCAACTCCGCTGGCGGAAACTTCTTCAACGACGACCGCACGGGCTGTGGGCTCGACACCGACGAGGCGATCGCCGGGCTGACCTACATGCAGGGCCTCTACGCGGACGGCCTCGCCGTGCCGTTCGGTGAGGACTCCGAGCCGCCGTTCCTCGCCGGCCAGGTCGGCATGTTCATGAACGGTCGTTGGGCGACGCCGGGCACCCGCTCGAGCGCCGACTTCGACTGGGATGTCGTCAAGCTGCCGGACGGCCCCGGTGGCCCGAGCAACTGGCTGTTCTGGGGCGCCTACGTGGTCAACGCCAACACGGCCGACCTCGACGCCGCGTTCGAGCTCGTCACCGAGCTGACCAGCCCCTCCATCCAGGGCGAGATCTCCGCGCTCGGCGCCAACATCCCGAGCCGCATCGACGATGCCGCGGCGAACGACGCCTTCCTCACCTACTCGCCGCCGGCCAACAACCAGGCGTTCCTCGACGGGCTCTCCCAGAACCCGGTCTCCGAGGGTCCGCTCTGGGCCGGTGACTGGCCTGCCTACGACGGCGCGATGGGTCCGGAGATCCAGTCCGTCATCGCCGGTGACCAGAGCCTCGCCGACTTCCAGGCGAGCATCTGCGACAAGCTGAACCCCACGTTCAGCTGAGTCGTTCACGCCGGGGTCGGTCGTCGCTGACGGCCGACCCCGGCGCCCCCCGCTGGATCGAGAGGGAGACGAGCCGGTGAGCACCTTGGCCGCTGCCCGAGGCAGCACGTCGCGGCTCGATGCCGCGCGCGTTCAGACGCTGCTCGTCGGCTGGCAGGCAGCGCTCTCCGTCGCCGCGATCGCGGCGCTCGGGCTCGTCATGGGTGCCGGCGTCGGCCCGACCGACGGCCTCTTCCGCATCATCTCGATCGTCGGGCTGGGCGTCGCGGCTGCGCTCGCCGCCACCTCGGCCGCGCTCCTGCGACGAGGCCGCCACCTCGGTCGTGCCATCGCGCTCACGGTCAACTACCTCGGCTTCGTCATCGCGGTGGTCGTCCTGCTGCAGACCACCCGCGTGTTCGTCGGTCTCGACGCGCTCGCCGAGACCTTCGCGCGCGGCGTTCCCTTCCTCGCGGTCGCGCTGATCGGCTGGCTCGTCGTTGGCGGCGAGGACGCCGCCCCGAACCGGGCCGTGATCGGGCGCCGGATCGCCCTCGCCGGGATCCTCGCCGCACTCATCGCGGTCGGGCTGCTCCCCGGGCTGCTCACCTTCGCCGGCCGGCTCATCTCGCCCACCCGGCTGCCGGTCCTGGTGATCGCCCTCGCGTTCGGCGTCATCGCCTGGCGGGTCTACCAGCCCGACATCGCGCGCCACTTCAACGCTTCGGCAACCCAGCGCCGCACGCTCGACGGCCTGCTGTTCATCTCCCCGAACCTCCTCGGCTTCTTCGCCTTCTTCGCTGGTCCGCTGTTGTTCAGCCTCTTCGTGAGCCTCAACGAGTGGGACGCCTTCGGGACCACGAACTTCATCGGCCTCGACAACTACATCAACATCCTCGCGCTCGACTTCACGAGCGCCGGTGAGGGGCTCAAGGGCGGATACCAGGAGCTCACCCGCTTCGGCGACGTCGTCATCGGGGCCCGCGACCCGCTGTTCTGGCGCTCGATCCTGAACATCCTGAAGTTCTCGGTGCTCGCCATCCCGCTTGCCGTCGTCCCCGCGGTGTTCATGGCGCAGCTGCTCAACTCGAAGGTCCCGGGGATCAAGGTCTTCCGGGCCCTCTACTTCATCCCGTCGATCGCCGGCGTGATCGCGGTGGCGCTGATCTGGCGGCAGCTCTTCAGCTCGACCGTCGGGTGGATCAACTACCTGATCCTCCAGGTCGTCAACTTCTGGAACTGGCTGCCGCTGCTCCCCGAGACCAGCGACCCGGCCATCCAGTGGCTGAGCGACGCGGACGTCGCGCTCTACTCGCTCGTGATCGTGTTCGCATGGCAGTACGTCGGCTTCAACACCGTGCTGTTCTTCGCAGGGCTGCAGGGCATCCCCGGCGACCTCTACGAGGCTGCCGCTCTTGACGGCGCGACGCCGTGGCAGCGGTTCCGCCACATCACGTTGCCGTCGCTCAAGCCCACGACGTTCTTCGTCGTCGCGTCCACCGGCGTGCTCGCGCTGCAGCTGTTCGGTGAGAGCGTCGTGCTGTTCCCGCAGACCACGCCCGCGGGCGCCGGGCCGGGCAACTCGACGCTGACCCCGGTGGTCTACCTCTACGAACAGGGCTTCCGCCGGTTCTCACAGGGCTACGCCTCGGCCGTCGCCTGGGTGCTGTTCGCCCTGATCTTCTCGTTCACGTTCATCCAGTTCCAGCGGCAACGCGACGAGACGGAGGCCAGCTGATGGCGATGGTCGTCGGAACCCAGCGCTCCACCGTCGCCCGACGGGTGGGCGTCTACGCCATGCTCACCGGGCTGGCCGCGGTGATGCTGTTCCCGTTCCTGTTCGTCGTCGGCTCGTCGCTCAAGAGCCGCACCGACATCTTCACCTACCCGCCCCGCGTCATCCCACGTGACCAGCAGGCCGTGGCGATCGGTGGCGACGACTTCCCCGCCTACGAGATCGACGGCGCGGTCCGCGGTCTCGTCGACGAGGTCCGCCTCGGCACCTACGCGCCCGTCGCCGACCCGACCGCGACGATCGAGCTGCCGCGCAGCGAGGTCGTCGACGCCGAGGGCCCCGACGGCCAGCGCACCGCGGTCGTCGCCGGCGAGGAGGAAGACCTCTACCTCGTGCCGACCCCGTCCGGCGCGGTCGAGATGTTCGAGGTCAGCCGCACCGTCAAGGGCGTGTTCGCGCTGCCGTCGTCACCCGGCGACACCGTGCTGGAGACGATTCGTACGGCAACCCCGGTCGAGAAGATCGCCCCGCACCCCGAGAACTTCACCGAGGTCCTCGAGGTCCAGACGCTCGACCGCAGCCTCACGAACACCGCGCTGGTCACGATCCTGGTCGTGATCGGGACGGTCATCACCTCGATCCTCGGCGGCTATGCGTTCGCACGCATCAGCTTCCCCGGACGCGACGCGATGTTCCTGATGTACCTCGGCTCGATCATGGTCCCGTTCGTGATCCTGATCATCCCGCTCTATCAGCTCATGGTCTCGCTCGGCTGGGTCGACTCGCTCGCGGCGCTCGTGTTCCCGTTCTTCTTCAACGCCTACGGGACGTTCCTCATCCGGCAGTTCTTCGTGACCGTCCCGTACGAGCTCGAGGAGGCCGCCGTGGTCGACGGGGCCTCACGCTGGACGATCCTCTGGAAGATCTACGTGCCGCTCGCCTACCCCGCGATCGCGAC
>CBDTYW010000101.1:0-11812 GCA_965364735.1 uncultured Nitriliruptoria bacterium
GGCATCGAAGCTGCGCTGACCGGTCACCTCGTGCTCTCGACGTTGCACACGAACGACGCCGCGTCGGCGCTCACCCGCCTCACCGAGATGGGCATCGAGCCGTTCCTGGTGTCCTCGGCCACGGACTGCATCCTCGCCCAGCGACTGGCCCGTCGGGTCTGTCCGAAGTGCGTCGAGATGCGCCGTCCGGACGCGGCGGTCCTCAAGGAGGCGGGGTTTCCGGACGACGTGGTGGAAGAACGGCCGGAGATCCCGGTCGCGATCGGCTGCTCGACGTGCAGCAACACCGGTTACAAGGGCCGGCTCGCGATCCATGAGGTCATGCGGGTGACAGAAGAAATCGAACGACTCTGCGTCGCACGAGCATCGAGCGACGAGATCAAGCGCATGGCCATCTCGCAGGGCATGCGGACGTTGCGCGTCGACGGGCTCGCCAAGGTCCTCCTCGGCCGCACGACCATCGAAGAAGTCGGGCGCGTTGTCGTCTGAGAACCGATCAAGGAACCACCGAATGAGCGCAAGCCTCGGAGACATGCTCGTCCAGCAGGGCGTCATGACCGGTGACCAGTGGGTCACCGCGCAGGAGCACGCCCGCGCGAAGGGGGCGAGCCCGGCGCGGTCGCTGCTGGAGCTCGGCTTCGCGACGGAGACCGACCTCGGCCGCGTGCTCGCGTCACAGTTCGACATGGACTTCGTCGAGATCGGGCCGAACACGGTCGAGCATGACGCGGTGCAGCTGCTCCCTCGTCACCTCGCGGAGCAGCACCTCGCCATGCCGGTGCGCTTCGGTCTGGACGGGCGGAGCATCGTCGTCGCGGTCGCTGACCCGAACAACGCCAAGGCACGCGCCGTCGTCGAGCAGGCGACCGGCTTCGTCGTCGAGCTCGTGCTCGCCGGTCGCCGTCCGCTCCAGCAGGCGATCGCGCAGCTGTCGCCGGGAACGGCCGAGACCGCCAGCCCCGCGGCTGGCGAGGCGCCGCAGAGGCCACCATCGCCGGCTCTCGGCGTTGCTCGTACGCAGGGGGAAGAAGCCACGAAGGTCGACCTGGACAAGCTCCTCGCCGAGATGGTCGAGATGGGCGGATCCGACCTCCACCTGACCGCCGGCATCCCCCCGGCCGTCCGGGTCAACGGCGATCTCCAGCACATGGCCAAGTACCCGGTCATGGATGGTGACGAGCTCAAGAAGCTGCTCTACGCGATCATGACGCAGAAGCAGCGCGAGGTGTTCGAGAACGGCCTCGAGCTCGACATGTCGTACTCCGTGCCGAACGTCGCTCGCTTCCGGGTGAACGTCTTCGTCCAGCGCGAGACCATCGGCTCGGTGATGCGTGTCATCCCGTTCGAGATCCTGCAGCTCGAGCAGCTCGGCCTGCCGGACCAGATCTCGAACTTCGCGTACCTGCCCCGTGGCTTCGTCCTCGTGACCGGCCCGACCGGGTCGGGGAAGTCGACGACGCTCGCCTCCATCATCGACATGATCAACCGCACCCGACCGGTCCACATCATGACCGTCGAGGATCCGATCGAGTTCCTGCACGACCACAAGAAGGCCGTGATCAACCAGCGTGAGGTCGGTGCAGACACGCACAGCTTCACCAAGGCCCTGAAGCATGTGCTCCGTCAGGACCCGGACGTCATCCTCGTCGGCGAGATGCGTGACCTGGAGACCATCCAGATCGCGTTGACCGCCGCGGAGACCGGCCACCTCGTCTTCGGGACCTTGCACACCCAGGACGCACCGCAGACCGTCGACCGCGTGATCGACGTCTTCCCGCCGCACCAGCAGGAGCAGATCCGCGTCCAGCTCGCAGGCGCCCTGCAAGGCGTCGTCTGCCAGACCCTGCTGAAGAAGGCCGACGGCAACGGTCGCGCCGTCGCCACCGAGATCATGGTCGCAACGTCGGGCATCCGGAACCTGATCCGTGAGGGAAAGACCCACCAGATCTACTCATCGATCCAGGCGGGCGCGAAGCACGGGATGATGGCGATGGACCAGTCGCTCGCCCTGCTCGTGAAGAAGGGCATCGTCACCTACGACGCCGCGGTCGAGAAGTGCAACAACGTCGAAGAGTTCAACCGGCTCGCCGGGCGCTGACGCCGCGACTGAACACGAAACCACGGTGCCCCCACGGGTGCCGAAGAAGGAGCACACATGCCTGCCGCAGCCGTCGCGCAGTTCAACTACCAGGTCCGTGACAAGGCCGGGAAGCTGATCAACGGGTCCCTCGAGGCCGAGTCGCAGGGCGCCGTCGCGTCGAAGCTGCGATCGATGGGCTACGCGCCCATCCGCATCGAGCAGGTCGAGGTCAACGCGCTGAGCCGGGAGATCCACATCCCCGGCTTCGGGCCCAAGGTCAAGGGCAAGGACCTGGCGATCTTCAGCCGCCAGTTCGCGACCATGATCAACTCGGGTCTGTCATTGCTCCGCGCACTGTCGATCCTGGCAGAGCAGACGGAGAACCCGGCGCTGTCGAAGGTCATCAACGAGATCGCGGGCGACATCGAGGTGGGCAAGTCGCTCTCTCAGTCGCTCGCCGCGCGGGAGAAGGTCTTCCCGAAGCTCTACATCGCCATGGTCCGCGCGGGTGAGACCGCAGGAATGCTCGATGCAGTGCTCCTGCGCATCGCTGACACGCTCGAGGCCGACCTCGCGCTGAGGGGCAAGATCAAGGCAGCCCTCACCTATCCCGTCATCGTGTTCATCCTGGCGATCCTGCTGACCGCCGTCATGCTGGTCTTCATCGTCCCGACGTTCGTCAGCATGTTCGAGTCGTTCGACGCGGAGCTGCCGCTGCCGACGCGGGTGCTGATGATGCTGTCGCAGTTCTTGACGTCGCCGGTCGGCGGGCTGATCACGTTCGTGATGCCGTTCACCTTGTGGCAGCTCTTCAAGAAGGTCCGCGAGAACGAGAAGGGCCGCTACCAGCTCGACCGCATGAAGCTGAAGCTGCCGGTCTTCGGATCGCTCTTCCACAAGATCGCGATCACGCGATTCAGCCGCAACCTCGGCACGCTCATGCGTGCTGGTGTCCCCATCCTCCAGGCGCTCGAGATCACCGCGGACACGGTGGACAACGGGCCCATCGCCACGGCGCTCAAGGAAGTTCAGGAAGCGGTTTCGGAGGGTGAGTCGATCGCCCGCCCGCTGAAGAACCACCCCATCTTCCCGCCGATGGTGGTCCAGATGATCGCGGTCGGTGAGGAGACCGGCGCGATCGACACCATGCTGGAGAAGATCGCAGAGTTCTACGACCAGGAGGTCTCGAGCCAGACCGAGTCCCTGACCGCGCTCATGGAGCCGCTGATGATCGCCGTCCTCGGCGGTCTGGTGGGCGGCATGGTCATCGCGCTGTACATGCCGATCTTCAAGATCATCAGCCTCGTCGACGGCTGATCGGTCCCGAACCGTCGTCGGGCCCGTCGCTTCGTGCGACGGGCCCGCGGCGTTCTACGGTGCGTGCATGAATCACTGCCTGCACACCATCAGTCGCCATCGTCTGGCCACCGCGCTCGCTGCAGCGCTGGTCCTGGGTGCGTGCGCCGCGGATCCCGTGGTCGTTCCGCAGGCATCGCCAACGCAGGCCGACGCCGCCTCGGCTCCCGCCACGCCCGGAGCCTCGCAGCTCCCGACCGGAGACGCGGAGGCGTCGGCGCCGACGCCGTCGGGCAGCAGCTCCGCGGACGTCTCGTCGGTCCCGACGGCGACGTCGACCGCGACTCCGACCGAGACCCCGACCCCGACCCCGACCGCGTCAGCGACCCCGACCGCGTCAGCGAGCCCGGCGGCGACCGCGTCGGAGACGGCTCAGCCGACCGCTGCGCCCGTTGACGCCGAACGCATGCTGCTGCAGCGATCGGACCTGCCGTCGGGCTGGCGCCAGCTGAGCGACGACGAGCGCCGTAGGACGCAGGAGCAGAACGGCGGGGACCCCGACGGGGACGGGGAGGGCGAGATCGAGCTCTGCGACGGCCAGCTCATCGAGGTTGGCGGCGACGTGCGCGCCCGGGGCGAGCGGATGTTCTCCAAGGGCGACTTCGGCCCCTACGTCGCGCACTCGGTCGTGGCCCTCGCGGACGAGGCGACCTTGGCGGCGCAGCTCCGCGAGCTCGTCCGGGTGGCCGACGGATGCGACGCGTGGACCGACGAGGACGGGGGTTCGTGGTCGATCGCGCGCATCGATCGGGGCAGCCCGGGGCAGGACGTTGCGGCGTGGGAGATGCGCGGCCAGATGGGCTTCGTCGCCGTCGTCTACGAGATGGTGTTCTGGCGGCGTGACGCGGTCGGTGTCGGCCTGGTCCACGTGGGGGTCGGCTCGGTCGACGCCCAGCTGACGGCGGACCTCGTCGTGAAGGCTGACGCGCGGCTCGCTGCCGCGTGACCGCGGTCAGACCTCGCGGTCCAGGTGGCGCAGGCCGTTCCAGCACAGGTTCACGATGTGCGCCGCGACAGCCCCCTTGGGCATCGTGCGATCCTCGAGCCACCACTGGCCGACAAGCGCCACCATGCCGGTGAGCGCATGGGCGTACAGCGGCGCGAGCGCCTCGTCGTATCCGCGTCGCTCGAGGTGTTCGGCGAGGAGGTTCTCTGCCTGGGCGACCGCGCCACCGATCACCGTCGGAAGTCCCGGCTGACCTCCGGCGGGAGCATCGCGGAGCAGGACCCGGAAGCCGTCCGGTCGCTCTTCGATGTACGTCAGGAACGCCCCTGCGGTGGCTTCGACGGCCTCCCGGGTCCCGGGGATGTGCAACGCCTCGGTGAGCCTGCCGAGCAGCTGCTGCACCTCACGGTCGACCACCACGGCGTACAGCCCGTCCTTCCCGCCGAAGTGCTCGTAGACGATCGGCTTCGAGACGTGGGCCCGATCGGCGATCTCCTCGACGGACGTCGCGGCGAACCCGCGCTCGGCGAACACCACGCGACCGACGTCGACGAGCTGTTCGCGGCGCTCTGCCGCGCTCATCCGCCGTCTGGTCATCCGGTCTGCTCCTGGACTCGCCGCTTGCGAGCGAGCTGACCGGGGGTCGGCAGCTTGATGTCGGAGGCGAGCCGAACCGCGGAGAGCGTACGGATGAAGAGCCACGACAGGTCCACCTGTCCGCGGAGCAGCCCGTGCTTCGCGGAGGCGGGGAAGGCGTGGTGGTTGTTGTGCCAGGACTCACCGAGCGAGACGATGGAGAGCGGCCAGTTGTTCGTGGACTCGTCGTGGCTCTCGAACGGGCGACGACCGAAGAAGTGGCAGATCGAGTTGATCGACCACGTCATGTGGTGGACCAGGAACAGCCGGACGAAGCCGCCCCAGACGAGCCCGGTGACCGCGCCCGCGAGGGTGCCGCTGAGCACGCCGCCCAGGATCCCGGGGAGGATGATCGAGACCGCGACGAGGTGCGGGAAGAGGCCGTCGACGCGCACGATCGCCGGGTCGGCCAGCAGGTCGGGAGCCCAGGTCGTCGCGACCGTTCCCTGCGCCCGGTAGATCCACCCGATGTGGGCGTGCCACAGGCCCTGCAGCTGGCCGCGGATCCCCGGAGCCTCGGCGAGGTGGGGGGAGTGGGGGTCACCCGGCTGGTCGGCGTAGGCATGGTGGCGGCGGTGTGTGGCGACCCACCCGATGACGTTGCCCTGGGCTGCCATCGTGCCGGCGACGGCCAGCGCCACGCGGACGGCGCGGGGGGCACGGAAGGCCTGGTGGGTGAACAGCCGGTGATAGCCGACGGTGATCCCCAGCACCGTGAAGACGTGGAAGCCGACCATGAGCGCGACATCACGGCCGCTGATGCCCCATCCCCAGAGCGACACGACCGCGGTTGCGAGGCCGAGCAGCGGAAGGATCGACACGACCACCGCTCCGACACGCTGGGCGCGTTGCTCGCGACGCGTGGTCGTCCGGACGCCTCGGAGTCCCTCGACGAGGCGGACGCCGTCCGGCAGGGAGGGATCGCTGTCTGGGAGCGGGTCGGTCAGTGTGGTGGGGCTGGCGGTCACATCGGTCTCGTGGAGTCGGCCGTGGCGGGATCAGGAGAAACCGTAACCTACGGGACCGTAGGTTACGAGATGGTCCCGGGGCCACGATCGGCCAGACGGGCGGCCAGCGCCCGCGGGTGGCCGGTTATGCACAGGAATCGCAGCGACATCCTCAAGTCACCCCCGAGTTGTGCCGACCGCTGAGAGTGACACACCGCATACCGCGCGCCGAAAGGGCGAGCTCGTCGAGAGGCGAGTGAGCAACGCCACGGAGCCTCACCCGAGACATCCATCATCGGTCTCATTCGGGAAGGCTCGCCGGGCTGCCGGCGCACGACCCCCTCACGGGGGATGTGCGAGGGCCAGTGCAACGGCGCGGAGTGTCGCCAGGGACGAACCATCAGAACTGGCGAAACACCAACTCAGCAAGAGCCTTCGAAAGGGCACGAAATGCGCACGATGTACCGCCAGCTGGACGAGCGTGAAGAGGGATTCACGCTGATCGAGCTCCTCGTCGTGGTGATCATCATCGGCATCCTCGCCGCGATCGCCATCCCGGTCTTCCTCAACCAGCGTGAGAAGGCGTACGACGCCGCCGCCAAGAGCGACGTCCGCAACGCCCAGACCGCGATGGAGACCTACTTCACCGACAACTCCGCCTACACCGCGACCTCCGGCGACCTCACGACCTACGGTCTGTCGACGTCCGACGGCATGCAGGCCCTCGAGATCTGCCTGAAGAACGAGGCGGGCGGCACGGCCAACGCCTACGAGATCTCCGGCAAGCACACCCAGTCCGCCAACTACTGGGTCTTCGACTCGGCAGCGGGCAGCCTGAGCTCCGCAGCCGCTGCTGGCGACTGCACCTGATCTCCGCACGCACACTCGACCGGGCGGCCTCTTCTGGGGCCGCCCGGCTCGTTGTGTGACGAACGCCCCGATCGAGCCCGCGACGTCGGCCGACGGGCAACACTGCGTACAGCCCACGGCCGCTCCCGAGGACCACCCGTGACCATCGCCATCCTGCTTCCCGTGACCACCGTGATCGGCCTGCTGGTCGGTTCGTTCGCCAACGTGGCGATCCATCGGTGGCCCGACGGTGGGTCCGTGATGCATCCGTCACGGTCCGCGTGCCCGACGTGCGACGCGGAGATCGGCGCCAGCGACAACATCCCGGTGATCTCCTGGCTGCGGCTGCGGGGGAAGTGCCGAGCATGTGGGGCCTCCATCTCGGGTCGCTACCCGGCGGTCGAGCTCGCGACGGCGTTGCTCTTCGCCGCCGTGACCCTCGTGCACGGCGAGAGCTGGGTCCTCCCGGCGCTGCTCGCCTTCTCCTGGGCGCTGGTGGTTGCCACCGCCATCGACCTGGAGCACCAGCGGATCCCGAACGTCCTGACCTACCGGCTCGCGCCGGTGCTCCTCGTGCTCCTCGCCGGGGCGGCAGCCATCGAGGGGGACTGGTCCAGCCTCCGGAGGGCGGCCATCGCCGGGATCGCGCTGCCGGCCGGGATGCTCGCGCTGGCCGAGGGCTACCGGCTCGTCCGCGGCCGGATGGGCATGGGCATGGGCGACATCAAGCTCGCGGCTTCCGTGGGGCTCGCGATCGGGTGGCTCGGCGGCTGGCACCTCGTCATCTGGTTCTACGCGACGACGTTCAGCGCGTTCGCGATCGCCATGGTCCTGATCGGCTCCGGAAGGGCGAAGATCGCGAGCAAGATCCCGTACGGGCCGTACATGGCGATCGGTGCCGTCGTGGCGATGCTGGCGGGCTCACCGATCTCGGCCTGGGCTGAGGCTCGCCTCGGGCTGTGACCTCGCACGCTGGGCTCAAGGTGTGGTGAAGACGGCCGACGATTGGTGAGAGTGCTGCTCATCGACGAGCGGCATCGACACCACATCGAGAGGTTGGACGATCATGGGGCGATCCGCGATCGGCCTCGACATCGGGACGAGCTCCGTCCACGTCGTCGAGCTCACCCGTGTCCGCGGCAAGCTGGTCACGAAGAACTTCGGCGGTCTGCAGCTGCGCAACGGCTGCATCAAGGCCGGCGAGATCCTCGACCCGGCGGAGGTCGCCGGCGCGATCCGCGAAGTGCTGGCCAACACGGGCATCCGTGGCCGCGACGTCGTCGTCGGCATGGCCAACCAACGCGTGATCGTGCGCGAGATCGACCTGCCGTGGCAGCCCGTGCACGAGCTCCGTCAGGGGATCAGCTTCCAGGTCCAGGAGCACCTCCCGATCAGCGTGGAGGACGCCCAGCTGGACTTCCACGTCATCGAGGAGTTCACCAACGCCGAGGGCGACCGGATGGTCCGCATCCTGCTCGTCGCCGCGCAGCGCGAGGCCGTCGACGCGATGCTCGGCGTGCTCGCCCGCGCCCGGGTGCAGCCGGTCAAGCTGGACCTCAACAGCTTCGCGGTGCTCCGTGCGCTGCAGGACGAGTCCCGGTTCGCCGAGGAGGCCACCGAGGTCATCGTCGACATCGGCGCCGGTCAGACGAACATGGTCGTTCACCAGAACGGGCAGCCGAAGTTCGTACGGCTCCTGGCCATGGGCGGCGACCAGATCACCCACCGCATCGCGGAGGAGCTCGAGCTCACGTTCGAGGAGGCCGAGAAGCTCAAGCACGACACCGGCATCGGCAACCGCAACGGCACGGACCTGGAGCGACTCGTCGCCGACGAAGCCGACACGTTCATCCGTGAGATCCGCGGCTCCCTCGACTTCTTCTTCTCCCGTCGGTCGGTCACCCGCATCGACCGGCTGCTCGTGACGGGTGGTGGCTCGATGATGGACGGCGTCTCGACCGGGATCTCGGACGTGCTCCGGGTCCCGCTCGCGAAGACCGGCGTCTTCAGCCGGATCCCCGCAGCGTCCAGCGTCTTCACCCCCGAACAGCTCGAGACCATCGAGCCCGTCCTCGTGACCGCGTTCGGTCTCGCGCTCGGAGCGAACCCATGAGCACCCCCGGCATGGTCGGCATCGACCTCCTTCCCCCCGAGCTCGCCGCGGCGCGTGCGCGTCAGCGCAACGTGATCGCACAGCTCTCGCTCTCGGTCCTGCTCGTCCTGACGATGCTCGTGTTCTTCGCGAGCGAGTCGAACCGGCTTGTGGCGACGGAGCGCGAGCGCGACATCGAGCAGGCTGAGGTGAACCGCCTGCGCGGTGAGGAGTCCGGGCTCTTCGAGTTCGGACAGCTCGAGCAGAACCTCTCGACGAACGTCCAGGTCCTCCAGGGCGCGCTCGCCCGCGAGATCGGGGCTGCCGGGGTTCTCCAGGACCTCGCGGCAGTGCTCCCGACGAACGCAGGCCTCGACCGTCTCACCTTCGACACCCAGAGCCCGGACGAGCCTGCCTTCCTGGTGATCACCGGCGAGACCCGGGCGGGCTTCGCGCCCGGTATCGAACGCCTGATGATCGGGCTCGACAAGGTCGCCAGCTTCATGACCCCGAAGCTGACGTCCAGCGTCATCGACGACGAGTACACGATCTTCGAGATCAAGGTCACGATCGACGAGGGCGCCTACACCGGCCGCTACCGGCTCGGACTTCCGGGAGAGCTGCGATGAACATCTCATCATCAAAGGCGATGTACATCCTGATCGCGCTGGTGACGGCGCTCCTGCTGGTCGTCTTCTGGTTCGTCCTGCTCTCGCCCAAGCGCGACGCGATCGCCCTCGCTCAGGAAGAGACCGAGCAAGCGATCGACCAGCAGACCACGGTCAGGAACCGCATCCGGACCCTCGAAGCAGCGCGGTCTCGGGCACCGGACATCGAGGCGGAGATGGCGCTCGCCAGCGCCATCATCCCGGAGGGAACGGACATGCCTGCGGCGCTCCGCGCGCTTCAGGACGCCGCGGACTCCTCGGGCGTCGAGATCATGTCGGTGCTGCCTGACAAGGGGCGCCTCAGCGCGATGGCTCCGGAGCTCCGGGAGATCCAGGTGGCCGTTGCCGTCGAGGGAGGCTTCTTCCAGATCGTCGACTTCATGCGACGGGTCGAGGATCCACGGATCACCTCCCGCGCCATGGTCACGGACTACTTCGTGATGTCGTCCCGCTCGTATCCCCGTCTTCGCATCGACATGGGGATCACCATGTTCTACACCGAGCTCAGCCCGGCCGCCGCCGCTGCTGCCGCCGCCGTTGCCCAGGAGCGCCGCGTCATGCCAGTGCTGCCCGACGGCAGCTCGGACACCAACGCGTCAGCGGAGGTCGCACCATGAACCTCACCCATGAGCTTGAGCGCGCCCCGCGTCGACGGACGAGGATGATGTCCGTCGTCCTCGCCGCCGCGGCGACCGCGACGGTGATCCAGGCAGCGCAGGCCGACTCGGCCATGAGCTCGCTCCCGCTCGCTGCGCAGACGGAGGTCGCGCCAACGGACGCCACGACGACTCTCGTCGACATCCCGGCGGCCACCGCCCAGTTCTTTCTGGGCAACGACCCCTTCAGCCCCGTCCGGACGCAGACGGTCGAGGTGGTGACGAGCCCACCGGGTACGACCCCGCAGGCAGGGACCGAGGACGACCCGTGCACGTCGGGCGCCGTCGTCACCTGCGACGGCCAGAGCGTCCGTCTCATCGACGTCTACGACCAGAGCGGCGCGAACCGCGCGATCGTCGAGATCGACGGCGTTGCGTACGACGTCGAGTCCGGTCAGACCTTCGCGGTCAGCTACCAGGTGCTCTCCGTGGAGCAGTCCTGCGCGACGCTCCTCTACGGCGACGACGCGT
This sequence comes from uncultured Nitriliruptoria bacterium, assembly GCA_965364735.1. Classification (GTDB taxonomy): domain Bacteria; phylum Actinomycetota; class Nitriliruptoria; order Nitriliruptorales; family Nitriliruptoraceae; genus CBDTYW01. The sequence goes on from CBDTYW010000101.1 coordinate 10,702, forward strand.
TCACCCTGTGCGAGGGCCAGCAGATCCTGAAGTGAGACGCGGATCGCACACCACCTCAAGCCGGGGCCGGAGCGTGCCGATGTCTCCAAGGACGACCATTCCGGGATCCCCATGCGACGCATCTTCGAACGACACCGACAGCACCGCCTGACCGCTGACGGCGGGTTCACGCTTGTCGAGATGATGGTCGCCGCCGTCATCCTTGCCCTCGTCATCGCCGCGCTGGCCACGACCGCCGTGGCGACCCTGCGGATCACGCGTGACAACGCGGATCGGGCCGTCGCCTCGAACCTGGCCACGCGCGAGCTCGAGCGCATGCGGATCACCCCCTTCGAGTCGTTGGAGCCGCTGGCCGGAACGTCCGAGGTCCTCACCGAGACCGTCTCGAACAACGACTACACGATCACCCGGGCGGTCGACTGGGTCACGCTCGGCGACGAGGTCGGCGCCTGCGTCACCACGGGAGCCGACACGAACGCCTTCCTCAGGGTGACGGTCGACGTCACGTGGCCCGAGCTCAGCGGCCGCCCGCCGGTCCGCACGGAGACCCAGATCGCCCCGAACGAGGGCACCTACGACGAGGACTACGGATCGATCCTCGTCAACGTGCAGGACCACCTGCGCGTCGGGGTCGCGAACGTGCTCGTCTGGGCGACCGGTCCCGGCGGGACCCGCGTGGCCCTGACCGACGCCGACGGCTGCGCGTTCTTCGCGGACACCGAGATCGGGTCGTGGAACGTCAGGCCGTGGAAGTCCGGCCACATCGACCCGTACCAGGACACGACCCCGACGAAGGGCGTGACCGTCGAGCCGGGGATCCGCGGGGTTGCCGCGTTCGACTACGCGCCGGGCGGCTACGTCGACCTGACCGTCGAGGGTGAGGGTGGCGCGCACCTGCCCACTTCCGTGGGCATCACGACGGCCAACAACTTCGGCATCCAGCACTGGGGCCTCGGCGGCCCGAACCGCACGCTCGGACCGATGTGGCCGGACAGCTACTACCTCTGGAGCGGTGACTGCGACGCGGCCGACCCCGAGGGACAGGGATCGTTGCCGCCCCAGCCCCCGCCCCCGCCGCCGCCCCCACCGCCGCCGACCCCGACGCCGACCC
>CBDTYW010000102.1:0-11763 GCA_965364735.1 uncultured Nitriliruptoria bacterium
GACCCCGTTCGCGCTCCTCGGCGGCATCGGGTTCGACCAGATCCCCGCGGTCCGCGAGTGGGCCGAGACCAACAAGATGCTCTACATCCACCACATCGCGGTGAACCCTGCGACCGACTTCCGCTACTCGTTCACGCTTTCGCCGACCGTCGAGCAGACGGGCGAGGCGTTCGGGCAGCACATCGCCACGAACTACCGCGACAAGAACGTCGGCATCGTCTGGCGCCAGTCCGAGAACTGGGGCCCGGGCCGTGACGCCGGTCGTGCGGAGCTCGACCGCCGCGGCGTGAAGGTCGTCAGCGACCTGCCCGTGACATCCGGCCAGGGCGTCTACTCGCAGCAGATCGTCAACCTCCAGCAGAACGGTGCCGAGGTCGTCTGGCTCTGGGAGAACGCGCTCAACGCCGCGCAGTTCATCACCCAGGCCGCGAACCAGGGCTACCGCCCGAAGTTCGTGATCTTCCCGTTCCAGCTCGTCAACGACACCGTCGGCGACGCGGCGCTCAACCCCTCGATCGACGGTGTCGGTTCGTGGCCGTCCTACGCGCCCGGCGGCTACGACGGCGAGTGGGACGCGTACGGATTCGACGCCGAGATCGCGAAGTTCGAGGCGGCGTACGCGGAGTACCGCCCCGACTCGAAGCCGAACGACCTGCTCTGGCAGACGTGGCTCGGCAACAAGTACCTCCACCACCTCCTCGAGCTGTGCGGCCGCGACTGCACCCGCGACTCGTTCGCCGGGATGCTGACGAAGGGACTGAAGACCTCGGTGACGCCGAGCTGCGCGATCGACACGACCGGCGCCCGCTCGCGCGGCGGCCACTTCGGCGGCTTCAAGTTCTTCGCTCAGGAGACGTTCGCGCACCCGACCGGCCCCCAGTTCCGCACCACGAAGTACTGCGTCGACGACCTGAACTGACCGCAGCTCCGTCAGCCAGGAACGAGCCAGAGGGAGCCCGCCATGGGTCAGGTCATCGTCAACGGGGTCGTCACCGGCTCGATCTACGGCCTCTTCGCCGTCGGCATCGTGCTCGTGTTCCGCGGCTCGCGTGTCGTGAACTTCGCCGCGCCGGAGATCGCGACGTTCGCGGTCTACATCGCCTGGACCGCGCACGTCCGCCACGACATCCCGTGGATCGCCGCCGCCATCGTCGCGGTGCTCGCGGCCGGGCTCATCTCGCTGATCTTCGAGCGCGTGATCGTCGCGCGCATGACCGACGCCCCGCGCCTCGCGGTCGCGGTCGGGACCATCGGCCTGATGCTCATGCTGCTCTCGCTGGAGATCCTGCTCTTCGAAGGCCAGCAGAACCTCCCGCCGCCCATCAGGGGCCTCGGCCCGAAGCTCTTCGGGGTGTTCGTCTCCCCGACGAAGATGCTCGCCCTCGGGACGGTCGTCGTGCTCGGGGTCGGGCTCACCACCTTCCTGAACCGCACCGACTTCGGGCTCGGCGTGCAGGCTGCTGCACAGGACGCCACCGCTGTCCGCCTCGTCGGCGTACCGCTCGCCGAGGTCTCCGGCTTCGTCTGGGCCGTCGGCGGGATGCTCGCCGCCATCGCCGGCCTGCTCGTCGTGCCGTCGATCGGGGCGTTCGCTCCCGGCAGCCTCACCAACGACTTCTTCGTGCCGGCGCTGGCGGCGGCGCTCGTCGGTGGGCTCGACAACGTCAACGGGGCGTTCATCGGCGGGCTGCTGGTCGGCGTCGTCAACGAGTGGGTCGGGCTGATCTTCGTGACCTCGACGTTCCCCGGCGCCTCGACGCTCGTCGTGTTCGGGCTGATCCTCGTGATCCTCCTCGTGGCCCCCGGCGGGGTCCCGGCGCGGATCCGAGAGCGGCTGAAGCGCAACCTGGACCTCTCGGGTCCCGTCGCCACGGGGAGCGTCCGATGAGCGCGACGATCGAGCGGGAGCCGACCATGCCGATGATCTCCTGGCGCCCGACGCTGCGCGCTCGCAACATCGTGATCGCTTTGGCGATCGCCGTCGCCGTGCCGATGCTGCTCGGACAGCTCGGCATCGCGTCGGTCTGGTTCTTCATCGTCTCCGTTGGCCTGACCTACGCGATGATGGCGCTGAGCCTGAACCTGCTGATGGGCTACGCCGGACAGATCTCCCTCGGCCACGGGGGCCTGCTCGCGATCGGCGCCTACGCCAGCGGGATCGTCACCGGACGCTGGGACCTGCCGTTCGTCGTGGGCCTGATGCTCGCCGCCTCGCTCGGCAGCGTCGTGGCGCTCGTCATCGGCCTTCCGGCGCTGCGGCTCCGCGGCCTGTACCTCGCCATCACGACCATCGGGTTCATGGTCGCGATGGAGCGCTCGATCCTCCAGATCTCCTGGCTCAGCCGTGGCTCGGCAGGCATGGCCTTGCCGCGCCCGGAGCTCGGAGGCCTCGTCGCGTCCGAGCAGTACGCCTACCTCGCGGTCGTCGCGGTCCTGCTGGTCCTGTTCTGGGTCGTTGACGGGAACGTCCGCGGCTCCTCCCTCGGCCGCGCGTTCCTCGGTCTGCGCGATGACGAGGAGGTCGCTGCGAGCTACGGGGTCGACATCGCCGGGCACAAGCTGCAGGCGTTCGTCCTCTCGGGCGCGATGGCCGGGATCGCCGGCGCCGCGAACGGCCACCTCGTCGGGTTCGTCAACTCCGCAACGTTCAACCTGAACTTCTCGCTGGGCGTGGTGACCTGGGTCATCATCGGTGGTCTCGCCAGCAGGTCCGGGGTGGTGACCGCCGCGATCCTGTTCGGCATCACCCCGAAGCTGCTCGAAGAGGTGTTCCGATCGGAGGCCATCAACGACTACAGCCTGGTGTTCGGCGCGGTCGTCCTGCTCTTCACGATCGCCTCCAACCCGAACGGCTTCGCCGGAGCGATCCGTCACGCCCGAGAGGAGAAGGCAGCCAAGGCTGCCAAGGCCGCCGCGGAGGCCGGCGAGGTCGACCTCGACCTCGACGCCCTCCCCGCGCTGCCCGTCCCGACGAAGCTCATGGCCGACGCCCCGCGCCGTGGCGAGCGCGTCCTCGACGTCCGCGACGTCACCGTGCGCTTCGGGGGGCTCACCGCCGTCGACGGGGCGTCGCTCGACGTGAACGCCGGCGAGATCGTCGGTCTGATCGGCCCGAACGGTGCCGGCAAGACGACGCTCTTCAACGCCATCACCGGCGTGGTCGACAACCAGGCAGGCGCCATCAGCCTCCGCGGGACGGCGCTGGACACGATGGCCTCGCACGACCGTGCCGCGGCCGGACTCGGCCGGACGTTCCAGCGCACCGGGCTCGCGATGGACCTGACGGTGCGCGAGAACCTCCTGCTCGCGCAGCACAGCCTGGTGACGCACGACGCGCTCGACGCGGTGCTGAGGACGCGCAAGGTCGTCACGACCGAGGCGGCGCTCGCAGCCACCGCCGACCACGTCATCGAGGAGCTCGGGTTCACCCGGCTCGCGGACCTGCCGGTCCGCTACCTCTCGGGCGGCCAGAAGCGCATCGTCGAGATCGCGTGCACGCTCGTCACCGCGCCGGAGCTGCTGATGCTCGACGAGCCGACCGCCGGCATGGCGCCGGCCGCGGTCGAGAACCTCGCCGAGCGGCTCCGTGAGCTCCGCGACGAGCACGGCCGCACGATCCTGATCATCGAGCATCACCTCCCGCTCGTGCTCGACCTCTGCGACCGTGTCGTCGTGCTCGACCACGGGAAGATCATCGCGACCGGAACGCCCGACGAGATCATGCAGCACCCCCACGTGCTGCGCGCCTACCTCGGCGAACGCGCGGCCGACGATCTCGACGAGCTGCGCACCAACGACGCCGACGTGGAGGTCCCGGCATGACTGATCTCACCAGCGTCTCGAACAGCGGGACCCCCGTCCTCGAGCTCCGCGGCGTCTCCACCGGGTTCGGGGCGAACACCGTCCTGCACGACCTCGACCTCACCGTCCACCAGGGCGAGATGGCCGGGATCCTCGGCCTCAACGGCGCCGGCAAGTCCGTGACGATGAAGGTCATCGCCGGGCTCCAGCCGACGTGGACCGGGTCGATCCACTTCCTCGGGCGCGACATCACCCACCTCCCGGCCGAGGAGCGCGTGAACGTCGGGATGGGCCACGTCACGCAGGGCCGGCAGGTCTTCCCCGACCTCACCGTCGAGCAGAACCTCCGCCTCGGCGCCTACACGCTGCGACGCCGCGACCCCGGTCGCTACGCCGAGGTGCTCGAGTCGATGTACGCCCGCTTCCCGCGCCTGCGTGAGCGTCGCAACCAGGCTGCCGGGACGATGTCCGGCGGTGAGCAGGCGATGCTGGCGGTCGGCCGGGCGCTCATGTCGGAGCCGAAGCTGCTGCTCGTCGACGAGCCGTCCGCAGGTCTCGCGCCCGCGATCATCGGCGAGCTGTTCGAGCTGCTCCGGTCCGTCAACGAGTCCGGGGTGACCGTGCTGCTCGTCGAGCAGAACGTCGCGTTCGCGCTCGACGTCGTGCAGCACGTGCACGTCATGCAGCGCGGCGCGATCGTGCACGCCGGCGAGACCAGAACGCTGGACCGCGCGGCGCTGACCCAGCATCTCGGCATCGGTCGTCTGCTCTCGAGCTCCGTGAACGCCAAGGCCGAGCAGGTGGCGTCCCGTGGCTGAGCACATCGCCCCGATCATCCGCCTCCACGACGCGGTCTCCCCGTCGGTCGCCGCGGTCATGGAAGGCGTCCTCGCGAGCATCGACGAGGCGCTGCCCGGCATGGGTGAGGCCTACCGGCGTGAGGTCGTCGAGTACGCCGCCATGGACCCCAAGGAGTTCGCTGCCGTGCTGGCGACCTCACGCACCTACGTCGCGCGCTTCTGCGAGGCCGTCGCCGCCGGGACCCGTCCGACGCCGGACCATGCCACGCTCGTCGGAGCAGGTCGTGCGCGCCTCGCGAGCGGCATCTCGCTCGACGCGGCGATGCACGCCTTCCGGATCGCGTCGCGCGAGGGCTGGCGTGCCATCACCGACGCCGCGTCGGCCGTCGACCCCAGCGTCATCGGGGGCCTCGCCGCAGCCTGGATCGAGTACGCCGACCTCGCCGCCACCGCGTTCGCCGAGGGCCACGTCGCGGCCTCACATGAGCAGATGCGTGGTGTCGATGCGCGCCGTCAGGCCGTGTTGTCGGACCTCCTCGCCGCCGAGGACGAGAACGCGGCGCTCGGTGTCGCGGCGCGCCACGGCATCTCGCTCGCGGCGCTGCACATCCCCGTTGTCGTCTCCGGCGAGGGGATCATGGACCGGCTCGGTGAGCTGATCGCGTCGCTGCCCGACGGCGTCATGATCGGCCACCGCAAGCACCGTCTCGTCGCCCTGCTGCCCGTCGACCGTCTCGCCGAGGTCACCGACGACGCGATCGCCACCCAGGCCGACCGGCTACGTCGGCTGTCCGGTGGACGCCTTGTCGCGCACGGGCGGCCGGCCGCACCCGGCCCCGAGCTCACCGCCGAGGTGAGCAACGTGGAGCACGTCCTCGACGCCGGCGAGCTCCAGCGGCTCCAGGACGCCTGCCTCGGCCCCGATGACCTGATCCTCGCCCGCGTCGTCCATGAGCACGTGACGCTGCGTCGCTCCCTCACCCGCCGGGTCCTCGAGCCGCTGCGCGCCGTGGACTCCGACCGCATCTTCACCGAGACCCTGCGTGCCTACCTCGCGACCGGCTCGATCCCCGCGACCGCTGCGGCGCTGCATGTGCACGCGAACACCGTCAGCTACCGGCTGAAGCGCGTTGCGGAGATCACGGGTCTCGACGCCCGTGTCCCCGTTCACGCCGCGGACCTCGTCCTTGCCCTGACCCTCGAAGGAGGCATGCCGTGACGATCCCCGGACTCATGCAGCCGACCCAGCTGAACATCCGCATGATCTTCGAGCGGATGCGAACCGTCCACGCGACGTCGCGCGTCCACGGCGTCGACGGCACCTCCACCTACGGCGAGGTCGCCGAGCGGGTGCTGCGGCTGTGTCGCGTGCTCACCGACGAGCTCGGGGTCCGCCCGGGTGACCGGGTCGCGAGCTTCGGCTTCAACAGCGTCCCGCACCTCGAGCTCTACTACGCCGTGCCGCTCGTCGGGGCGGTCCTGCACACCGTCAACGTGCGGCTCCACGACGACCAGATCGCGTACCTGCTCGACCACGCGCATGACGAGGTCGTCTTCGTCGACACCGAGATGCTCGACGTCCTCGGTGCTGCCCTCGCGAAGACGTCGTGTGTCCGCGAGGTCGTCTGCCTCGATGGTCCCGCGACCGAGCTGGGTGGCCATGCCGCCCGCGCTTACGCGCCGCTCATCGCGGACGCCTCGCCGGTCGCAGCTGCAGACCTCGACGACATCGACGAGCACGCCGCCGCGGGCCTCTGTTACACCTCGGGCACGACGGGGATGCCGAAGGGCGTGCTGTACTCGCACCGTGCCCAGGTCCTGCACGCGATGGGCGTGAACATGGCGTCCACGATGGGCCTGACCGAGCACGACATCGTCCTGCCGGTCGTCCCCATGTTCCACGCGTTCGGCTGGGGTCTCCCGTACGCCGCGCCGTTCGTCGGTGCGGAGCTCGTCATGCACGGCTCCGACGCCTCGCCCGCGCGGCTCGCCGAGCTGATCGCTGAGCACCGCATCACCGTGACCGCTGGCGTCCCGACGATCTGGAAGTCGCTGCTGCCGTCCGTGCGTGACGGGTCCGTCGACCTGTCCTCGCTGCGGATGGTCGGCGTCGGCGGGTCCGCCTCGCCGCGCTCGCTCATCGCGGCGTACGACGAGCTCGGGATCGAGTACCTCCAGATCTGGGGGATGACGGAGACCGGCCCGATCGCGTGCGTCTCGCGTCCACGCAACGGCAGCGACCGCGGGGATGTCGAGGCGATCCTCGACGTCAAGGAGAAGACCGGCACGATCAGCCCCGGCATCGAGGCTCGCGTCACCGACGAGGACGGCAACGTCCTGCCCAACGACGGCGTGACGGTCGGCGAGCTCGAGGTTCGTGGGCCGTGGATCGCGAGCTCCTACTACGAGGCCGAGGACGCGGACGCGGTCCAGGCCGAGAAGTTCAACAACGGCTGGCTGCGCACGGGTGACGTGGTGACGATGGAGGCGGACGGCCAGTTCCGCATCGTCGACCGCGCCAAGGACCTCGTGAAGTCCGGCGGCGAGTGGATCTCGTCGGTCGAGCTCGAGGGTCTGCTGCTCGGACACCCCAAGGTCGCTGACGCGGCCGTCGTCGGGATGCCGCACCCCAAGTGGGACGAGCGCCCCGTCGCCGTGATCGTCGTCGACGACCCGGCCGACGTGCCGACGCTCGAGGAGCTCCACGTCTTCCTGCTCGAGCACGTCGCGAAGTGGTGGCTGCCGGACGAGCTGGTCATCGTCGACGACATCCCGAAGACCTCGGTCGGCAAGCTCGACAAGAAGGTCCTGCGCGCCGATCTGGCCGCCCGCACCGAGGCGTTGGTGTCGTGATGCGCGCCCCGACCTGGATCCCCGTCGAAGTCCCGACGACCGACGGGACCGCGGAGCTTGCCGTCGCGAGGTGGGGGAGCGGCCCGCGTGTCGTCGTCTGCTCGCACGGCATCACCGCGAACGCCATCAGCTTCCAAGCGTTCGCGGACGAGCTCGCCGGCGACGAGTTCACGCTGCTCGCGCCGGACCACCGCGGCCGCGGGCGCTCGGGTGACCTGGCCGGCCCGTACGGGCTGACCCAGCACGCGCACGACGTCGCAGCGATCCTCGACCACGTGGGCGCTGAGACCGCATCGCTCGTCGGGCACTCGCTCGGCGGCTGGACGATCGCGGTGTTCGCGGAGCTGTTCCCGGAGCGCGTCGAGGACCTCGTGTTCGTCGACGGCGGCATCCCGCTGGACCTCCCCTTCCCCGAGGGCACGCCCGTCGCTGACATCTTGCAGGCCGTCGTCGGGCCGGCGCTCGCGCGGCTCGACCTGCGGTGGGAGACGTTCGACGACGTGCGTGCCTTCTGGCAGCAGCACCCTGCGCTCGCCGACTGGGACGAGCCGATCGAGGCGTACGTCCGCGCCGATGTCGTCGAGGGCGACGACGGCTGGCGCTGCCGGGTGAACGCGGACGCGATCCTCGAGGACGCGCACGCGAACCTGAGCCCGGGTCTCGACGACGTCATCTTCCGCGTCGACCGCGACGCGACGTTCCTCTGGGCACCCAACGGGATGCTCGGCGCGCCGCCGGCGCTCTACGGCGCGGAGAAGCTGTCGCGCGAATCGGCGCGGCTTCCCCGGATGCGCTTCGTCGAGGTCGCGGACGTGAACCACTACACGATCATGCTGTCGGGCGGAGCGAAGGCGGTGGCGGACACGATCCGCTGAGCCGCATCACACTGGGCTGACCGATCAGGTCCGGCGGTAGAGACGCGCAGCGATCGGCGCGAAGATCGCGGTGATCAGGGCTGACCAGAGCACGGCCTTCAGCACGGCCGTCCCGGTGGCGATGCCTGCGGTGTCGCTGCCGTACAGCAGCGCCCGAGCGGCGTTGACCACGTGCGTCACGGGCTGGTTGTTCGCGAACGCCTGGAGCCAGCCCGGCATGGTCTGGGTCGGGGAGAACGAGGCCGACGCGAACACGAGCGGGAACAGCAGCGGGAAGCTGGCAGCCTGCGCGGACTCGGCGTCGCCCAGCTTGAGCCCGAGCGCCGCCGCCGCCCACGACATCGCGAACGAGAACAGCAGCACGATCCCGAGCGCGGCGAGGATCGACAGCGGGCCGGTCGTCGGGCGCATGCCGACGAGCAGGCCCATCAGGAACATCAGCAGCACCACGAAGACGTTGCGGACGAGGTCGCTCAGCGTGCGGCCCGTGAGCAGCGCGGACCGCGACATCGGCAGCGTCTTGAAGCGCTCGATGATGCCGGTGCCCGAGTCCGTCGCGAGTCCGATGCCCGTCTGCAGCGCCCCGAACACGACGGTCTGCACGAAGATCCCGGGCAGGAGGAAGTCCGTGTAGGACTCGTATCCGGGGATCGTGAAGTTGCCGCCGAAGACGTAGTTGAACATCAGCACGAAGAGGATCGGCTGGATCGTCGCGAACACGATCAGCTGCGGCAGCCGGGTGATGTGCAGGAGGTAGCGACGGGTGATCACGAGCGTGTCGCTCACGAAGTGGCCGAACGGAGAACGCTGCGCGAGGTCCTCGGTGGGCGTCGGCGTGGTGGTCGCAGCGGTGGTCGCGGCGGTCATCGGCGGCCCCTCCCGGTCGTGGTCGGAGCGTCCTCGGCGTCGTCGATGCGTGGCTCCTCGCCGGTGAGGCGCAGGAAGACGTCGTCCAGAGTGGGACGTCGGAGGTCGATCTCCTCGGCGTGCAGCTCCTGGCGCCGCATCTCCGAGATGGTCGGGCCGAGCGACCGCGAGGCACGCTCGACGGAGAGCGACAGCACCGATCCTTGGACCGAGGTTCCGAAGACACCCTCGAGCCCGGTGGCGGCGATCGCCGCCCGCGCGGCGGTGGCCGCGTCGGCGTAGGTGAGGTCGATGGACTCGCTGCCGGCCTCGCGCTTGAGCTCGTTCGCGGTGCCCTCGGCGATGACCTTCCCGTGGTTGATCACGACGATCCGGTCGGCGAGGCGGTCGGCCTCCTCGAGGTACTGCGTCGTGAGCAGCAGCGAGGTCCCGTCGGTCACGAGCTCTTCGATGACGTCCCAGAGGTCGGCGCGGGAGCGAGGGTCCAGGCCCGTCGTCGGCTCGTCGAGGAAGAGCACCGGCGGACGGCTGACCAGCGACGCCGCGAGGTCGAGCCGCCGGCGCATCCCGCCCGAGTACCCCTTGGCCGGGCGGTCGGCTGCATGGACCAGGTCGAAGCGCTGGAGCAGCTCCTTGGCGCGACGCTCGGCGGCCGCGCGCGTGAGATGGGTGAGCTGGCCGATCATCACCAGGTTCTCACGGCCGTGCAGGCGCTCGTCCACCGCGGCGTACTGCCCGGCGAGCCCGATGCGGAGACGGACCTCGTGTGGGTTGGCCAGGACGTCGATGCCGTCGACCGTCGCGGTCCCGGATTCGGGCAGGATCTGGGTGGTGAGGACCTTGACCGCGGTGGTCTTGCCGGCGCCGTTCGGGCCGAGCAGACCGAGGACAGTTCCACGCGGGACCCGGAGGTCGACGCCGTCGAGCGCTCGGGTCTCGCCGTACGTCTTGACCAGTCCGGTCGCGATGATGGCGTCGTCGTGCGTGGTCGTCATTGCCGGCTCCTTCGCCGAGGTGCGCAGACCGTAGTCAAGCGTGCGTCGTGGACTCGCCACGGCGGGTCGGACCGGGCAGGCTGTCGTGGACACCGTCGACGAGGCTCACCGTGCCGACCACCGCAGAACGTGCCGACGCCCGGACCGCAGCTCCGCGTCCGTGGCTCCTGCCGATGCCTGCGCTGGTGTTCATCGGCGCGGTGATCGGTGGATTCGCCAACGCCGCCGCACAGCCCGGGGTGCTGGGCTCGACCGGGGAGCAGCTCTCCTCCGACTCCCTGCGCGTCGCCGCGCTCGGCCTGGTCGTCGCGGCGATCGTGTGGTCGCTCGCGGGCACGGGCCGTCGCTGGGCGCCGGTCGGAGCTCTGCCGGCGTTGATCACGGGCGTGCTGGCCGTCGCGCAGGGTGCGACGGGCCTCTTGACGCTCACGATCCTGCTCGCCGTCGCCGCGCCGGCGTTCAGCGCGGCGCTGGACCCCGACCACGTGCCGGCATGGCGCGCGCTGGCGGTCGCCGGCACCACCATCACGGTGGGCGTGGCTCCGGCGCTCGTGCTGTTCTTCCTCGGCACGACCCTGTTCGGGACCGTCGACGCGAACGCGTCGGGCAAGGTCTCGAGCTTCGGGCTCGTCGCCGCGTTCGTGTTCTTCTGCTTCGCCGGCGCGATGTCCGCGATGCTCGTCCAGGCCAAGATCAACCACGTCGACCCGGAGTGATCCAGCCACGGGTCAGAGCGTCTGGCCCGTGCAGGTGGCGGTGACGCAGGTGCGGTTGGTCCACATCGACGCCGGCACCCAGAGCAGCGGCTCGTCGCTCTCGAAGCGACGTCCGGGAAGTCCGTTGTCCGTGGTGAAGTCCGCGCCGATCGTGCCGCGACGCGGCAGGACCGGGCCGGTGTCGGCGGCCTCGTCCGGGCTCTCGTCCGGCGTGTCGGTGTCCGGCGCGATGCCGTCGTCGGGGCCGTCGGCGTCGACCGGCTCGCCGATCGGCTGGTCGGTCGGGTCCGGGACGGTCGGGTCCGTCGGGGTCGTCGTCGTGCCGGGCGTCGGTGAGGTGGGCGTGTCGGGACCGGTCGGGGCGTCGAAGTCCGTGCCGAAGTCGGGGGTGTCGCCCGAGTCCGGGGTCTTCTGCGCGCCGATTGCGCGGAACGTGAACCCGTCCTCGTAGACCGTGATGCGGCCGTCGGTGGCGCGGACCTCGACGTCGACGGTGCCGGCGACGTGGCGCGGGACCTCGACGAGGAGGATGCCGCCGAAGCGCAGCATGACGGTGCCGGGAAGGTCCCCGAACCAGACGTGGACGTCGGTGTCGTACCCGGGGTCTCGGACCTGGACCACGACGGCCGTGCCGGCCGGCGTGGAGTCAGGCCACACGTCGGCGTTCTTCGGACGACCGTTGTTGCCGGTCTTCTCGCGGATCTTGTCGTTGGTCTCGGGCGAGCCGCCGGTGCCGTCGGTGCTGCTGGGCGGGTTGCCGTCGCCCTCGTCGGAGCGGTCGGGCGAGGTCGTGGTGCCGCCGCCGGTTGTTCCGCCACCGCCGCCGGTTGTTCCGCCACCGCCGGTTGTTCCGCCG
>CBDTYW010000103.1:0-11706 GCA_965364735.1 uncultured Nitriliruptoria bacterium
GGGTTGTTCTTGGTGCGGCGCGAGAGCACCTGCATGACGCGCTCGATCTCGCGGTGACGTCCGATCACCGGGTCGAGCTGTCCCTCGCGAGCTGCCTGCGTGAGGTTGCGACCGAACTGGTCGAGGATCGTCGAGCCCTCCTTGGAGCCGCCCGACTGGCCGGATGCACCGACGCCGGCCGGGTCGCCCTTGGCGCCGCCTTCTGCGCCTGCGTAGCCGCTGAGCAGCTGGATCACCTGCTGGCGCACACGGTTGAGGTCCGCCCCGAGCTTCTGGAGGACCTGCGCGGCAACGCCTTCACCCTCACGGATGAGCCCGAGCAGGATGTGCTCGGTGCCGATGTAGTTGTGTCCGAGCTGAAGGGCCTCGCGCAGCGACAGCTCCAGAACCTTCTTCGCGCGGGGCGTGAAGGGAATGTGGCCGGCCGGCGCGGTCTGACCCTTGCCGATGATCTCCTGGACCTGCTCGCGCACGGCCTCCAAGGAGATGTTCATCGACTCGAGGGCCTTGGCGGCAACGCCCTCGCCCTCGTGGATCAGCCCGAGCAGGATGTGCTCGGTCCCGATGTAGTTGTGGTTGAGCATTCGCGCCTCTTCCTGCGCGAGCACCACGACCCGTCGGGCCCTGTCCGTGAACCTCTCGAACATGCTGTCAGTCTTTCCGTGAAGACGATCGACGACTGCGTTCCCGTCGTCCGAACCGTCGCTCAGGTGAGGTTCGAGGCCCGTCCGGCTGACGGATGACGATGACTTCACCTGCGGTGTCCCACCCTAGACCCGTCACGGGCAACGTTGGGCGTGTTGCACGAAGTGGGAAGGGAGGGGTGGATGGACTCTAACGGGCCGGGGTCTGCGCCTGTTCCTCGGGCACGATGATCGGGTGATCTAAGACGCACAGGACCTGCCTGCGGGACGCGCAGGTTCAGTCGCCACGCCTCGCCTGCCCATGGCGTCACCCTCAGCGGAGCGCTGTACCGTCCGCCGGACGCGGAGCGATGGAGACGCCGTTGTTCAGTCGCGGCGACGTGCTCAGCGGTGACGCCGCCGGCGTGTTCGGCGTCCTTGCGCTGGTCCTGGCGATCGTGCTCGCGCGGCAGCTGCCGCCCCGACGCCACCCGTCGAAGGACGTCGAGGCGCGGTGGACGCGAGCCGGCATCGCGTTCTCCGCGTTCGTCGTCGCAGCATGGTGGACGGGGGTGCTCGACCGCCTGCTCCAAGGAGAGGTGGTCGCGAACAGCGCCACGGGCTGGTTCATCCCCGCGACGATCGCGGTCCTCGTCCTCGAGGTCATCGCCTACTGGGTGATCTGGCCGATCGGGACGTTCACCCTCGACCGCCCCGCCGTCCCGGCGGTCCAGGCCGCCTTCGGCGCGGTGTGGGGTCTCGCGCAGGGACTCGCGTTCCTGTCGCTGTTCGCCGCGGCCGAGATCATCACCACCTCGAAGGCATGGGCCTTCGGCGTCGCCTTCCTGCTGATCTCGGCGTTCCAGGGCGTGTGGCACGACCAGTACTGGGACGTCCACGTCTCACCCGAGCACAACATGCCCGAGTGGAACGTCCGCAAGGTGCTGATCTGCCACATCCCGAACATCACCGCCTCGCTCGCGCACCTGTGGTTCTTCGAGTCGCCGGCGCTCTTCGTGCTCTTCCAGGCCGTGGCGCTGACCGGATCGACGATGGCCATGCGGTTCCCGGTCCCGCCCGCCTTGCGTCGCTCGATCGACGGCTGAGCCCACGCCACGCGGCGACTGTGACACCTCGCCAACTTGTGCCGCGGCGTCCGGCGACCGCGCGCCGGCGGGTGCAGCACAGGAATCCGCCGACGAGCGGGCGAACTCGTCCACGACGGCCGGGCGTGCGACCGGGCCGTGACCGGGGATCTCATGCGAACGCGTCCACTCCGCCGAGCAGCCGCATTGCCGACGGCAGCGCTGCTCGGGCTCACGCTCGTCGCCGCCGCACCTCCCGGCGAAGCGCCCGCTGAGCCCGCTGTCGCGATCACCACCGTGAACGGCCAGACGCCGACCGGGCCGGGCTACGTCAAGAAGGTCGTCAAGCACGAGCTCGACATCTCCGGCACCGCCACCGTGCCCGCCACGGCGGCCGCGGCGCTCGTCGCCGACGCAGGCGACTCGGCGTTCGTGGAGGTGGGCGCCGCACACGTCCTGCACGGCATCGTTCCCAACGCCGACGGCGACGTGACCTTCGCCTGGTCGATCGACGGCGACGCCAGCCGCTTCGACGACGCGAGCCTCCCGAGCCCGTCGCTGGACACCGACGGTCTCGAGGCCGGCGACCTCGTCGTGACGCTCGACGCCACCGACGCGTCCGGAGCCACGGCGACCGACACCGTCACGCTGAGCCTCTACGTCCGGGAGGTCCGGACGCTCGTGGCAGCCACGCAGGACATCTCCCTCGGCCTCCCGGAGGAGACGGTTGACCGCAGCCTGGGCGGGCTCATCGACGGCGAGTCGTACACGCACGACTTCACGGTGCCGTCCGGCGCGAGCGACCTCGCGATCACGCTCGGCTGGACCGACGACCTCAACGACCTCGACCTGTACGCGACCACGCCGGAAGGTGACCTCGACGACACCTCCGCGGCGTCGAGCGCGAACCCGGAGATCCTCACCGTCTCCGCCCCCGAGGCCGGCGCCTGGGCCGCTGAGGTCCACACCTACCTCTCCGGCCCGGACACCTACGACCTCACGGCGACCGCCGTGGTCACGCCGGCCGACCCGCTGCCCACGGCCGCGACCGACGGGCCCTTCAGCTTCGTGATCGGCGACGCCCAGACGCTGACCGGGACCGCCGCGGGCGGCACGGCCCCGTACACGATCACGTGGGACCTCGACCGCGATGGCGTCGCCGACGCCACCGAGACCGACGCCGACACGTCCACGGTCACGTCCTCCTTCGGCGTGGGCACCCACCTGGTCACGTTCAAGGTCACCGACGCCAACGGCTACGAGTGGCGCGAGGTGACTGCGGTCCGCGTGTCGCTGCCGGGCCAGGAGCCCAAGACGCCGGGCATCGTGGTCGTCGCGGTCACCGACACGGGCCTGAACCTCTACCACCGTGACTGGCGCGCGACGACCTACCCGGACGCCGACGTGCTCGCCCTGACCGAGAACTTCACCAAGCACCCGTCGACCTACCTCAACGGCTACCCGGCCGACGCCGCGTCCCTGCCGATCACCCTCGGCGACGCCTACTTCCCCGCTGAGGACGCCGGCATCATCGCAGCGATCGAGCCCGAGACCCTCTACTGGGTCCCCGGCACCAAGATCATCGGCGCGCGCGACGACGGATCGTCGTCGGGCGCGACCAGCGGCGAGGACCTGAACCCGATCCTCGACGAGGACGGCCACGGCACCGCGTCCGCCTCCGTCGCGGTCGGCAACATCTACGGCTGGTGCCCGTCCTGCCTGCTCGCAGCGGGCGAGGGCTTCGGCAACGACGGCTACTTCAACGTTGCCCCCTGGGTCGACATCACCTCGAACTCGTTCGGCAACATCGCGAACATCGGCTTCACGCCGCTGATCGACGAGCCGGCGCAGCCGAAGGAATCTGCCGAGGCCGGCCAGATCGCGATGTACGCGGCCGGCAACGGCGCAGCCAACGCCTTCGTGGTCCCGATCAACACCTACGTCCCGCCGACCACCGGCCCGGACTGGCTCGTCCGCGTCGGCGCCGCGGAGCGCTCGTCGCGCAAGCCCGTCCTGGGCACCGGCAAGCCCGTCGACATCACGTCCTGGGGCTCGGGCGACATCCCGTCGGCCGGCATCGGTGCGGTCAACAACACCCACAACCACTCCGGGACCTCCGCCGCGACGCCGCTCTCGGCCGGGGTCATCGGAGACGTGCTGCGACGCGTCCGCATCGAGCTCGGCGACGACACCAACGGATGGGCGAACGGCGACCTCGCCGACGGCACGGCCGTTGCAGGTTCCCCGTACCTCGCAGACGGCGTCCTGAGCCGCGCCGAGCTGCTCGCGGCCGTCTACCGGACCGCCGAGCACGACGACGGCGCGGACTTCTCGATCTACCCGTTCGCACCGCCGAGCAACCCGTACCAGTACCTGCTCGAGGGCTACGGGATCGTCGAGCCGCGTACCGGTCAGAACGCCTTCGAGGTGCTCCTCGGTGCCCGCCCGATGCCGGAACGACCGGCGGAGGACGCGTTCTACGCCGACTACGACGAGCCGATCCGCAACGAGATCTGGGGCACCTGGGACTCCGGCGAGAACGACGGCGCCGGCGGCGCTGCCAGCTCGCCGACCACCCTCGATGCAGCCGCGCTCGAGCTGGCGCTTGCCAGCAACGACTTCGCGACGATCCGCGGCTTCATGGAGCAGACCTTCGGTCCCCTCCCGCAGATCACCTCGTCCGTCGAGGACGGCGGCGTGTCCGACCAGCCGTACGCCCTGATCACGACGCCGAGCGACGGCGCCACCGTGAACGTCGACGACCAGCCGACGATCGTCGTCGCCGGCGACTACGGCCTCCCGGCCGGCGTCTCGACGAACGCGTCGACCTCGTTCTTCCTGCGGGCCGACGCCTGCACGGACGACCCGGACACCGGCGTCGTGGCCAACAACCGACTGTCGCTCGTCGACGGCATCGACGGCGAAGGCGACGACTGCGGCTACAACCCGCTGGCCGCCGCGATCGACCCCGTCCTGCCGATCCAGCGCTCCTACCCCCTCGAGGGCGAGGACATCACGCTCGGCAGCGGGACCATCGATGGCACGGTCTTCGTCAACATCGACACGCCCTCACCGGTCACCACGATGAGCTTCATCGTGACGACGCGAGGT
The DNA here is from genome assembly GCA_965364735.1 of uncultured Nitriliruptoria bacterium. Taxonomy (GTDB): domain Bacteria; phylum Actinomycetota; class Nitriliruptoria; order Nitriliruptorales; family Nitriliruptoraceae; genus CBDTYW01. The sequence goes on from CBDTYW010000103.1 coordinate 4,820, forward strand.
GGCGGCGGCACCGAGGAGATCGCCCGCGCGTCAGCCACCGTCACCGGCGAGGTGCTTGCCGAGGGCGTGCCGTTCGACTTCTCCATGGAGATCCCGGAGGAGTGGGAGCACACCGATCTCGACGGGCTGACCTTCACCATCGACTACGGCCAGGCCGAGGGACAGGTGACGTTCTCGCTGGACGACCCGGCGTCGTTCGTGAACATGCCCGTCGCCTCGACGGTCGGCGGCGGCGGGTCCGTCGAGATCAGCGTCGACGACCCGAGCTTCGCCGACCCGATCCTGGCGAACACGGCCAACGGCCTGTTCACCGCCACCCTGGACGGCACCACGCTGACCGACGGAGCCCACACGGTCTCCGTCCGGGCCACGGCCGGCGGCGCCACCTCGACGCCGCAGACCACGACGTTCGTCGTGACCCGCAGCGGCGACGTCACGGTCGGAACGGTCGGCAGGGTCGAGCTGCAGATCGTCCCCGAGCACGCCACCACCAGCGGCGACGGCTGGATCCCCGTCCTCGACACCAGCGCCGACGGCGACTTCTCGACCTGGCGCTACGTGGCCGACGTCCCGCTCAAGGGTCGCTGGACGATCCACACCCGCGTCGTCGTGGACGGAGACGCCGTCGCGGCCGGCAAGCTGATCACGTTCCGGACCAAGCGCAAGCGCTGAGTCCCAAGCCCCCGACCCGGATTCGCGACCCTGCGCCCTCAGACCTCGGGGCGCAGCGTCGGGAACAGGATGACGTCGCGGATCGAGGCGACGTCGGCGAGCAGCATCACGAGCCGGTCGATGCCGAGCCCCATGCCGGCGGTCGGCGGCATGCCGAGCTCCATCGCACGCAGGTACGCCTCGTCGACGTGCATCGCCTCGTCGTCGCCCGCAGCCTTCGCAGCAGCCTGCGCCTCGAAGCGCGCGCGCTGGTCGTCCGGGTCGATGAGCTCCGAGAAGGCGTTGGCGAGCTCGCGCTCGACGATGATCAGCTCGAAGCGCTCCGTGACGTGCTCGACGCTGCGATGGCGGCGTGCCAGCGGTGAGGTCTCGACGGGGTGCTCGGTGACGAACGTCGGCTCCCAGAGCGTCGGCTCGACGAGCTCTTCGTAGAGCTCGACGATCAGCTTGCCCGCGCCCCAGCCGTCCTTGGTGTGGACGCCGTGCTCGGCGCAGATCGCCCGGAGCTCGTCGATCGGCGTCGTGTAGTCGAGGTCGTCGCGGCCGACGGCCTCGCGTGCGAGCTCCAGCACCGTCACCCGGCGGAACGGGGCGGCCAGCGAGACCTCGCGACCCTGGTAGGTCAGCTCGGTGGTCCCGAGCGCCGACATGGCCGCTCGCTGGATCAACGCCTCCGTGAGCTCCATCGCGTCGGTGTGGTCGCCGTAGGCCTCGTAGGTCTCGAGCATCGTGAACTCGGGGTTGTGGCGCGTCGACATCCCTTCGTTGCGGAAGCTCCGGTTGATCTCGAACACGCGACGGAAGCCACCGACGATGAGGCGCTTCAGGTAGAGCTCCGGCGCGATCCGCAGGTACAGGTCTGCGTCGAGCGTGTTGTGGTGGGTCACGAACGGCTTGGCCGATGCCCCGCCGGGGATCGGGTGCAGCATCGGGGTCTCCACCTCGACGAACGCGCGCGACTCGAGCTCGTCGCGGATCGCGCGCAGCGTCTTGGCGCGCACGTCGAAGACGCGACGCGAGTCAGGGTTGATGATGAGGTCGAGCTCGCGTTGACGCGTCCGCGTCTCGACGTCCTTGAGCCCGTGCCACTTGTCCGGCAGCGGCCGGATCGCCTTCGCGAGGAGCGTGATCTCGGACGGGCGAACGGAGAGCTGCCCACGGCGGGTCGCGATGACCTCGCCGGTCACGCCGATCCAGTCGCCGAGATCGAGCTCGGCGAACGCCGCCATGCCGTCCTCGCCGATCGCGTTGATCTGGACGAACAGCTGAAGGTCATGGCCGTCCTCGCGCAGCTCCCCGAAGGCCAGCTTCCCCTGTCCGCGCTTGGACATGAGGCGCCCGGCGATCGTCACCTGCTCCCCCGTCTCGTCGCCCGGCTCCAGGACGGACCACCGTCGGATGACCTCGGCGACGGTGTGCGTCGGGTCGAAGCGGCGCGCGTACGCGTCGCCGTTCCTGGCCGCGAGGTCGGCGATCCGCGCCCGTCGGGCTGCGACGATCTCGTCGAACATCGATCCCGACGTTTCGACGTCGGGCTGCTCGTCGGGCTCGGGGGTGCTCACGGGGGACCGTCCAGTTCTTCGGCAGGGCTGGTTCCTGACCGCGCGTGACGTTACCCGCAGAGCCGTCGGCGACCCGGACAGGGGCCGTTCGTCCCTCAGCCAGGTGTGGTCGCGGCGGCCACGGGCATGCGTGTGGTGTCCGGCCGACGAACACACGGCCGCCAAGACTCCAAGGAAAGGCAGACCAGATGTCGAACCACACCCACTCCGAGCCCACTCGCGAGCGTGAGGTCATCGTGACCAACAGCGGTGCGAACGACAACGGCTTCAGCGGTGCCATCGTGGCCGTCGTCGCCATCCTCGCCATCCTGCTCGTCGGCTGGTTCGCGGTCAACGCGTTCAGCTCGGGCGACGGCGACGTCATCCCCGACGACGTGAACATCAACGTCACCGACCCGGGCTCCGGCTCTGGCGGCGGTGAGTGACCTGACCCGCAAATCTGGTCCGGATGCTTCGGCATCTCGACCTGCCCGCGACATCTGCCCCGGTGTCGCGGGCATTTGCGTTTCCCGGACCCACGGTCTGATCGTGCCGAGCGCTCGCGATCAGCCGACGGCGGTGTTGCGCTCCCAGATGATGCGCAGACCCTTGAGCGTCAGCCACATGTCGTGGTGATGGATGGTCGTGCACGCGCCGAGGATGGCGGACGCGAGCCCGCCGGTCGCGACCACGACCACGTCGCCCTCGAGCTCGGCCGAGATGCGGTTGACGATCGCATCGACCTGGCCAGCGAAGCCGAACACGATCCCGGACTGCATCGCCGCGACGGTCGTCCGACCGATCGCTGAGGGCGGCAGCGACGTCTCGATCTTCGGCAACCGTGCAGCCCGACGGACGAGCGCATCAACCGACGTCGCGACGCCGGGCGCGATCGCTCCCCCGAGGAAGGCTCCGGTCGGCCCCACGACGTCGAAGTTCGTCGACGTCCCGAAGTCCACGACGATCGACGGCATCCCGTAGAGCTCGCCGGCCGCCACCGCGTTCACGATCCGGTCCGGACCGATCTCGCGCGGGTTGTCGTAACGCAGCTCGATCCCGGTTCGGACACCGGGCTCGACCACGACGGGCGAGTAGTCGAAGTACCGCTCGACCATCGCGCGGATGGTCTCGGTGACTGGCGGCACGACGCTGGAGATGACGACGCCGTGCACGTTGCGGGTGAACGACAAGTCCGCGAAGCCGAGCAGACCCTGGAGCACGAGCGCGAGCTCGTCCTGGGTCCGCCCAGCCTCGGTGGAGATACGCCAGTGCTGGACCAGCTCATCGCCCTTGAAGATCCCGAGCACAGTCGTCGAGTTGCCGACGTCGATGGCGAGGAGCATGGCCGTCAGCCTCAGCGGTCGTCGCGGTCAGAACCCTGATCGGCGAAGAGCGGCTCACCTTCGGAAACGTCGATGAGCGCGACGACGGAATCGTCGTCCTGCTCGCCGACCACCTCGACGTCCAGGTCGTCGGGCGCGTCGTCGGACGTGTCGTCCGAGACGATGCCCGCCAGATCGGAGTCGCCGAGCAGCGCGTCAACGACGTTGTCGGCGTCGGTGTTGTCCGCGTCGAGATCGGCGTCGTCGAGGCCGGCGACGTCGTCCTCATCGTGCACGGGCACGAACACGTCACCGAAGGCACCGGCGTTGGAGACACCGTCGACGAACGCATCGGTGTCGCTGGACGCCACCGGGTCGGCCTCGGCCGGCTCCTGGACGTCGAACGCTGCGGGCGGCTCGGCGGGAACCAGCGGCGCGGGCGCCGCAGGCAGCGTGGCTGCCAGCGACGACAGCGACTGGACCGGCTCGACCGGCGCAGGACGCACGTCGAGCGCGATGTCCAGCCATGGGGCGGAGTGCGTGATGCTCCCCATCGCGATCCGGTCGACGCCAGTCCTGGCGTACTCGCGGACGTTCGCGATCGAGATCGTCCCGGACGCCTCGAGGCGCGCGCGCCCCGCAGTCGCGCGGACGGCGTCGACACAGCCCTCAGGCGTGAAGTTGTCGAGCAGGATGTCCGTGACGCCGAGCGACAGCGCGGTCTCGAGCTCCTCGAGCGACGTGACCTCGACCTGGACGCGGCGACCCTTGGAGCGACGCAGACCAGACTCGATCGCGGCCTCCAACGAACCGGCGGCCGCGACGTGGTTGTCCTTGATCAGGAGCGCGTCGTACAGCCCGAGGCGGTGGTTGTGTCCACCACCGGCGAGGACGGCGTCCTTCTCGAGCAGTCGCAGCCCCGGCGTCGTCTTGCGGGTGTCGCGGATGGCGACGCCCGTGCCACGCACCGCTTCGACCGCGGCGTTGACCGTGGTGGCGATGCCCGAGAGGTGACCGGCGAAGTTCAGCGCGGTCCGCTCGGCCGTGAGGATGGAGCGCAGCGGACCGGCCACGGTCGCGATGACCTGACCGCCCCGCACGGGCTGACCGTCCTGGACCTCGAAGTCCACGGTGACGCGTGCGTCGACCTGACTGAAGGACGCCAGGATCACCTGGGTTCCGCAGAAGACCCCGTCGCGACGCGCGACGACCTCAGCGAAGCCACGACGCGTCGGAGCGACGGTCGCCAGCGACGTGACGTCACCACGGTCACCGAGGTCCTCGGCGAGCGCCCGAGCAACAGCGCGCCTGACGGCACGCTCGAGCTCGAGCTGATCCACGACGCCGGTGTTGACCGGCATGTCGGGAAGGTTGGAAGGGATCCCTGCAGGGGCCGCCTCGACAACAGCTGGCGCAGCGACGTCCACATGGGACGACTGCGGGCTGGACAAGGAGGGGTTGTCCTGGGAGGGATTCTGTTGTTCGTTCTTACGCCACCGCACCTGCTACCTCAGTCCCGTGACGGACCACACGATTGTTCTCATTGACGAAGACGACGGTGGGGTCCCACGACCGTGCCTCCGCGTCAGCCATCTCTGCGTAACTGATGATGATGACGACGTCACCACTGTAGACGAGTCGAGCGGCAGCACCGTTCAGCCCGATGACCCCGGAGCCCGCTTCGCCCGGGATCACGTAGGTCTCGAAGCGTGCGCCGTTGGTGCAGTTGACGATCTGCACCTTCTCGTTGGGCAGCATGTCCGCCGCCTGCATGAGCGTGACATCGATCGTGATCGACCCCACGTAGTCGAGGTTCGCCTGTGTGACGGTCGCTCGGTGGATCTTGGACTTCATCATGTGACGGCGCATTGGCTCATGCCCTTTTCGTCGTGTCGTCCGCTGATCGGTACGACCGTGCTCTGCGTCTGACGTCGATCGGTTCAGATCGGTGTCGTTGCTGCCAGCAATCGCAGCTCTTCTTCCGGCTCACCGATCACGACGTTGTCGATCAGGCGAGCGCGTCCGACGAACGCGGCCACGGCCACGAGCAGACGGGTGTCCGCTCGCGCGTCGGTCTCGACGTGCTGAGGTTCGACCGGCTGGTGTGCCTCCCCGCCGTCCCCGCGAGGGGTTCGGTCAAGGGGCGCCAGGGTGTCCGGATCGAGGATCTCGACGTAGTCGGGACTGACGAGTTCTTGCGACCCAAGGATACCGGCGAGGATCTCGTGGATGCCAGCGAGATCCGTCTCTCGGCCGATCTCGCGGTCGCTCCGTGCACGTTCGACCACCGCACGAAGCCCCCGCGACAGAGCGAGCGCGGCCTGCCGTTCAGCGGGCTCCAGGTACCGGTTGCGCGACGACATCGCCAGACCGCCGGGCTCCCGGACGATGGGGGCCCCGACGATCTCGACGGGCTGGTTGAGGTCCGCGACCATCCGCCGGATGATCGCAAGCTGCTGGTAGTCCTTGCGGCCGAACACGGCGAGGTCAGGTCCGACGATGTTGAACAGCTTGGTGACGACGAGGCCGACACCGTCGAAGTGCGTCGGGCGCGACGCCCCGCACAAGCGCGAGGCGAGCTCCGGGAGACGCACGCTCGTCAGCGACCGCGAGGGGTACATCTCGTCGACGCTCGGCGCGAAGACCGTGTCCGGCTTCGCGTCGCCGAGCTCCGCCATGAGGGCGAGGTCCGCGTCCAGATCACGCGGGTAGGACTCGAGGTCCTCACCCGCCGCGAACTGGGTGGGGTTGACGAACACCGACGTGATGACGTGCTCGGCGCGTGCGCGGGCGGCCACCATCAACGACAGGTGCCCGACGTGCAACGCGCCCATGGTCGGGACGAGCGCGACGCGCTTCCCGGAGGCGATTGCGACCGCGACATCGGCACGGATGCCGTCGATGGTCGTCTCCACGACGGGGAGTGCAGGCGACACTGAGTGCTCCGGTCAGCAGGGGCAGCAACGACAACGCGCCGTCGACATCGAGGCTTCCCTGGTGTTCTCAGTCCGCGCGCATCTGATTTTCCTCGTCGCGCAGCAGCCGCGCGAGCGTCTGCCGATCGGCCGCTGCGAGGCGCGCTCCGGCGACCGAGAGGACGAGGCGAGCGGCTGCCGCCACCGCGGGACGGTCCTCCCCCGACGCCTCCAGATGGGCGAGGACGGTCGCGATGTCGCCGCGGACGACGGGCCCGGTGATCGCCGCGCGACCGACCTCAAGTGCGTTGGCCACGCTGGTCGTGACGAGCGGCGCGAGGAACCTGTCCGGCTCCGCCACGCCTGCGCCGAGGAGCAGCTCACGGCCGAGGGCCAGAAGTTCAAGCCGCCGATGCCGTATCCGGCGGGGCTCAAGA
>CBDTYW010000104.1:0-11679 GCA_965364735.1 uncultured Nitriliruptoria bacterium
CCCGCTCGATGCCCGCCGGGGGCAACGGCGGCGCCACCGAGGTGGGGGTGACCGAGAGCGTCATCCGCATCGCACAGGTGGCCGACGTCACCGGGCCCGTGCCCGGTCTCTTCGCCGACACCCAGAAGGCCGTCCAGGCCTTCTTCGCGATGTTCGCGGCCACGGAAGGGACGATCTACGGCCGCTCGATCGAGCTCAAGCCGCTCGACGCCCGCCTTGATGCGAGCCAGAACCGCAACCACTACCTCCAGGTCTGCGAGAAGTTCCTCGGGGCCGTCGGCTCGATGTCCGCGTTCGACGAGGGCATCGTCAGCCCCCTGAAGGAATGCGGCGCACCGGACATGCGTACCGCGGCGGTCAGCAAGGCCGCGCAGGAGGTCCCGTCGGTCTACTCGACCGACGCGATGAAGCCGGGCGTGCTGCCGGCGACGGACTACATGTACTGGGCCAAGAACTTCCCCGAGGCGATCAAGAAGTCCGGCTATCTGTACATCCTGAACGCCACGACCGAGTTCCAGGTCGGGCAGAACATCCGGGGCACCGAGCGGCTCGGCTATGAGTGGGAGTACGTGTCCGCGATCGACGTCTCGGAGACCAACTACACGACGTTCATCCTCGAGATGAAGAAGCGCGGGGTCCGCTTCGTGACGATGCAGGGCGCGTACCAGCAGGCGGCGAAGATCGCCCAGACCATGCGTGAGCAGGACTTCCACCCGGACATCTACGTCCTCCAGTCCAACATCTACACGCCCGACTTCATCATCACCGGCGGCCAGGACATCGAGGGTGTCCAGATCGGCTCCAACGGCGTGCTGATGGAGGAGATCGCGAACCACCCGGAGCTCCAGCTCTACCGTCAGTGGCTCAAGCGCATCGACCCGGACGCAGAGCCGACCGGCCTCGGGCTGTACTCGTGGGCTGCCGCGAAGCTGTTCGTCGAGACCTTGAAGGAGATCGGTCCGAACGTGACGCGCAAGGCCGTGCTCGACCATCTCGGGACCGTGACCGACTGGACCGGTGGCGACCTGATCCCGCCGCAGGACATCGCCAACGGCGTCCCGTCGATCTGCACCATCATCATTGAGGTCAAGAACCAGAAGTTCGTGCGCAAGCACCCGGCCCAGGGCTATGACTGCAGCGGCAAGGTCGTCTCGACCGACTGATCCGGCTCTCGTCCGCGAGAGGCTGTCCCGATGACGCGCGACGCGGTGCGAACCGTGCTCAGCGCTTGGTCAGGCGCACGACCGGGATCTGACGTTCACAGTCGGCCTGGTAGTCGTCGTAGCCTGGGTAGACGCCGTTCATCATCGTCCAGAGGCGGTCGCGTTCGTCGCCGTCATCGACGGTGGATGCGACGACGGCGTGATCGGCGCCCTTGAGCGTCCACGTGACGTCGGGGTTGGCCTCGAGGTTGAGGTACCACGGGGGGTTGCGCTCGTGGCCGCCGTTGGAGGCGATCACGATCCAGCTGTCGCCGTCGACGCCGTAGATCATCGGGACCTCGCGGAGCTCGCCAGACTTGCGTCCGATTGCCCCGAGGATGCCGACGGGGGCGCCGAAGAACGACGCGCCGATCCGGCCGCGCGTGAGCTTGATGAACTTCGCGTGGCGCCGTGAGAACTTGTTGGAGTCCTCGGTGCCGCGTCCCTTGCGGACGACGCTCATCGGCGGCTTCTTCGGCAGTGCCATGATCAGTCCTCGTGGATCTGTCGCTGAGACTTGACCGTACTGGGAAGACACGCCTATCTTCAGTTTCGCAGTATCGACCAGCCGTTCGACATGTCGAACGCCCACACGCTCCGAGGGTGCACGAATCCATGAAGCTTGACCTGTTCTACGAGATCGACGCTCCGCGGCCCTGGCCGGGAGAGCACCCGCTGGGCCAGAAGAGGATCGAGCAGGAGGCGTACGCCGAAGCGCTCGAGCAGATCGTCCTGGCCGACCGCATGGGCTTCAACACCGTCTGGTGTGTCGAGCACCACTTCCGTGAGGGCCGCTCGCACATGCCCTCGCCTGAGGTCGTCCTCGGCGCGCTGTCGCAGATCACCGAGAACATCAAGCTCGGCTTCGGTGTCACGCTGACCCCGTTCGCGTTCACGCACCCGGCCCGCATCGCGGAGAAGGTCGCCACCGTCGACATCCTCTCCAAGGGGCGCGTCGAGTGGGGCCTCGGTCGTTCCACCCCGATGGAGCAGATGGCCTTCGGCGTCGACCGCGACACCTCTCGCGACCAGCTGCAGGAGGTCGCCGGAATCGTCACGGGCATGTGGCGCGAGGAGTACTTCGAGTACGAGTCCGAGAACTTCTCGTTCCCGCGGCGCATGGTCACCCCCAAGCCCTACCAGGACCCGCACCCGCCGGCATGGGTCGCCGCGACGTCCAAGGAGTCCTCGGAGATCGCCGGGCGCAACGGGTTCGGCCTGCTGTCCTTCGCGATCATGCAGCCCGTCGGCGCCATGGCGAAGCTCATCTACGCCTACCGCGAGGCCGCCAAGAACGCGGTCCCGCTGACCGACCGGATCAACGACCGCGCCGCCGTCTACACGCTGGTCCACTGCGTGGAAGACGAGAAGGACCTGGAGAAGAACCAGGTCTGGGAGAGCGTCTGGTGGTGGTACCAGAACATCGCCCAGTTCACGCTGGACTGGGAGCTCGCCCACCTCCCGCAGGACCAACAGGACAAGATCTTCCCGCTGCTCAAGGGGCTCGCGGACGGCAACCAGGACATGGCGAGCGTCTTCAACGACGCCGACATGATCATGGTCGGAACGCCTGAGCGCATCATCGAGAAGATGAAGAAGTACGCCGACATCGGCGTGGACCAGGTCCTCTGCTACGTCCAGTTCGGGACCATCCCGCACGAGGCCGTCATGCGCACGATCGAGCTGCTGGGCAAGGAAGTCATCCCGGCCGTCGCCGAGTACGCAGGACGCAAGTTCTCGGTGCGCTTCGAGGACGCGGCCAACGCCCCGAAGGACATCGGACGCTTCGGCGACGACTCCCTCACGGAGTCCGAGTCGAAGTGATCGGCTGAGCTTCGACGATGACCGCCACCCCGCACCAGCGGCGGTGGCGGTCGTCGTCCGGCCCGCAAGCAGCGATTCAGCAAGCAGCCAGAGGGAGCAGACCATGAGCGACGAGACCACCACATCCGCACCGCTGCAGGAGGTGACCGCGGTCGCCACCCGCGACACCACCGCCGTGCCGAACTACGCGAGCATGCTCGACCTGAACGGTCGCGGCATGGTCGTCGCCGGAGCGGGCCAGGGGATCGGCCGGCAGGTGAGCCACGCGCTCGCGCAGGCGGGCGCACGCGTGATGTGCATCGACTACGACATGGACGCCGCCGAGCACGTCGCGTCCGAGATCGGCGGGGTTCCGTTCAAGGCCGATGTCCGTGAGCGTTCGGACCTCGAGCAGGCGCTGAAGACCGCGGAGTCGGAGTTCGGCCGTGTCGCCGGCATCGTCGACATCGTCGGCATGGCGAAGTACCGCTCCCTGCTGGACCACACCGAGGAGGACTACGAGTGGACCTTCCAGATGGTCCTGCAGCACGCGTGGCACCTCACCCGCCTCGGTGGCGCGATGATGGCCGAGCACGGTGGCGCGATGACGTACATCGCGAGCGTGAGCGGCATCTTCTCCGCGCCGTGGCACTCCGCCTACGGCGCCGCGAAGGCGGGCCTGATGAGCCTCGTGCGGACCTCCGCGGTCGAGTTCGGCCCGAGCGGTGTCCGCGTCAACGCGGTCGCGCCCGGCTTCGTCTGGACGCCGCGGATCGCCGCGATGCTGGGCGAGGAGGGCAAGGCGAAGAACGACCAGACGCCTCCGCTGAAGCGCGTGGCCGAGCCGTCCGACATCGCCAGCGCGGTCCTCTACCTGCAGTCCGACCTCGCCGCGTACGTCACCGGGCAGACGCTCATCGTCGACGGTGGCGTCAGCGTGAAGTTCCCCTACAACTTGTGAGCCTGCTGCCTCTGTGCTCCGGGTCGCTCCGCCGGCAGCCGCACTGACGATCTCAACACCCTCATGGTTAGCTGCCCGTTGTCGGCGGACCACGGTCAGGAAACCGCGATGAACGATCAAGTGGCCGACGGGGTGATCGTGTCCTCGGAGAACGCGCCGCACGTCGTGGCCGGGCTCAGCCTCGGCGCGCGTGGAGATCGGCCGGAGGGCGTCGAGCCGTTCCTTCGCGGCGTGCCGTTCCCCGGCACGGTGAAGGTCCCGTACCCGCGCGTCGACCTGCTCGACCGCAGCCGCGTTCCCGGCGACACCTGGAGGGTCTCCTGCCTGCCCGTCGGGGTGCGGCTCGAGGTCGTCGGTGATGCCACGCATCTGGAGATCACCTACACCGCCGAGACGGACCAGCTCGGCTACCGCGGACCAGGCGCCGGCACGGACTTCATCTCCTGGGCCGTCCCGCTCGACGGGGTTGCCGGCGGCGTCGACGGCGGCGTCGAGGTCGGCCGCGTGCCCGCGGTCGTCTCGGCCGGGATGTCGGTGCATCCGACGGTGCTCGTCCCGCTCGGTGGCGCCGATGCCCGCACGATCATCTTCCTGCCCGAGGGCATGAAGCCGACGGTCAAGATCCTCCGGCCGCGCGGAGGCACGGTGTCACCGGCGCCGAGACAGCCGCGGTGGGTCGTCTACGGCGACTCGGTCGCCGAAGGTTGGATCGCGACGCAGCCGGCGCTCTCGTGGCCGGCGATCGCGGGGCGCCTCGCAGGCGTCGACCACACGAACCTGTCCTTCGCCGGAGCCGCGCGCGGCGAGCTGCCCATGGCCGAGCAGATCGGCAAGCTCGGCGCGGAGATCCTCACCGTCTGCCATGGCACGAACTGCTGGACGCGCACGCCCCACTCGGTGGCGCAGATGGCGGCCAACACCGAAGCCTTCCTCGACGTGCTCCGTCAGGACCATCCGGACGTCCCGATCCTCGTCGTGTCGCCGGTCGTGCGACCGGACGCCGAGTCCACGCCGAACCGCCTCGGCGCGACGCTCGCGGACCTGCGCGGAGCGATGCACGACGTCGTCCGCACCCGTCAGGACGGCGGCGACGCCGGTCTGCATCTGCTTGACGGGATGACGCTCATGGGCCCGGAGCTGCTCGGCGACGGGATCCACCCGGACGACGACGGCCACCGCGCCGTCGGGGCGCTCGTCGCCGCCGAGATCCGACGCATCCTCACCTGAACGCGACGAGCGATGCCAAACCACGCGTGACGCAGGAACATCCGTCGCTCGCCGAAGTGGGTGGGTGGGAGGTACTGGGTGGCCTTGGTCGCGTCAGTCGATCAGGTCCAGCAGCTGGGTGAGCGCGGCGTAGGCCTCGCGGGCGCGCTCGGCGGTGAACTCGGGGTGTGCGTGGTGCAGCGCGAGGAGGCCGTGGATCTGCGCCCAGAGCGCGTCGGCGAGGGCTGCGGGCTCCGCGGCCAGCGAGATCCCGAGGTCGGCCAGCGCGCTGGCGGCGACGTCGAGGAGCTGGATGCGGCGAAGCTTCCGTTCGTCGTCACCGACGGCGAACAGGAACCGCGGACGTGTGTCGAACATCAGCTGGTAGAGGTCGCCGTTGGCCAAGCCGAACTCGAGGTAGTGCCGCCCGATCGCGAGCAGCTGCTCGCGAGGGTCGTCGCTGAGCTCGGGCAGTGTCGCGTAAAGGCGGGCGAAGCCGTGCTCGACGACCTCGCCGAGGACGTCGTCCTTGCTGGCGAAGTGCCGGTAGACGACGGTCTGCGCTCGGTCGATCCGAGCGGCCAGCTTGCGGATCGAGAACGCCTGCTCGCCGACCTCCGCGAACAGCGAGATCGCCTCGGCAAGGAGCTGCTCGCGCTGCTCCTGCCTGGCGATCTCGGCTGGGGTCTGGGTCACGCGGCGACCGGCAGGACCTCGAGCTTCGCGATCTCACGGGTGACGATCACCTCGAGGTCGTGACGTCCACCCGCGAAGAAGACGAGCTCCGCGACGACGAAGAGGGGAGCGGTGAGCATCGCGGTCACCGGGTTGCCGTTCATGAGCGCCGGCTTGCGGCCCTCGATCGCGTGGCCGACGAACTGGAAGATGAAGCCGCCGACGAACATCGCAGCACCGGTGATGGCGGCGGTCGACGTGCCCATCGTTGCGGCCATGGCCTGGCCGCCGACGGCGAGGAGCACCAGGGCTGCGGCGGCGAATGCCCCCAGCTGGAGGTCGAGGCGCATGTAGAGGGCGGCTCCGAGGAGGGCGACGAGGATCGCGGCGTTGAAGGTCGCGGTCATCGCCATGACGCCGAGCACGATCACCGGGACGCCGATGATGTGCATGATGACGTTGGTGCGGTTCTGGTGGGCGGATCCGTAGGCGACCATCATGGTCTCCCAGGTGGACAGCTCAGCGGCGGTGTCGGTGGTGGTGGTCATCGGGGTTCCGTTCGTGAAGTCGATAGCGCGTAACAGTGGTACGCAGCGTGGAGTGAGTATGACGTAACAGTGTTACGTCTGCCAAGCGGGGCTGGCCGTTCGTCGCCGGTCATGTCGGCGGCGGCGCCGACGTGGCACGTACCTTCGAGGCTCGACGAGGGGACCCGACATGACCTGGACCGGACGCATGGCATCGGTGCTTGCAGCGCTGGCGCTGGCCGGGTGCAGCGCGGGCGGCGTCATGGACGATCCCGCAGCAGGCTCTCGCGGCCTCGCGCTCGTCGGGGCCTCGTGGCGCGTCATCGAGGTGCAGCTCGGCGACGTGGACGCACCGGCGCCGGACGGCGTCATCGCGACGTTCGACACCGACGGCACGCTGCGGCTCGATCTCGGCTGCAACACCTCCTCCGCGACGTACCGGATCAGCGGCGATCTGCTGCGCGTCACCGGCGATCTCGCCACGACCGCGATGGGCTGCGTCGACAGAGAGGACTTCTTCCTGCTCGCCAACGCCTTCGACGGGATGGTCGAGGGCCGCGTCGACGTCGAGGTCACCACCGTCATCATCACCGAGCCGGGCGTGCGCATCGAGCTGCGCCGGCTCTGAGAAGACCCCGAGGTCCACTGTGGTCCGCTACCGACGCGACGTCACCCCTGCCCATGCCGGCGGGCGCATCACCACGCGCCGCGACAACGGTGACGGCACGTTCTCCGACGCCGTCGGCCGGCTCGTGAGCCACCACGCTGGAGTGTTGACGATCGAACGTCGGGACGGGCGCCTCACCGAGGTCGACGAGTCCACGCTCGTGGCGCACAAGCTCATCACCCAGCCGGAACACGTGACCATCGGCGTCCACGAGCTCGAGCGGATCGCCGCGCTCGGATGGGTCGCGAAGGAGCACGTCGAGCGCGGCGGCTGGCTGCTCCGCGCGTCGGAGGGGTTCACGGGCCGCGGGAACAGCGCGCTCGTCCTGGATCCGGACGAGGCGCTGCGCACCCTCGAGGAGGTGATCGCGTTCCATCGCGAGCGCGGCCTGACCCCCATGGTGGCGATCCCGCTGCCCGATGGGGCGGCGGTCGACGCAGCGCTCGAGGAGCGGGGCTGGACAACGGCGCATGGCGGGATCGTCATGACGACGCACACGTCGCAGCTCGCTGCGCTGCTGGACGCACCTGCGCCGCGGGGACCGGAGGTCACCATCGCCGACGCGCCGTCGGACGAGTGGCTCGCGACCTACCGGTATCGGGGAGCGGGCTCCCCGCCGCCGGTGGCGCGGACGCTCATGCTGGGCTCGGAACGGCAGGCCTTCGCCTCCGTGCACCGGGACGGGGCGCTCATCGGGATCGGCCGGGTCGCGGCCGCGCGGGGCTGGTCGGGAGTGACGGCGGTGGAGGTGCACGGCGACCATCGGCGGCAGGGGATCGGACGGCTCGTGATGGGCGCGCTGACGCGCTGGGCGCTCGCGGCCGAGACACCGTCGCTGTACCTGCAGGTCGCGCCGGATAACTTCCGTGCGCTCGCGATGTACCGCGCGATGGGCATGCACGAGCACCACACCTACGTCTACCGGACGCTTGGCTGACGCTCTGGTGCTGTTCGACATATGCTGCATCGCGTTCGCTCCAGCGAACCCGAGCTCATGTTGTCCGAACCCCGAATGGACCAAGGTGGCCCGCCGTACCCCCGCCGTCGACCGCACCGTCGCCGTCCTCAACCATCTGGCAGCGCACCCGGACGATCGGTACACGCTGTCGGAGCTCGCCCGCGACCTCGACCTGAACAAGGCCACAGCACACGCGCTGCTGGCCACCCTCGCCGACACGGGCTACCTCGTGCGCGACGTCGACACGAAGACGTACAGCCTCGGGCCGGCCCTGATCGCGGTCGGCAACGCCGCCACGGCCACCTACCCCGCCGCGACCCTCGCGCAGGAGCCGATGCGCAAGCTCGCGAAGCAGGTGGGCCTCGAGGTCGTCGCATCCCAGGCGATCGGCGACGAGATCGTCATCCTGGCATCAGCAGGACACCGGCGTCCGCTCGGCATCAGCATCCGCCCGGGTCTCCGGCTTCCCCTGGTGCCGCCTCTGGGCACCGCGTTCATCGCGTGGGCCGGCGAGGAGCGCATCGAGCGCTGGCTCGACACCCTCGGGCCGGACGCCGAGGAGGCCGAGCGCGAGCGCTATCGCAGCGCGCTGGAGACCGTCCGCGAGCGGCGGTTCTCGGTCGGTCTCGGCGGTGACGAGCAGCAACGTCTCGTGGAGTCACTGCGCGAGGAGAACCCGCTGCGCAAGCCGACTGCCCCGGGCGAGGAGTACGCGCTGGTGGAGCTCGCGGAGTCGCGTTCGTACCGGATCAACCACATCGGAGCGCCCGTCTTCGACTCCCGCGGCAACGTCGTGCTGTCGCTGTTCCTGATCGGGTTCCGCGGCGAGATCATGGCCTCGGAGGTGCCGGAGTACGCGCGCCGTCTCGTCGAGGCATGCGACGAGATCACGGCGTCCATGCGCGGACGGATCCCCGTCCTGACGTGAACGCGCGCCTGTCGGCCACTCGGACGGCAGGATCCGACCGTTCGGCGGATCTTGGTGAGGGTGTGTATCCGCAGGCCTGTTCACGTCTCTGTCGTGTGTCAAGATCACACGAGGGAGCATGGTCATGATGACCGGACAGGTAGGAGCGGTGGTCGCCGACCGCGTCGCGACGAACACCGTCGCGCTCGGTGTCGCGGCAGCGATGGCGCACGCCCCTGTGGTCCCGGTCGGTGAGGGGACGCCACCGTGACCACCGCGTTCGCCACGACCGTCTCGCATGTCGCCGACGCCCTCGCGGCGGCGGTGGGCGAGCGCGCGATCGTCGCGATCGACGGGTTCCTCGCGGAGGACGACGCCGTCCCTCGCGCGACGGTTCACGTCCTGCTGCAGGGCGCGACACCCCGGCAGCTCCTGAGCGGCAGGGACCGGGTGGAACGTCCGGTCGATCTCCAGATCGTCGTGGTCGTCGACGCCGGCATCGCGGGCGCCGACCTGCTGCACGACTGCTGGCGGGCGCTGGAGCGCCTCCCGGATGTGCTGTTGGTCAACGATCCGATCGACCCGTCGTGGTGGCTGGCCATGGGGCGAGCCCCACGCCCGGCGATCCGCATCGCGGCGACCGCGATCATCAGCGACCTCCACGAGGTCGGCCCGATCGTGCAGGAGCCGCTGCACGTCCGACACACCCCCCATCCCTGATCAGAACCCGAGCGCGAAGGAGTCGTCACATGGCGACCAGCTACCGAACACCCGGCGTCTACGTCGAGGAGGTCTCGAGCGGGGCCCGACCGATTGATGCGGTCGGCACCAGCACGGCCGGCTTCGTGGGCTCGGCGCCCCGCGCCGACCAGCACGTCAACGAACCGAAGGCGATCCAGAACTGGTCGGAGTTCCGCCGCGAGTTCGTCGACGACGACCAGGGCAGGCCGGTCGGACCGTCCACGCCGCTCACCCACGCGGTCGCCGGGTTCTTCGCGAACGGTGGCCGACGTTGCTACGTCGTCAACGTCGGTCGGGTCACGGGCCCGGTGCCAGGAGTTCCCGGTTCTCTGGAAGGCGTCGACGCGCTCGAGCTCATCGACGAGGTCGCGATCGTGGCAGCGCCTGGCTGGTCGGACCCCGTGTCGCACGACCGGCTCCTGACCCACTGCGAGCAACGCAAGGACCGCGTCGCGATCCTCGACGGCCCCGAGGAGTTCCCCAGCATCGTCTCGCTGACCGAGGTCGGGACCGCAGCACCGACGGGGAGAGCACGCTCCGCTGCGAGCTCGAGCGCTGGCGCAGAGGACGGTGACGCCGAGCCGCCACCGCCCACCGCCGCTCCCGCGACCGGCTTCCGGCCGCGGCTCTCCGAGTCCGGCTTCGGTGCGTTCTACGTCCCGTGGGTCCAGGTCGCCGACCCGCTCGACCCCGACGCGGGCATCGTCAGCTGCCCGCCGTCCGGGCACGTCGCCGGGGTGTGGGCCATGACCGATTCGCTCCGCGGAGTGCACAAGGCGCCGGGCAACGTGTCGCTTCGGGGCGTCGTCAACCTGACGCGACGCATCACCGCGTCGGAGCAGGAGGAGCTCAACCCCGCCGGCGTGAACTGCATCCGGTTCTTCCCGGGGCAGGGGACGCTCGTCTGGGGCGTGCGGACCGTTGCCGAGTCGAGCTCGGAGTGGAAGTACATCAACGTGCGCCGGCTGTTCTCGATGGTCGAGGAGTCGATCATCCGGTCCACGCGCTGGATCGTCTTCGAGCCCAACGGGGAGAGCCTCTGGAAGTCCGTCGAGCGTGACATCACCGCGTTCCTCACCCGCCTGTGGCGCACGGGAGCGCTCCAGGGCACCACGCGGGAGGAGGCCTTCTTCGTGCAGTGCAACGCGGAGACCAACCCGCCGGACGTCCGTGACGCTGGTCAGGTCGTGACGCTCGTCGGGATCGCCCCGCTCAAGCCCGCGGAGTTCGTGGTGTTCAAGATGAGCCAGCACCAGTCCGGCACGACGTCCGAAGGAGGACGCGCATGAGCGCCATGTACATGGAGCCCTTCCGGGCCTACCACTTCAAGCTCGAGATCCAGGGCATCGAAGCCGGGTTGTTCACCGAATGCACTGGCATCGGGGCGCGCGTGGAGACCATCCCCTACCGCTCCGGCGGCGAGGGCCAGCGCGTGCACAAGCTCGTCGGCAACGTCGACTACGACCCGGTGATCCTGCGCTACGGGCTCACCGCCCACCGGGCCCTGTGGGACTGGATGAAGGATTCGCTGCGTGGGGTCGTCGAGCGCCGACCGCTGTCGTTGATCTACCTGCAGCCGGACGGCGTGACCGAGCAGGCTCGCTACAACCTCTTCGAGGCCTGGCCGTCACGTTGGCGTGCTGCTCCGCTGGACGCGATGGAGCGCCAGGTCGCCATCGCGGAGATCGAGGTCGAATACGAGTACATGGAGCAGTCCTGATGGACGTCGGGACGGCCCTGGACCGCCTGTTCCGGTGGATCGCCGCTGCGCTCGCACGGCGACTCGAGTCCTTCGCCACGCGTCGGACCACGTCGGTCGGCCCGCCGTCCGGCGGGGTGCCCGAGCACTGGGCCGCGCTGGTGCGCGACGCGGCTCCGCACCTGCTCGAGCCGGATCCTCGGTTGGTGCGGCCGTCCGCTCCATCACCCGTCCGGAGCCCCGCGCTCCGGCCGTCGGCACCGACCTTCCACGCAAGGTCGCGGCCCGGCGAGCGCGACGACCCGCCGGCATCTGCCAGGAGATCGGAAGAGC
>CBDTYW010000105.1:0-11482 GCA_965364735.1 uncultured Nitriliruptoria bacterium
GCGCGTCGCGGCGTCGCGCACGCGTTGCAGGCCGGCGGGGATCTCCGGGTCGAGCCGTGCCGGCAGACAGACGACGACGTGCAGATCGGTGCGCTCGGTGAGGCGCTGCACGAGCCGACCGACGACGTCGATCGTGTCGTCGGTGGCCCCGAACCCGAGCAGCCCCAGCGCCGGGGTCACGATCGTCACCAGGTGCTCGGCTCGCGCGAAGGCCGCGTGCATGGCCGTGGCGCCCTCGCGGAGGCCATGCGCGCCTGCCAGCATCCGACGGTCGAGCGCCCGGACGACGCGCCCCGCGGGATCCGTGACGGAGGCGGGCAGCGGCAGGCCCTGATCCGAGAACCACTGGCGGATCGTCGCGAGGGTGTCGCCGAACGGGTAGCCGCTCACCCCGGCGGCCGCGGCGAGCTGAGGGACGCCGAGCTCCACCTCGACGCCGGCGCCGATCGTGCGCAGCAGCGCGGTCCATGGGCCGGGCGTCGTCGGCTCGTCGGGGGAACCCAGGGCATCGACGGCTGCGATCGCGAGCTCGGGTGTCGTGCCGGCGGTGCGCTCGCGGAGGTACTCGGCGAACGCCACCGCGGCCGGTCCGTCGACGGCGATCCCGGCGCCGTGGAACTCGTACGTCGCGGGGACTCCGATGTGTCCGGCCTGATGGGGCAGGATCTCGTGGCGATCTCGGCGCGGCGGCAGTCCGGCGACCGCGGCCGCCGCGGTCGTGGTGTCGGCGGGATCGAGGAACACCGCGGCGGTGTCCAGCCGCTCCATCGTGGGCAGGGGAGCGCCGGCCTGCACGACCCGGAGGAGCCCGTCGCGCTCCACGCGATCGACCGTCGCGCCCGTCGCGGCGAGGACCGCCGTCGTCGCGCCGACGCGCGCGCGTCGAAAAGCCGGCTCGGTGAGCCGCAGACGTGACCCGGCCGTGAGCGTGCGCGCGAGCGACGTGCTCGAGAGGTTCGCGGCGGGGATCGAGTCGACGTCGATCAGGGCTGGGCCCGCGGCCTCCCGTGCGATCACCGAGGCGCCCGACGGGACGACGTCGGCCGTCAGCGTCGGCAGTGCCAGACCGGCCTCGCAGACCACGAGCTCCCCGGTCGCAGCCGCCAGGTCGAGCGGCGTGCCACCGACCGGCGTCGGCCGCGCGTACCGGACGTCCGCGTACTGGCGGAAGCCCTGCGCGGTCGCGAGCAGCAGCTGCAGACCCGGTCGAGCGGTCGTCGTGACGGCCCCGTCGGGCAGGGCCACCGTGATGCTCACCCCGCCGTCGGCGCGGACGAGCCCGCCGCCACCGTTGCCGAACCGGCGACGCGCGGCGACGCCGAAGCTCTCGCCGGTCGTGATCGATCCGTCGTCGAGGACCTGCGGCCACACGCGTACCCACGCGCCGGCAAGAGCCGCGTCGAGCGAGAGCTCGACGAGCACCGTCTGGTCGACGGCGAGGCCCGTGACGACGTTCCCGCCACCGACGAGCGCGCTGACAACGGGCACCGGCAGCGTGTCCGGCAGCGCGACGTCCGGGAGCACCGGTGCGGTGATCGGGCCGGCGTCGCGGTCGGCCATCGGGGCGACGGCGACCGCATTCCCGAGTGCGAGCACCGCGGCGAAGCCCGCAGCCGCCACGTCGGCGGTCGTACGCAGCACGTCGCCGCCCGATGGGGTCGTTCCCGTCCTGGCGACCGACACCCGGGTCGACACCCTGGCCTGATCGGCTGCACGTCGCACGGCTCCTGCGGCGGTCTCGTCGGTGGCGCGGCCTTGTCCGGTGAGGTGTCGTTCGACGTCGACCAGCAGGACCCGGACGTGGTCGCGCGTCAGCCCCGACACTGCGCCCGACGCCCAGAGCGCGACGCTGTCGCCGGCCGTGCCGTGCGGGAGGACCGCGACGCGCGGAACCGGAGCGTCGTTCTCGGATCCGCCCGTCAGCGCGATCGTGGCGGCGGCAGCATCGGCACCGCGAGCCCGCACGGTCGTCGTGCCCATGAGGTTCGCAACCGCGAGCCGGTCGATGACCTTCTCGTGCGGGCGTGCCCCATGAGGTCCGACGAGGCGGACGCCGAGATGCGGGGCGACCCCGACCGTCCGCTCCTCGGCGCCCGTGATCCCCTCGGCCCACAGGTTCGTGAACGTCGTCGCGAGCGCGGCCCACCAAGCGGCGACCGCGCCGACGTCGAGGACGTCACCGCGCTGGTCGAACGCGAACAGGCGCGAGGTGCCGGCTGGTACCCGGAGCATGACGTCGCGGGCGCCGAGCGTCAGGCCGGGGCGCATCAGGTCGGTCATCGGCGCGTCGCCGTTGGACAGCGTGCCGGTCGCGTCGGCGGCGAGCCCGAGCTCCTCGAGGTCCGCGGCGACGGGATCGACCGCTGCCAGAAGGCTGGCGCCGGTCAACGCCGCAGGCAGCTCCAGCGCGAACGTCTGGACGCGTGGCCGCGTCGGCGTGTCTGCCGGAGCGGTGACGCCGTCCGGTGAGCCGAGCACCGAGCACAGCGCGTGGAGGCGCACCGCGGCCTCGGGCATCAACCGGAACACCGCGACCGTCCGCCCGGTGGCGAACGCTGGGCTGCCGTCCGGGCCACGCAGGTCGCGCAGCCATGCTGGACGGGTGGCCGTGGCGACCCCGAAGCCCAGCGTCCCGACGGTGGGAGGCAGCCAGACGTTGCCGCCGAGGCTGACGGGAACGCCGAGGTCGTCGTCGGGTGCGGGCAGGGTCACGTCGGTCTGCAGCCACGGGCCGAGGACCGGAGCGGTGAGCCCCAGCGATCCCGGGGGCGGTTCGAGCGCGCTCACGCGAGCACCCCTTCCGGCGAGGCTGAGGAGGAGCGTCCCACGGGGTCGGTGACGATCGCGACCCACGCGGTTCCGGACGGAGCGTCGTCGTCGATGACGACGAACGGGTTCGCCGGATCGTGGCCGCGTGCCGGATCGTCGCCGAGCTTCGTGCCGACGTGGACCATCGAGGAGGTGGTGCGGCGGTAGACGTCGACGACGTAGGAGCCGAGTGCTCCGCCGGCCAGGGGCTCGGGGTGGCTGACCTCGATCCTGACGCCCCCACCGTCGCGGACCGCGAGGACCTGCGTGGCCGGGGCCGGGCCGGCCGGGGGGATGACGGTGCAGCTGACCGGCGGGCTCGCCGACGACCATTCCGGCTCGGGTCCGCCACCGGGGAGCGCGGGCCCCTGGACCTCGACCCGGTGCGTCCAGGTCGACCACGGCGTGATCCGCGCCGACGGGTCGAGCTCGCTGCCGCCGCGGTCGATGACGGTGAAGCCCTGTGTCCCGTTCTCGGTCGGGGCAGACACGGTCCCGGTCGCCGCGATCGGCATCAGGTGGGTGTCGGCCAGCGTGCGAGAGCGGCGCAGCCGCCAACGTGCGGCGGGCGTGACGCCCTGTCGTACGTCGACGAGCACCTCGACGGCGAAGCCGGACGGGCTGGCGGCGTCCACCAGCGGCATCGTGCGGATCGAGGGCGTGGTCGGTGGTGTCGTGTTCGGGACCCCGAAGGGGACCAGCGGCGAGCCCGCGAAGTCGGACTCGACGTTCGACTCGGAGACTGCGACGACCCGGTAGAGCGCCAGGACCCGGAGCGCCCCGGAGACAGCATGCTCGAACGTGATCGGTCCGCTCGGCGGTGCATCCAGCGGCTCGGCCGTCGCCTGGGTGAACCAGTCACGTCGCAGCGTCGCCCGGTTCGCCACGAGCACCGCGCCTCGCGCTGCCGGATCTGCCGCGGCGTCCAGAGCCGTGAGCACCGTGGTCGCAGCCACGCCGTCAGCGCCCCCGCCGGATGCGACGTCCTCGAGGCCGGCTCGCACCGAGGTCTCGTCGCTGGCGAACACGCGGAAGCGGCGTTGTCCTGCGCTCGCCGTCCACTGCAGCCGTGCTCGTGAGCGCTGCGTCGCGTCGGGCCGGGAGGTGTAGTCGAGCGTCGGTGGCAGCACGACGGCCTGTGGCGGACGAGGGTCGTGCAGCACCAGCTGAGCTGGTTCGCCGAACTCGCCGACGTTGCCCGCGTCGTCGTGCCAACGGGCACGCAGGGTCACGGTCGTGGATCGTGTGGCCGCGATCGCAGGACCCGGGATCGCGAGCACGAGCGCCGGGGGGAGCGGGCCGCCACCGAGCGCCGGAGCGGTTGCGGTGAGGACGCGGGTGCCGGCGACTTCGACCACCTCGACGTCCGCTCCGGCCAGCGGGTGGCTGCCCGGAGCCATCGCGTCCGGACGGGGCAGGTCGACCTCGACGCGCAGCATCCCGCGGACGGGTCCGCCGGGCGGTGGCTGTGGCAGCTCCGCACCGGCGGGTTGTCGGTACGTCGCGCGGACGGCTGCCCGAGGGGGCTGAGGCGACAGCCCCGCGCCGACCGCAGCGTCGCGCCAGCCGCTCCAGCGGCCGAACCAGTCGGCCTGGGCGACGCGATAGGTGGTGCTCTGGCGTCCGGCTGCTCGATCATGCAGGACCCCGAGGTGTGGGGCAATCGCGCGCGGCGGTGTCGCGGCGGTCAGCGGCAGCTGGTGTCCATCGGTCGAGCGTCGGTGCAGTGTCCGGCGTCCACCCGCGTCGGTCGCCGACGCGGCGAGCGTGTGTCCGGCAGCAAGACCGGCGAGGGGCAACGACACCTCGCGGCGTGCGTCCGGGACGACCGCGGTCGCGACCCAGTCAGACGTCGGCGGCGTGCGCGGGGTCGACCGGCCGTCCTCTGCGGGACCGAGACCCGGCGTCGGCGGTGGGTCGAACGGCATGCGACGGGTCGCGCAGAGCACGATGCGTCCGACGAGGTAGTCGCCGTCGAGCACCGAGGCGAGCTTCTTGAGCCGCGGGAGCCGATCCCCGATGCTGTCGTCCTGGGGCCCGGGGACGTCGCGCTCCAGCACGTGGCTCGCGGACACGAGCAGACCCGGTGGGAGCGCCGCGGAGAGCCCGGTCTCCTGCATGAGGTCGGGGTCGGGCAGCCACGCCCCCTCGACGACATAGGCGACGACGTGTCCCGGCTCCCCGAGCGGTTCGGGATCGACGTCCATGGAGCCGGAGTGGCGTGCGAGGTCCGGGTCGATGGTCCCGCTGAACCAGGTGTCGAGGCAGGAACGGGTCGACGTTCCGAGGGTGCTGCCGTTGCGCTCGTCGAGGATCGGTTCCTCCACGACCTGCGCTGCCTGCGGCACGGCGAGGTCGGTCACGAGGCGGTCCAGGCAGTGCGTGCGCCCGCCGTCGTCGGACAGCTCGAGGGTGCGCTGCACGACGTCCCCGGGATCCTGAAGAGACGCTGCGGTTGGCGCGGGAGCATCCAGCGCGTCCCACAACGGCACGCGCCGCGCAGCTCCACGCTCGACGCGCGACCGCGCACGATCCTCGGCGTCGGTGAAGCCGTGGTAGCGCGGCCCGCCCGGCGTCGGCAGATCGAGGTCCTCCCAGATCTCGGCGTCGTCGACCGACGTGGCGTCGATCCAGCGGATTCCCGTGACGACGAGCGGCCCCGTGACGAGCACGCGGTGCACGTGCGATGCCCACACCTGGAAGGGGGCCGAGGTCGCGGTGGCGATGGTGGCGTCGCCGTGCTCGGTCGCGACCCGCGCCTGCACGCTCGTGCCCCGTGGGCGGAAGAGCTCGGCGAGCACCTGTGGGTCGATGCGCAGCCCCGGGACGAGGTCACGGGCGGCGATCCGCGTCAGGTCGACGTCGACGGTGACCTCGTCCGTCCGCGGCCGGTCCACGATGCCAGCCAGATCCCCGATGTTGATGCGGGCACCACCGGCGCGTGCTCCGGCGATCGGAGCGAAGTTGCCCGTCGCCCCGATCGCGTCGCTGATGGTGGTGGTTGCGGGCGAGACGACCGGCGGACGACGCCCGGGGACGCCGGGGATCCGACCGACGGTCCCGCCGAACACGACGCCGCCGCGCCTGAAGGGAGGTCGGAACCGTGGTGGGCGCGGCCTCACCGGACGCGCCGTCACCTCAGCCCAGCAGCAGGTGGTCCCGGGAGGGAAATGCGCCGTGGCGCTCGCGCCTTCGCCGAGCGTGAAGCTGGCAGGCAGCTGCGTTCCGTCCGCGTCGCGCCAGACCACGTCGGAACGGGTCGGCGCGTGCTTGCCCGACGGCCCGAGGTCGATCCGGCGGATGCGCAGCGGGATGACGGGCAGCCCGAGCGCAGGGTGGGAGGCGACGCGCAGGTGCACGCCCTTGGCGAGGTGGGGCTCGTCAGCACGGCCCTCGATCGCTTGTCCGGCGATGGCCCACGACGGGGCGTGCACGATCATGCGCCCACCTCCTGCTGCACGCTGCGGGGTATCGCGAGGGTTCGCCGACGAGCCACGACCTGCGCGGTGACGTCGGATCCGTCGGGCTCCAGGTCGACCGTGCGGATCCGGATCTCCATCGTCGTCTCGGCCGCCAGCTCGGTGGCGGCGGGCGGTGCGAGGATCACCCGGGTCCCTGCGGCGTTGGCGACGAGGGGCTTCAGGATGAGCGGACCGATCTGGACCCGCGCGATGCGGACCTCGCGCGGCGACGGGCGCAGCAACGGCTCGTCGGCTTCGAGCAGGAGCCCGACCAGCACCCAGCGGCTGCCGTCCCGACGCCACAGAACCGTGGTCCTGCCGTGCGGCGCGAGCGGCCAGGGATCCATCCCGAGGGCGGAGAGCCGCTGTGCGAAGGCTCCGTCGTCGCGCTCGGGTGCCGGCGCGGGAGCGGGGAGGTCGGTCTCGACGATCGCGTCGCCCGCGAGGATCGGGTTCGCGTCGGTCGTGGAGAAGCCGAGCGAGCCGACGAGCTCGGCGGCGTCGCGGTGACGCGAGGTGCGGAAGTGCGCGCGATCGATGACGACGTCGTCCGACCGGTCGTCAGCTGCCGCGCCCTGTGGTCGAGTCAGCAGGACGAGGTCGTACTCAGCCTGCGGTTCGAGCGGCGCGTCGACGGTGATCGTGGTCCCACCGACGGCGGGCTCGTCGAGGCACGGCAGGTCGCGGAGCTTCTCGACGATCCGTCGCTCGGCGGGGGGACGCATCCCGTCCATCAACGGTCGGTGGCCGAGCAGGACCGTCAGGGGCAGCAACGGCCCGCTTGCCGTCGCCCCCGGCGGGGGGTCGGTGCGTCGCACCTCGAGCACCAGGTCGAGCGCGTAACGATCGCAGAGCGCCTCGGCGTGGTCGATGGCGAGGTGGACGAGCAGCGGGGAGTCGAGGAGGTGGGGCGCGGCGTCCGGGCCGTCGGGGTCGAAGCCGAGCAGGTAGCGCTGCAGCCCTCGGGGGTCGAACCTCGACTCGTCGACGAAGTCCACGGGCTCGTCGAGATCTGGCGGGACAGATGCTGCGGTCGCGAACGTGCGGACCTCGGTGCCGCCGGTCTGCCAGTCGCCGTCGGCCGGGGGCGTGGTCGGCTCGGGCGTGTCGTCGGAGCGGACCCAGCCCTGCCACTCCCAGGTCACGCTGAGGTCGTACACGGTGCCGGGACGAAGCAGGTGCTCGCGGAAGGCGAGCTCTTCGTCGGCGCGTCGGGTGATCTCGTCGGTGAGGTGGTCGCGGTGTGCGCCGTCGTCGTCGAGGAGGGTCCCCGCGCTCGCCGTGACGCCACAGATCTCCACGACGCCGACCGGACCACGAGCCCACGGGTGGACCCGGAGCTCGGCGACATCGCCAGTGATCTCGTCGGGCGGCCGGTACCGGACCCGCATGCACGTTCCGCCGGAGGTCTGGATCGACTGCTCGACGGTTGGTTCCCACGCGACTCGTCGGCCGTTCGGCGCCACGGAGGTCACGAGCGGGAAGCGTCCGACGATGCCGACGCGATCGTGGTCATCATCGTCGTGAGCCGGCTGCTGGTCGCGGACACAGACATCGGAGATCGCCGCTTCCGATGCCCCGCCCCGGACCTCGACGCGCGCGATCCGTGCCCCGTCGGATGCCTTCAGCTCGATCTCGTGGCGGACGCCCTCGGCGGCGTCGACGATGACGGCTTCGTCGACGATGTCGCCGGCGGCGCTGAAGGCCTGGAGCGTGATCTTGGCTGGGGAGAACGTGAACACCCCGATGCGCACGACCGCTGCCGGCGGGTCGAGGAGGATCTGCACGCCGGCGTCGGGGAACGTGATCCGTTGCGCGACGCGACGGAGCTCGCCTGCAGCGGGCTTCAGGCTGAACCGCCCGCGCGTGAACCCGGGGCGCGCCTCGTTGTCCTTCACGTCGCGTAGGTCGAGGCACTCCCAGCCGGAAGCGTTGGGGTCCGGCAGTCCGCGGGTGGGGGAGGAATCACGTCGGTCGTGGCAGGCGAAGAGCACGATCTCCGGCTCCCGGATCGCACCGACGAGACGCACGTCGGCACCGAACGTGAGGAGCCTCGCGCCTTCGCGGTGCAGCTGGGAGAGCTCCCACCGCGCGACGCCGGTCGTGAAGGCGCGTCCGGGGACGAGCTCCATGCCCGAGGTCGTGATGACCGGGAGCCACGTGGACAGCGACTTGCCGAATGCGCGTTCGGCGAGGCGCGCGGTGAACCGTGAGGTGACGGGAGGTGTCGATGCGCCACGGTGCGGCAGGTCGATGCGGTCGAGGTCGACGCGCGACCCGTCCCCGCCCCGCACACAGGTGCGCGCCGGGACCAGCGGTGGGTCACACAGCCGGCCCACCGACACGGCCGGATCGCCGGGGATGGTGTCACCGCGGTCGCCGAGCGCCCGCGACCAGGGCGCGGGGTCCCAGCTCATCAACGCGAGGTGTCGGCCTTCGCTCTCGGAGGGCGCGACGTCGCCGTCGGACAGCACGCCCGGCCGGTGGGTCGGGAGCCACCAGGCCGAGTCCAGCACGGGGTCCCCCGGCGTGTGGAGGGCGGGTCCCGATCGGGGAACGAGAGAGACGGCCGTGATCCGGAACGCGTACTTCATCTCAGTGGTGCCGGACCACCGTGGCCCGGCGGCGGCAGGCCCGGGAAGGAACGCGCTCGTTGGCGCGTCGAGAGCGACGCCGACGTTGTGCGTGAACCCGATGACCGGGACCGCGTCGGGCCAGACGGTCGGGCTTGGCCCGCCGGCTGTGAGATCGCCGGTGGTGAACCCACGTCGATCGGTCGTGACGACCGAGCCGACGGGAGACGGCGGTGGAGGGGCGGTCGGCGTGAGCGAGTCGCCGATCTCGATGCCGACGCAGCCCTTGATCGAGAAGAAGAAGAAGCTGACCTTGCCGCAGAACTTGCCCTGCAGGTTGGCCTTCAGGTCTCCGGCGTCCTCCCACAGGGTCAGGATGATCTCACCCGTCACGCTGATCGAGATCACGACGAGCGACAGCTCCCCGCGGATGAAGAGCCCACCCTTCAGCAGGAACGGGTCGGTGCCGAGACCGACCAGGAGCTTGATGCTCGCCTCGAGCTTGATCGGGCCGGCCGACCACCTGATCTCGGCTCCCGTCCCGAAGCCGATCGAGAACCCGTCGAAGCTGAACCGGTCGTCCCCGCCGAGGGCGTGCAGCTCTCGCTCCTCGACCATCAGGTACGCCCACGACCGCAGGTCGAGGATGCCGGGGAGGAACGTCAGCGTCACCGGGTCGCCGTGGCGACCGTTGTGCCCGTCCGAGCCGATGCGGAGGTACCAGCTGGCCGGGTTGCCCGAGAGGGGGAAGTACCCCGACAACGGCATCTTCAGCTCGAGGACCTTCGGCAGCTCGTACTCCGCCCGAACCGCGATCGCCACGGCGCTCGGGTCGATCGCGACCAGACCGAGAATCGACAGGCCGCCGGCGGGCGGCGCGCCGCGCTCGGTCGGGGTCGCCTCCGGCTTGGTCAGCAGCTTGGCGTCGATGCCGAAGACGACGAGCGGGTCGGGGAAGCCGACGACGAAGGAACCGTTCGCGTTGAACGTGAAGCCGCCGTCCGGCAACGTCCCGACGATGGCTCCGAGGCCGAGCGCCCATTGCCCTGGCTCAGCGGTGAACTTGGTCTCGTCCGGGGCCCGGTACCAGTCGATCTCCCGCTGGACGGGGTCGTCGTTCGCGGGGAGCTGGCGACGGCCGTTCGAGACGAAGCGTCCGGAGAACCCGAACAGCCCGAGCCCGGACGTGCCGAGCGGGATCCCGACGGGAAGCACGAGCGAGGCGCTGATCGCGAAGAAGCCCTTGGCGGGATCGAACGCGAGCGAGCCCGCGCCCTTGACGTCCATCGGGATGATCGAGACCTCGAGGCCGGCTCGGATCTCCTGGCCCGCGAGGGACACCCGCCCCGATCCCTCCAACGTTCCCGGGATGCTGACCTTCGCGCCCAGCCCGCGCAGCTCGATGGACGGTCCGCCGTCGCCGAACGTCACCCGGATCGTGGCGTTCGTGACGGTGACCACGCCGAGGTCGAGCGCGAACGCGAGGTCGACCTCGAACCAGGTCGACCCGACGCCGGACCGTGTCCCGACCACGCGGAGCAGCTCGCCCATCGGCCCGGCGATACGCCACCGTCCCGGGTCCGCGACCGCGAACGTCGCGTCGGTGAACACCACGCCGATCTTGTCGAGCGGGTCGGTCTCCGCGTCGTCGTACTCGATCCCGACCCCGGTGTGGCGGACCTTCAGGGGCTTGCCGTCGTCGGTGGAGATGGAGCCGATGCCGGCGGCAGCCACCGAGAACCCGAGCTCAGCGGTGTAGTCGACGAGGATCCGGGTTCGGCTGCGTGCGAGCTCGCCGAGCGCGGCCTGGCGATGCTCGATCTCGACGCCGTGCAGCACCACGCGGCCGTCCTTCCCGAACGCCGCGAGCACGCCCGCGGCGGCGAGCAGCGCGACGGACCGCACGACGCCGCTCTCGCTGACGTCGCCGATCCCTGCGAGCAGCGCTGGCGCGAGCGCGAGCCCCGCGGCGAGGATGTCGGACTCGACCGCGGCCAGCCCGTCCGGGTCGCCGCTCGATGACAGGGCGAGCCCGAACGTGGTCGTTCCGACGCGTGCGTCATGCGTCCACCTCCCGACGAGCGTGAAGACCTCCGTCGTCGACGTGGATCCCGGCGATCGGGGCGTGACGCCTCCCGCACCCAGCGCTGGGTGCGTCACGTTGCGCGACGCCCACTCGATCGTGATCTCGGCGGTCGTCGGGATCGCGTCGGCCGGCCCCTGAGCGGTCGGCGAGTCCCAGCCGACGACGAGACGGACGAGGAAGGGCAGCCGGGGTTCTCGGGGGACGGGCGTCGCCGGGGTGTCGAGGTCAGCGCCCGGCACCATGATCCGCCGCAGCGTGGCCTCGTGGCCGGCTTCGGTGTTCGGGACCGTGACGGCGTCCCCAGCCGGCCCGGGCGCGGTGACCGTCCCACCGATCGCGTGGATGTCGACGCGGCGGTAGGGCAGCCGGCGTGCGTCGTCGGCCTCGGCGCTCCAGGGCAGCGGGGGCGTGCCTTGCTCAGCGAAGATGAGGCGACCAGTCGCGTTGTCCCCGGCGACGGGCGTCGCTGGTGCGCCACCGGTCGGGTCCTGCTCTCCACGACCGTGGACGGTGCCGGTCAGCCATCCGGCGGCGGCCGCCGCGCGACGGCGCGC
>CBDTYW010000106.1:0-11422 GCA_965364735.1 uncultured Nitriliruptoria bacterium
GTCATCGGCGACGCCACCCAGCCGGGCACCGGCATCCCCGTCGCCCCGCGGCCACGAGCCACCGCGACCCGACCGGCGGTCACCGCTTCGCCGAGCGAGGAGATCCTCGAGTCGTCTGGCGGCACGAGCGCGAGCTCAGGTCAGGACGGTCGATCGGCAGAGGGGTGGGTCGTGTCCGGACGCACCGGCGACGTCGTCGGACCCCAGGGCGCCGCGGTGCGGCGCTACACCGTCGAGGTCGAGCCAGGTGTCGAGGCAAGCGGGGCTTCGGCCAGCATCGCGTCGTTGGAGACGGCCGTCGCGGCCGCGCTCGGCGACGAAGTCCGCTCGTGGTCGAAGACCATCGCCTTCCAGCAGGTCGCGGACACGCGGGCCGCCTCGATCCGGATCGTGCTCGCCACGCCGGACACGGTCGACCTCCACTGCGGGCGCGCGGGGATCGTCACCGCAGGTGAGCTGTCATGCTGGGACGGCAGCAGAGTCCTGCTGAACGCTTCGCGCTGGGCTCGTGGCGCGGCGTCGTTCGGGCAGGACATCGCCGGCTACCGGACCCACCTCGTCAACCACGAGGTCGGCCATGCGCTCGGCCGGTCACATGCCGGCTGCTCGGGTGACGGCCCGGCGCCGATCATGATGCAGCAGACGAACGGCGTCGGGACGTGCACCCCGAACCCGTGGCCCTTCCCGAGCTGAACGTCAGCTCCGGCAGACGCCCGCAGCCCTCGCCGCGGCAGCGACCGCAGCCCCGACGTTCGGGGCGACGCGCTCGTCGAAGACCTTCGGGACGATCCGTCCGGCGGCGACCTCCTCGTCGGAGACGCACGCGGCGATCGCCTCGGCAGCGGCGACCTTCATCGACTCGGTGACCTTCATCGCACCGGCGTCGAGCGCCCCGCGGAAGATCCCCGGGAAGGCGAGGACGTTGTTGATCTGGTTCGGGTAGTCGCTGCGGCCCGTGGCGATGACGGCGCCCTCGTTGTGGACGTCCTCGGGGAGGATCTCCGGGTCCGGGTTGGCCATCGCGAACACGATCGGCTGGTTCGCCATCTTGGCGACCTGCTCGGTCGTGACCAGGTTCGGCCCGGACACGCCGATGAAGACGTCGGCTCCGTCGAGCAGCGACCCGAGGTCGCCGGTGACCTGCTCCGGGTTCGTCGAGTCGGCGAGACGCTGCTTGGCGACGTTGAGCCCCGTGCGCCCCTTGTGGATCGCACCCTGACGGTCCGCGACGACGATGTTCGTGCAGCCGGCCGCGTGCAGGATGTCGCTGATGGCGACACCCGCCGCACCCGCGCCCGCCATGACGATCCGCAGGTCCGCGAAGTCCTTGTTGACGATCTTCACGGCGTTGCGGAGCGCAGCGAGCGTGACGACGGCGGTGCCGTGCTGGTCGTCATGGAAGACCGGGATGTCGAGCAGCTCCTGGAGGCGCTCCTCGATCTCGAAGCAGGCCGGGGCGGCGATGTCCTCGAGGTTGATCCCGCCGAACACCGGGGCGATGAGGCGCACGGTCTCGATGATGACGTCGGTGTCGTTGGAGTCGATCGCGATCGGGAACGCGTCGACGCCCGCGAACGACTTGAAGAGGGCCGCCTTGCCCTCCATGACGGGCAGCGACGCTCCCGGACCGATGTCGCCGAGCCCGAGGACGGCCGTGCCGTCCGTCACGACCGCGACGCAGTTGCGCTTGATCGTGAGGTCGTGGATGCGTGCCGGGTTCTCGGCGATCTCGGTGCAAACGCGCGCGACGCCGGGCGTGTACGCCATCGACAGATCGTCGACGT
The DNA here is from genome assembly GCA_965364735.1 of uncultured Nitriliruptoria bacterium. GTDB lineage: Bacteria > Actinomycetota > Nitriliruptoria > Nitriliruptorales > Nitriliruptoraceae > CBDTYW01. The sequence goes on from CBDTYW010000106.1 coordinate 1,785, forward strand.
CGCGAAGCGGCAGACGCGAGACGATGTCGAGCTTGCCGCCCTCGTGCGCGGCGAAGGTGCGGTCGGCGTGCTCGAGGACGGTGACGCCGTCCTCGTCCTGGATGCGCTGCAGCACGATCGCCTGGTGCTCGACCGACTCGCAGTCGACGACCAGCTCCTCCACGAGCTCGTCGGTGTTGGAGCCGCTGAGCTCGAACCCGTCGAGGGAGCGGATGTTGCCGCGCGCCTCGCCGATGGCGGTGCAGAGCCTCCCCAACGTCCCGGGCCGGTGCTCGAGCCGTACGAGGAGACGCATGGAGAACGCAGCGGTGGGGATGGGCACAGCAGGACCTTCGTGAGCAGGCAGGGCACGGCAGCACGCTACTCCCACCGTGCGGCGGTGATGCATTCAGGCCGGGCCCTCGCCCTACGCTCGGCGGCGTCCGGGTGGGTTCGTCCACGCGGACGACCCCCGACGATGACTGGACGCCACCGTGGCGCGCACCTTCAGCGACAAGCTCGGACGATCCTTCACGCCCGAGCACCTGGAGCAGGTCGCCTGCTTCCGCTGCGACGATGAGGGCGCGGAGCTGTTCGCGGTCGACCCGTTCGCGGCGCGGCAGTGTCGGTCGTGCGGGCTCGTGTTCATCTCCCCGCGGCTCAACGAGGCGGGTCGCACGGCGCTCTACGACGCGCCGGAGTACTTCCAGGGGAAGGTCTACTCCGAAGGTGAGGACTCTGACGAGGGCGGCATGGCCACCGCGCTGCAGCGCACCTGGATCTCGGGGCGTCTCGCGCTGCTCGCCGAGCATGGCGTGTCGACCGGCAACCTCGTCGAGGTCGGCTGCGCGTACGGGATGTTCGCTGAAGCCGCGATCGCCCAGGGCTTCTCGGTCTCGGCGGTCGAGTTCTCCGCCGACGGAGCCGAGCAGACCCGAGAGCGTCTCGGGATCGAGGTGCATCACGGTGAGCTGCTGACCTCCCCGCACGGCGAGGCCTCGGCCGACGTGCTGGTGGCGTGGGATGTTCTCGAGCACGTCCCGAACCCGGCCGAGTTCCTCTCCCGCGCGTTCGAGGTCGTCCGCCCGGGTGGTGTCGTCGCGTTCTCGCTGCCGTACGTCACCTCGCTCCCAGCCCGCATGCTCAAGGGCCGCTGGTGGACGCTGCGCCCCGACGAGCACCTCTGGCACTTCAGCCCCGAGACCGTGACCCTGGCGCTCCGGGACGCGGGCTTCAACCACGTCGACGTGATCACGTCTCCCGTCAAGAAGGAGAACGTCGGGCGTCTCGACTCGATGGTCGCCGTGGCCCGTCGCGACTGAGGTCCCGGTCTTCGTGCGACGAGCTCAGTCGAGCCGCGCGCCGTTGGCGCTGGCCCAGTGGGCGGCCTGCATCATGTCGATGCGGGTGCGGTCCAGACGAATCCGGAACAGGTCGGTGTCGGAGACGTCGGCGCCTCGGAGATCCGTGTCGCGCAGCGTCGCCCCGGTGAGCGATGCCTGCGTGAGGTTGGTGTCACGCAGGTTCGCGTCGGTCAGGTCGGCGCCTTCGAGGTCCGCACCGGTGAAGTCGACGCCCGGCGCCTTGAGCTGCTTGAGGTCCTGGCCGTGCAGGTCGACGTAGGACCAGTTCCCGCCGTCGATGGTGATGCCCCAGAGCCGACAGTCGCTGAGCGCGGAGCCGAGCATCCGGCAACCGGTGAACTCGGTGCTCGACAGCGTCGACCCCGCGAACGAGCAGTTCGTGAACGAGCCGCCGTCGACCCTCGTCCCCGCGAGGTCGCAGGTCAGGATCTTGCAGTCGGTGAAGCTCACGTCGTGGAGCTCGAGCTCGCTGAGGTCGCAGTCGGTGAAGGTGCAGTCGCGGTAGACGCTCGCCTCGAGCTCGGCGGCCTCGAAGCGCCGCCCGGAGAAGCGTTCGCCGGCGACCTCGAGACGTTCGGTCATCAGCTGGGTCCTTCGAGGTGGTCGTGTTGGAGCGCGAGCGCCCTGCCGCGGGCGGTGTCGACGCCACGCAGCATGGCGATCCCGAACACGAACAGCAACGACAGCGCGAGCACCGCGGGGCGTGAGGAGTCGAAGATGGCGATCGCTCCCACGAAGATCAGCGGGCTGACGAAGGACGCGACCTTGCTGAGGATCGAGAACAGCCCGAAGAACTCGCCGGTCCGCGTCGGCGGGACGAGGCCTGAGTAGATCGATCGCGACAGCGCCTGCGATCCACCTTGGACCACGGACACGAGCCACGCGAGGCACCAGAACTCGATGACGGTGTCGAGCGCGAAGCCCCAGACGGCGATCACGAAGTACGCGCACAGCGCGAGCATCACCCCGGCGCGCGCGTCGAAGGACGTCACGAGTCGCTCGGGAAGCAGTCGTCCGACGAGCGCTGCCATGATCGCCAGGATGAACTGCAGCGCGAGCAGCAGCGCGAGGATCGTTGCCAACGACGAGTCACGGGGCGGCGGGAGAACCTCGATGCCCTCGATCGTCAACAGCTCCGGGGCGGCGAAGATCTCCAGCTCGTGACGCCCTGCCGTCGGTGCCTGGACCTCGAACGTGAGGCCGGAGCGGACGACCGGTGAGCTCACGTCGAGGCCGAGCGGCCTGCCGTCGTCGTCGAGGAGCGCCTCGCCGTCGAGCCGCAGAGGCAGAGCTCCTCCGCCGGGCACGCCCTCGTAGGTGAGCTCGAGGTGCCGGCCGACCCAGCGGATCGTCGTCGCGTTGCTCGTGGTCGTGACGGCGTCGCTCGACGCGTCGACTCCACCCTGACCTGCGAACACCGGATCGTCGCTCACGTACGGGGCGTCTGCGAGGCCGGCGACGTCAGCCGGCAGCAGCAGCCGCCCGCCGATGCCGAGCAGCGGGACCGCGATGATGTTGAGCGCGAGGAACGCGATGCCCCAGCGCTTGCGTCGCCCGGTGGACGACGGCAGCCCGCCGAACAGCAGCGAGTACGGCACCCCGGTGAACTGGACGAGGAGGATCGCGAGCAGGAGCTCGGTGGTGCCGAACCCGAGCTCTGCGCCGTAGATCGCGGCGACACCGATGACGACGTTGATGCCGTCGTTGTAGAGCAGGTAGCCGAACGTGAACCGTCGCAGGTCCGGGAACGTCACGAGGTCGCGGAACATCTGCTTCGACGCGGCGATCGAGGTCCGGAGGCCGGCGGACCCCGCGCCTTGCACCGCCGGCGGCTCCGGGACGCGGCGCAGCAGCGGGATCGCGAACAGGACCCACCACACCGCGACCGTCAGGAAGCTCAGCCGGACGCCGAGGTTGTCATCGGGCAGCAGGGTGATCATGGCGACGTTGATCGCGAGGAGGATCCCGCCGCCGAGGTAGCCGAACGCGTAGCCCTGCGCGGACACGCGGTCCTGCTCCGGTCCTGACGCCACGGCTGGCAGCAACGCGTCGTAGAAGACGTTCGCGATCCCGAACCCGAGGCGCCCGAGGACGAACAACACCGACGCGAGGAGCCAGTCGCCCTCGCCGATCAGCACGAGTGCGGCGGTGGCGGTCGCGCTGATCCCCATGAAGAGCGCGAGGAGACGCTTCTTCGCCGCGGCGAGATCTGAGTACGCACCGAGGACGGGGGACAGCAGCGCCGTCAGCACGACGGCGATCGAGGTGGTCAGCGTGAACGCCTGGGTGGCGCTGGCCGCCGACGGGAGCGTCGCGCCTGCCACGCGGGCGTAGTAGACCGGGAAGACCGCAGCGACGATCGTGGTGACGAACGCCGACTCGGCCCAGTCGTAGAGGATCCACGCTCGCTGCTGACGACGGATCTCCGTCGGCTCGGTCGCTTCGCCGCCCATGCGTGCTCCCGTCGACTGGAGGGTGAGCAAAGCAGGCGTGCGGAGCGCACGCGGGGCATCCTCGGTCGTGGTGTCGAAGAGGAGCACGACGTGTCGAGCAGCATCCGCATCGCGACCTGGAACCTGTGGTGGCGCTTCGGTGACCCCGAGGCCCGTCAGCCCCGGATCACGAAGGTGCTCCAGGAGGTTGACGCGGACATCGTCTGCCTCCAGGAGGTCTACCTCAGCGAAGCCGATCAGCCCGACGATCAGGCGAAGCGGCTGACGGGCGAGCTCGGCCTCGCGGAGTTCCGATGGGCGGACGGATTCTTCTGGGACCGGTTCCACTTCGGCAACGCGGTCCTTTCGCGCTGGCCGATCACGAAGCACGCCATCACGCCGCTGCCCGTGAGCGAGCCTTCGAGCGAGGAGCAGCGCACGGTCCTGGTCTGCGAGGTCGAGCACCCTGATGGTCCGATCGTCGTCGCGACGACGCACCTGAACTTCAAGTGGGACCAGTCCGCCGACCGGCAGGTCCAGGCGGAGGCGATCTGCCAGGTCCTCGACGGCTGGCGCCCGTTCACGTTCCCGCCGATCCTCACCGGCGACCTCAACGCCGACCCGGACTCGGACGAGATCCGGATGCTCACGGGCCGCCGCGCCTCACCGGTCAAGGCGCTCGGGTTCTTCGACGCCTACGAGACCGCCGGCGTCGGCCCGGCGCCGACCTTCGCGCGGGACAACCCGCTCACCCAACGCGTCGAGCCGGATCGACGCATCGACTACGTCCTCGTCGGCCACCCCATCGAGGGGCGCGGGGTCACCATGTCGGCCCGGCGCTTCGGTGACGTCGCGGTCGACGGGGGCTTCGCCTCCGACCACTACGGCGTCGTCGCCGACGTCAGGCTCGACGCGCAGCCATGACGGGGCTGGTCAGGCAGCCAACGCGGGGGAGAGGTGGCGTCGCTCGGCGCGCCAGCCCGGGGCCAGCTCGTCGAGGGTGTCCTCGACGGCCGCCAGGTAGTCGTGCGGGGACTCGAAGACATGCGCCTTGCGCTTCGCGGTCTCGAAGACCTCACGTGCGTGTCGCTTGCTGGTCATGATGCTGCTCCTCAGTTGCTCCCGTGGCTCGCAGGACGGAGTCTTCCAGCGTCGTGTGTCGGTGACGTTTCGCCCCGGTGAACCTCTTCGGTCGTCCGTGCGTCGATCCGGTGGCCGTGTGGGCGGTCGGTGAGCGCCGGGGCCAGTCCTGTCACACGTATCCTCGCGGTCATGCCGTTTCTCGATCGAGGCCCAACCGCATGCCCCGTCGCCTTCGCCGTTGGCTCATCGCCGTCGCGGTCTTCGTCGTCGTGCTGCTCGTGACGCCGTTCGCGTGGTTCACCCTTGCCGGGCCGCCCCGCTTCGAGGCGCTGAGCTTCGGCCGGGTTCCCGGGTCAACCGCTGCCCCGGACCTGGTGCCGCTGGTGCCTGGGGCGTTCGCAGACCTCGGCCCGGATGTCCAGGTCACGGTGATCTTCTCGACCGGCTCCTCAGGAGTCACGGCCGAGCAGGCCGAGCGGCTGCGGATCAACGACCTCGACGAGCGTGGCGAGGACGGCCTGACGGACACGATCATGGTGATGGTCACCGACGGTGCGACGAAGCGCAGCGCGCTGCTCTCCATCCCGCGTGACACGTGGCTCTTCGAGCGGGGGCATCGCATCAACGCCACGCTTGAACGCGTCGACACGCAGGCCTTCGTCGATGACGTCAGCCGGATCACCGGGCTGCCCGTCCACCACCTCGTCGAGATCAACTTCACCGCGTTCGCCGACCTCGTCGACGCCATCGGGGGCGTGGCCATCCCGATCGATCGACCCCTCGCCGACCTGTTCAGCGTGCTGTACGTCCCCGAGCCCGGCTGCTGGCTCTTCAGCGGCGCAGACGCGCTCGCCTACGCCCGCTCCCGCCACACGCTCACCCGCCGCGACGACGGCCGATGGGTCTCCGACGTGCTGGGCAACGACATCAACCGCACGGGGCGTCAGCGCGAGCTGATCGGAGCCGTCGTGCGTGAGCTCGGCCCATGGACCATCGCGACGAACATGCCCGCGCTCATGAGCGCCGGATCCGGCGGGGCACGCATCGACGCGGACCTCGGCATCGGTGATCTCATCGGGCTGGCGCGGGCGATGCGTGGCGTCTCCGACGGAAGCGTCGAGGGCTACGTCCTCCCGGTCCTCGACCAGCGCATCGGTGAGGCCGCCGCGCTCGTCATCAACGAAGGGCCTGCACAGGTCGTGCTCGACCGGCTCCGCCAGTGGCCGCCCACGGAGATCGCGGCCGAGGCAGCCGTCGGCGCACCTGCGGTTGTGCAGATCTCCGAGCCTGCCATCGACGCGGTCGCCGCCGAGCCGGTCGCACCCGCCCCGGCGCCGTGCAGCAGCTCCAACGCGACGCCGCTCGAGGACCCACGTGGACCGCTGGCGGATGTCGCGGCGCAGGGATGACCGAGGCCGCTCCACGGACAACGACCCAGCTCGTGCGCGACGACGAGCGAGCTGCCAACTGACGCCAGCCGGGCGTCAGATCGTGTAGGCGAGGTGATCGACGACGCGGGTGGCGAGGTCGAGGTCCCCGGAGGTCGAGATCTGGTCGCGGCGGGCGGGGGCGGAGGTGCGACCGCCGGCGGTGCGGACGAACGTCCCGACGTCGGTCGTCACGGTCGCGGTGGGCTCGCCGTCGATCGTGTCGACGACCTTGGCTCGACCGTCGATGACGGCGACGTCGATGTCACGTCCCTGGAGACCGGTCAGCGCGATGCGGACGGACTGGCCGTCGGTGGCGCCGGCCTTCTTGCCGACGACGAAGCCCATCGCGGACTGGAACTCGTCGAGCGCTGCGGCGGCGTCGATCCCGTCGACGCGCTCGTCGAGGCCGACGGCGTCGCGGAGGTCCTGCTCGTGGAGCCAGATGTCGAAGATGCGGACGCGCACGAAGCGGCCGTGGGTGTCCGGGCCGGCGGGCGTGAAGCCGACCTCGTCCCACGCTTCGTCGGTCATGGTGTCGAGCATGGCGGTGCGGCGGGCGATGACCTCGTCGAGGTGGGCGAGCATCTGTGCGGGAGCGTCGCCTGCCATCGCGTCGATCCACATCTCGTTGTAGGCGCCGATGTCGTTGTGGACGTGCTCACGCTCCTTCGGGTCCGACGTCGGAGCGGGCGGCTGCTCGCCGAGCAGCATCCGTTCGGTGCCGATCACGTGGGCGACGAGCGCCTGGACGTTCCAGCCGGGACATGGCGTCTCACGCTTCCAGTCGATGTCGTCGAGGCCCGCGACGGCGGTGCGGAACTCGGCGAACAGGAGCTTCTGGGCGGCGGTGACGGTGGCGCGGTCGACCTGGGTCGGCATGGGGAGGTCCTTGGGGGGGGAGGTGGGGTGAAGGCAGCTCAGGGGTCAGGGCGTCGGGTTCTGGATGGTCTCCCAGTCCCTGGCCTCGAGGTAGGGACGGAAGGTCTCGGTGATCAGCTCGATGTCGCGCTGACCCTTGGGACGCTGGATCTCGTAGAGATGGGGGAACCGGCGCCACATGAGCACGAGGTCCCAGAGCGCGAGCGCGTCGTCGCCGGTCGGAGGATCCATCACGACCGGTCCGAAGATGCAGTCGTCATCGTCGAAGAAGATCGTCGGCACGCCGAAGCCGCCCGCGGCGATGACCTTCTCGTGCTCGGCGCGGACGTCGTCGTGCGTCGTGGGGTCCGCCATCGCTGCGTCGACGAGCGCCGGGTCGAGGCCGAGCGTGGTCAGCAGGTGCTTCGCGACCTCAGGACGATGTGGCTTCTTGCCGTCGACGTGCAGCGCCGTCCCCGCAGCGAGGTACCAGGCGTCGAGCAGGGCCGGGTCGATCCGCCGGAGCAGCGCCCCGACCCGCATCATCGACCAGCCGTAGGACCACTCGCGTTCCCAGGGATGTTTCTTGCCCTCTTGGCGGTTGACCTCCTCGAGCGAGAAGAACCGCCAGGTGACGTCGACCACGCCGGCATCCCGGACCTCGCGGATCCACCGCGACGTCTGGTACGCGTACGGGCACATCACGTCGAAGTGGAAGTCGATCGCCGTGGTCATCGCGCTTGTCCGTGTCGTGCTCACATCGAGCGGTCACTGAAGCCGGAACCGGGCGCGCGCGCAACCGAACCCGGAGCCGAGCGACCACGACCGAGCGGACCCCGATCCCCGACCTGGGGCACTGCTCGCGCAGCTGTCCCACGCCTCACGCAGACGTGACCGCGTCCGCGCTCGCGGCGGCGGGCCTCAGCGACTCGAGCGCGTCGGCGATCGCGCGAAGACCCTCAGGTGCGATGACCAGGCCGACGTGGCTTGCGTCGACGGCGATGTTCGTCGCGTCCGGGTCGCGGGTCGCGTCGTGGTGCACCATCCCGTCGGTCGGGCTCGCGATCGAGATGAGCTCGACGGAGTCGGGGAACGGCCCGGTCAGGTCGTCGGTGTAGGCCGTGCAGCAGGAACCCCATGCGCACTCGCCCATGAGCCCGTCGACGCCGAGACGTGACAGGCCGCGCATGGCGAGCTTGACGAGCTTCAGACCGAGGTTGACGTCGAAGGGGTCGACCAGCGGGGAGCCGACGGCGATGACGGCGGAGACGAGCTCTGGGCGTCGGGCCGCGACGGCGCGGGACAGCTGGCCGCCACGGGAGTGGCCGACCAGGACGACGGGTCCGCCCACCTCGTCGTGGATGCGGACAACCTCGGCCTCGAGCCGCTGCGCCATCTGCTCACCGCAGTCGACGTTGCGGCCGATCAGCGCCGGATGGACGCGATGGCCCGCTGCCGACAGGGCGTTCCGCAGTGCGTGCACGCCTTCGCCGTCGTCGAGGAAGCCGTGGACCAGCACGATGTCGCGGGGCTTCGTCGCCATCGGAAGGGAAGCGGCCCGACGTCCGGCGAGGACTTCGCGTCCGACCCGGAGCTCGCCCCAGACGGGGATGCGGATGCTCCGGGCGACGTCGATGAACCCGACCGACGAGCCGTAGGCCTGCCAGGTGTCGCGGGTGGTGGTCGGCATGGGCGCTTCCTTGTTCGGCGCCCACTGAAACACGTTCCTGTACCGCGTGCCAAAGCCGATCAGGGCGGAGTCAGGGGAGGAGACCGTCGGGGGTGGTCATCGGCGTCGCGTCGCGCGGACGTGTCGTCCTCGTGAGGATCGTCCGCCGGAAACGCGACATCACGCGCGGTCGCTCAGGCGTCGAAGGGCATGACGGTGACCTCGCCGACGCCGAGATCCGCGAGCGGCCCGGCGATCGTCTCCGCGTCGCCCACGATCACCGTGACGAGGCCGGCCAGGTCGAGGTGACGGTGCAGCGCCGCGGCGCTCGAGTCTGCCGTGACCGCGAGCAGACGCTCACGTTCGCGATCGAAGTGGTCGTCGTCGAGGCGCAGACGCTGGATCGCCTGGAGCGAGCCGGCGACCCCGCCCGTCTGCGCCCAGCGGATCGGGTCGGCGCCCACGTGCTGGGCTCGGACGGACTCGATCTCCGCGGTTGTGGGCGGCGCCGTGAGGACCTGCTCGATCTCCGCGAGGCCGGCCCGGACGGACTCGACGGCGACGTCGGTCCGCGTGGACCAGCGCGCCCCGAACTGTCCGACGTCGCGCAGCGTCATGAAGTCCGCGCGCGCCCCGTAGGTGTAGCCGAGGTCCTCACGCAGCAGGTGGTTCAGCCGCGACGAGAACGAACCGCCGAGCGCCGCGGTGGCGAGGCGGAGCGATGCGTGGTCGTCGATCTTGCGGACGGGGCCCGGCGTGACCAGCACCACGCGCGCCTGTGCCGAGCCGGGACGGTCGAGCACGATCGCCCGGCGCCTGCCTC
>CBDTYW010000107.1:0-11359 GCA_965364735.1 uncultured Nitriliruptoria bacterium
GATCGCGCCTGCCGCGACGCGCGTCTTGGTGCCGGTGAGACGCCAGCCGTCGTCGGTGCGCGTCGCACGGGTCTGGGGATGGAGCGGGTCGTCACGTCCGTCTTCGCTGAGGGCCGCGGTGAGCAGCGTCGTTCCGGCCGCAACGCCGGGCAGGATCGCCTGCTGCATGGCCTCAGAGCCGAAGCGCGCGATCGGAAGGGCCCCGAGGACGATCGTCTCGAGCAGCGGGACGTGCGCGACGGTGCGTCCGACCTCGAGCAGCGTCAGGTGGACGTCGAAGAACGTCATTCCACCACCACCGACGGACTCAGGAAGGCCGATGCCGACGATGCCGGAGTTCGCCAGTTCCGTCCACGTGTCAGCGTCGAACCACGTGCCAGCGTCGTCGAGCGCATCGAGGTGCTTGTGCGTCGATCGTTCGGTCAGGATCTGGTTGGTCAGGTCGCGCAGGGCGTCCTGGTCCGGGTGCGTTGAGAAGTCCATGTGTGTCTCCTTCAGGTGAGTCGCAGGTCAGCGGGGCGGTCGGGGCAGGCCGAGGCCGAACATCCCGATCATGTCGCGCTGGATCTCGTTGGTGCCGCCGCCGAACGTCAGGATCAGGGCGCTGCGCATCGCGCGCTCCAGGTCTGCGTGCAGCAGCGCGCCCGGCTCGTCCTTGGTGACGACCGAGTTCTGCCCGAGGATCTCCATCATCTCGCGGTAGGCCTCGATGTAGAACTCGGACCCGAAGATCTTGGTGGCGGAGGCATCGCCCGGCTTGAGCTCACCCTTCGTCGCGCTCCACGCGACGTAGTGGTTGAGCAGATAGAGGAACTCGTGCTTCGCCGAGATCTTGGCGAGCTTCGTCTGCACCCACTCCTGGTCGATGACGCGGCGACCGTCGTTGAGCTTGGTCTGCTGGGCCCATTCCGTGACCTCGGCGATCTTGCGCTGGACGGTGCCTGCGGAGCTCAGCGAGACCCGCTCAGCGTTGAGCTGGGTCGTGATGAGCTTCCAGCCCTGGTTCTCCTCGCCGACGCAGCTCGACTGCGGGACGACGACGTCCTGGTAGTAGGTCGCTGACGTGAAGCCGCCACCCAAGGTGTGGACCGGCGTCCACGAGAAGCCGTCGGCGTCGGTCGGGACGATGATCATCGAGATGCCGCGGTGACGCTCCTGCTCCGGGTCAGTGCGGCAGGCCAGCCAGACGTAGTCGGCGTGGTGGATCAGGCTCGTCCACATCTTCTGGCCGTTGATGACGTAGTTGTCGCCGTCCTTGACGGCCTTCGTGGTGATCGCCGCGAGGTCGGTTCCGGCCTGAGGCTCGGAGTAGCCGATCGAGAAGTGCAGCTCGCCCTTGGCGATCTTCGGGATGAAGAAGTCCTTCTGCTCCTGCGAGCCGAAGTGCATGAGCGTCGGGCCGACCGTGTTGGTCGTCAGGAACGGGATCGGCACCGCCTGGCGGTGGACCTCGTCGAAGTAGATGTAGTTCTCGATCGCCGAGAGGTTGCGGCCGCCGTACTCCTCGGGCCACGACACCGTCAGCCAGCCGTCGTGGCCGATCTGCCGGATGACCTCCTTGTAGGCAGAGCCACCCTCCTCGGACTCGATGGAGTGCAGCGACGCTCGGACCTCCGGGGTCATCAGCTTCGTGAAGTAGCTCCGGACCTCCTGCCGGAAGTCTTCCTGCTCGGGCGTGTACGAGAGCTGCACGTCGGTCTCCGACATCGGGGCGAGCGGGCCGTGGTGACCTGCGGGATGGGAACGTGTTCCAACCTATAACACGTTCTAGTCGCCTGTCCACCGCCATCTTCGAGACGCGCCCCAAAAAAACCTCCGCTGGCTGCAACCGTCCCGCAGGGACCCGCTCAGGACACGTTCAGGCGGATTCGCCGCCACCCCGGGACCGTGCGCAAACGGGCGAAGGGCTTGACGAGCGGGGCAGGACTTGTTTCCCTGCGCCAGTAGAACTCGTTCTAGCAAGCCGACGCGATGGAGCGATCCACACGTCGGGCGGGCCCGACCGGCGCCCCGCGCGGAGCACACACCGGAGCAGCTGATGCACATCGCCTACACGACCGAGCAGCAGGCGCTGCGCGACGAGCTGCACGCCTACTTCGGCCAGCTCATGACCCCGGAGATCCGCGAAGCGATCGCGAGCGAGCCCCACGGCGGGCCGACCGCCAAGCGCGTCCGCATGCAGATGGGCTCCGACGGCTGGCTTGGCGTCGGCTGGCCGGTTGAGTACGGCGGCCAGGGACGATCCGTGCTCGAGCAGTACGTCTTCTTCGACGTCGCCTCGCGCGCCAAGGCACCGGTGCCGATGATCGCGCTCAACACCGTCGGGCCGACGATCATGCGCTTCGGCACCGATGAGCAGAAGTCGAAGTACCTCCCGGGGATCCTGAGCGGCGAGCTCGACTTCGCCATCGGCTACACCGAGCCCGAGGCCGGCACCGACCTCGCATCGCTGCAGACCCGCGCGGTTCTGGAGGGCGACACCTACGTCGTCAACGGCAACAAGGTCTACACGTCCGGCGCCAACGCCGCGGACTACATCTGGCTCGCGTGCCGCACCAACACCGAGGTCAAGAAGCACCAGGGCATCACGATCCTGCTCGTGCCGACCGACGCCGAGGGCTTCTCGTGGACGCCGATCCACACCGTGGGCGGCGGCTACACCACGGCCACCTACTACGCCGACGTCCACGTCACCGCAGACAACGTCATCGGCGGCGAGAACCAGGGCTGGCAGCTGATCACCACGCAGCTCAACCACGAGCGCGTGGCGCTGGCCGCAATGGGCGGACAGTCCGAGGACCTGCTGGACGCCGTCGTTGCATGGGCAGCCGACACCAAGACCGCAGACGGACAGCGCGTCATCGACCTCCCGTGGGTCCAGGCGAACATCGCCCACGTCACCGCGAAGTTCGAGGCCGTGAAGCTGCTGAACTGGAAGATGGCGGACGCGGTCAACCGCGGAACGCTCACCGGCGGCGACGCCTCCTGCGCGAAGGTGCTCGGCTCCGAGTCCGATGTCGAGGCGATGCGTCTGCTGCTCGAGGTGCTCGGCGAGGCCGGCTACCTCAGCGGTGACACCCCCGGTGGTGAGCTCCGCGGCCGCGTCGAGCAGGGCTTCCGCAACGCCCCGGTGCGCACCTTCGGCGGCGGGTCGAACGACGTCCAGCGCGAGATCATGGCGCAGACCTCGCTCGGGCTCCCCCGCCTGTCCCGCGTCTCCAGCAAGAAGTGAGGAGCACCCCATGAGCGCCACCACCACGCCCGACACCGAGGTCGACGAGCTCTACGAAGCGCTCAAGGAGTTCATCGGACGCTCCGGAGGCCCCGGGATGCTCGCTCGTGACCCGGTCAACGAGCCAATGATCCGTCACTGGTGTGACGCGATGGGCAACGCCAACCCTGTCCACACCGACCCCGAGATCGCCGCGACCTCGGTCCACGGCGGGATCGTCGCCCCGGCCACCATGCTGCAGGTGTGGAACATGGCCGGCCTCGGAACGGCGATCAAGGTCGACGAGGCCGAGGATCACAGCGGCTCGATGCGCGAGCTCCTCAACGACGCCGGCTACGGATCCGTCGTCGCCACGAACTGCGAGCAGGAGTACTTCCGCTACCTGCGCCCCGGCGACGTCCTGACCGTCCGCGCGACGATCGACGACGTCTCACCGCGCAAGGAGACCGGGCTCGGCACCGGCTACTTCACCACGAACCGCCAGACGTACACGGACCAGCACGGCGAGGTCGTCGGAACAATGCTGTTCCGCACGCTCTGGTTCACCCCGCGCAACGCCAACTGAACGAGGGACAGCACTCATGGACTTCACGCTCACCGATGACCAGCAGGCCGTCCGCGACCTCGCGAAGCAGATCCTGGCGACGCGCTCGCCGTTCTCCGAGGACCCGGACCGACCGGAGTCCGGCTGGGACGCCGCAGCATGGAAGGCCCTTGGCGGCGCGGGCCTCCTCGGCATCGCGATCCCCGAGGCCGACGGCGGCGCCGGCATGGGGGCGATCGCCCTCGGCCTCGTGCTCGAAGAGGTCGGCCGCGACCTCATCCACATCCCCGCCGCATCGCTGTTCGGCGCTGCGCTCACGATCTCACGTCATGCCTCCGCTGAGCTTCGCGCGGGGCTGCTGCCCGGCGTTGCCGACGGATCGAAGATCGTCGTCGCCGCGCTCAGCGAGCCGCGCTCGAACAACCCGCTCTCCGTCCACACCGACGCCGTGCGCGTCGACGGTGGCTGGTCGATCTCCGGCAGCAAGTTCGCCGTGGAGGGAGCTGCAGCCGCGACCAAGATCCTCGTCCCGGCCCGCGCCGCAGACGGCACGATCGTGATGGGGCTCGTCGCCCCGGACGCCGCCGGGGTCACCCTCGTTGCGGCAGAGGCCATCGACGGCCAGGTCCGCCACCACGTGGAGCTGGCTGATGTCGTCGTCGTCGACGCGGATGTCGTCGGTGAGACCTCCGACGGCCATGCAGTCCTGAGCGACGCCGTCGACCTGATGAGCCTCGGGCTCGCTGCGGTCGCAGTCGGCATGGCCGAGGAGCAGGTCCGCGTCGCCGCGAAGCACGTGTCGGAGCGCTTCCAGTTCCGCCGTCCGCTCGCGACGTTCCAGGCGATCGCCTGTCGGCTCGCGGACTCCCACACCGACGTCCAGGCGATGCGTGTCACGCTCTGGCAGGCGCTGTGGCTCGTCGAGAACGACCAGCCCGCGGCGCGTGCCATCGCGATCGCGAAGATCTGGGCCGGCGAGGGCGGCGAGCGCGTCGCGACGCAGGCCGTCTACCTGCACGGCGGCATGGGCGTCGACATGGACTACCCGCTGCACGGCTACTTCCTCGCCTCCAAGGCCATCGAGCTGCAGCTCGGCTCCCCCAGCGTCCAGATCGCGCGCCTCGGCGCATCGATCGCGGCGAACGCCGGGGTGTCCGCATGACGACGCTCGCTCCGACCCGCACGGTCGACACGGTCAGCGTCGGTGACGTCATCCCGGATCGTCCGATCCCGCTGACGCCGACGCTCATCGTCTCGACGGCGATCGCGACACGCGACTACCAGGACGTCCACCACGACCGCGACCTCGCGCACAAGAAGGGGTCCAAGGACATCTTCATGAACATCCTGACGAGCAATGGCCTCGTCGGGACCTACGTCGTGGACTGGGCAGGCCCGGAGGCGATCCTCAAGAAGGTGGCGATCCGCCTCGGCGCCCCGAACTACCCGTACGACACGATGACGCTCAAGGGCGAGATCACGGCCGTCGACACCGCGACCGGCGAGGTCGAGGTCAAGGTCCGCGGACCGAACTCGAGCGGCGAGCACGTCGTCGGCACGGTGCTGCTGCAGCTGCCCACGGCGTGAGCACCACGCCCGGCACCACCGACGTCCAGCCGACGCCGAACGGTGATGCACCACCGTTCTGGGAACGACCGGATCCGTCGCCTCGTCGGGCCCGCAAGCACGCCCTGGCCGACGACGTGCGTCGGCTGATCTCGCGCATCTCACAGCTCGACGCGGAAGCGATCGACGACGACGCGCTCGCACAGATCGAGACGGCGGTCGGCGCGATCAACGGCGCGCTCGCCGACGCCCCTGACCTGCTCCGCCACGGCTCGGCAGCGCGCGCCCCCGGCCCGGACTCGATGCTCTTCGAGCGCAGCCCCTTCACCGGTCGCTCGAACCCGATGTCGGCACCGCTGGTCCTTCGCTACGACGCGGAGACGCTGGTCACCACCGGTACGGCCACCTACGACGAGCGCTTCGAGGGTCCGCCCGGCCTCGTGCACGGCGGCCACGTGATGGCCGCGTTCGACGACCTGCTCGGCGTTGCTCAGGTCGCGTCGGGCTTCGCGGGGATGACGGGCGAGCTGACGGTCCGGATGCTGGCGGGCACACCGCTCAACACCGAGATCACGTACGAGGGCGGCGTGACCGGGAGCGAGCGCCGCAAGATCTTCGCCTGGGGCACGGCGCACGCCAACGGCCTTCTCGTCGGCCGCGCCCACGGGATCTTCGTCCAGCCGCGCCATCGCAGCTGAGCCTGCCAGCGTCTCGACGCCGAGCACGCCTGCAAGGACGAGGCGGCAGGCTGGTATCCGGGTCGGGCCGTGCACATCCATCTCCGCGCGAGCGCCGGCGGACGCGATGTGCTCGTCACCAGTGGTCAGGTCGTGCTCGGCGTGACGGTCTGACCCGACGCGCACCCTCGCGGCTCAGAGCTTCAGCAGCCGCGGGTTCCAGCGGACCATGCCGATCGTGACGACGAGGATCAGCACGCCGGAGGCGCTGACGACCCAGCCGACGCCGAGCCAGTCGCTGAGCGACCCACCGATGAGGGTGCCGACGATGTTCGCGCCCCAGGTGAGCATCAGCGTGCCCATCACCCGGCCGTGGAACTCGGGCTCCACGATGCGCAGCAGCAGCGTGCGGATCAGCACGACCTGCAGGCCGTTGCCGAGACCGGCCACCAGCAGCAGCGCCACGGAGACGCGGAAGCTGGTCGAGAAGCCGAAGCCGATGATGCCGACGCCCCAGAGGATCATCGCGATGATGAACAACCGCCCTTCGTGGCGGAAGTTCTTCGCGACGAAGGCGAGCCCGAGCGAGCCGGGGAGCGTTCCGGCGCCGACCGCCGTCGACAGGGCGCCGAGGGTCTTGGCATCCCCGCCGAGGACCTCGGTCGCGATGACCGGCATCAGCGCGATGTGGATCCAGCCGACGACGCCGCCGAGGATCGAGATCATGACCAGCGCAAGCGCGTCACGGTGCTCGCCCAGATAGGCGAAGCCGGCGCGCATCTCGGCCATCGGCGCAGGCACGTGGTCCGGCGCGCGCTCGATGCGGCCGGACGTGCGGATCCGCAGGAACCACCACACGAACAGCACATGGCTCGCCACGTAGACCCAGTAGCCGCCACCGGCGCCGGCGTCAGCGATCAGCCAGCCCGCCACGAGCGGGCCGGTCACGCGCATGATCCCGCCCTGCACCGAGCTCAGCGCGCTCGCGGGGACGAGCAGCTTCACGGGCACGAGCGAGGCGACGAAGGCCTGGCGCGAGGCCAGCTCGGCGATCACCGAGACGCCGACGAGGAACGACCCGATCAGCAGCAGCGGATAGGTGAGCCCGTTCGATCCGGCCAGGAACGCCATGAGCGCGACGACGATCGCGCTGGCTCCGCGTGCGACCACCGCGACGATCTTGCGGTCGGCGTTGTCAGCGAGGACTCCGGCCGGGAGGGCGAACAGGAAGAACGGAAGGAAGTACACGACGCTGACGAGGCTCACCAGGAAATCGGAGTCGGTCAGCTCGGTTGCGGTGTAGCCAATGGCCGTGATGAAGGCCCAGATGCCGAAGCCGAAGGCGGCCGAAGCCCCCCAGTACCGCCGATAGTCCGGGTCGGAGAACAGCTTCAGCGCGCTGTCGCTGTCGGTGAGGACGGAGCCACCGGCGTCGGGGAACGTCCCCTGCGTCGTGGCTGCCGGAGATTCGGAACGGCCGCGCCGCGGCGACGGCGCCACAGCGTCGTCGGTCGCGGAGCGGCCGGTCCTGAATCCCATGTTGACGTGTCCTGGCGGGGCGCTGCCCCGACGGTCAGAAGTTGATGACCGTCCGGATGGCCGTGCCGTCCTTCATCGCCGAGAGCGCGTCGTTCACGTCGTCGAGGACCACACGATTGGTGATCATGCCCTCGAGGTCGAGACGACCGGTGCGCCACAGGTTGATGAGACGATCGAACTCGGTGCGGACGTCGGCCGATCCGTAGATCGAACCGAGGAGCTTGCGCTCCATGTAGAACAGCTCGAACGCGCTGAACTCGACCATGTCCTCCATGCGACCGGCACCGACGACGACGCAGGTACCGCCGCGACGGGTGAGGTCGAACGCCTGCCGGATGGTCGAGGACCGCCCGACGACCTCGAAGACGTAGTCGAAGCCCGCGCCGCCGGTCAGCTCGGCGCTGAGCGCCGCGAGGTCCTCGGGCTTCACGGCGTGGCTGGCGCCGAACTGCTTGGCCCACTCGAGCTTCGAGTCCTGCATGTCGACCGCGACGATCTCTGCGGCCCCGGCGATCTTCGCGCCCTGCAGGACGGCGATCCCGACGCCCCCGCACCCGATGATGCAGACCGACGATCCCGGGACGACCTTCGCGGTGTTGATGGCCGCGCCGACGCCGGTGGTGACACCGCACCCGATGAGCGCCGCGACTTCCCACGGGACGTCATCGGCGAACTTGACCGCCGCCTCCTCGCGGATGATCACCTGCTCCGCGAACGTGCCCGTCCCGGCGAAGCCGAAGTACGGCACGCCGTCGACCGAGTACTTGGGGTTGCCCATCGCTGACATGGTCATCTCCATGCACAGGTTGGGCTGACCGTGGGTGCAGACCCGGCACTCGCCGCACGGCGGAACCCACGAGACGATGATGCGGTCACCGACGGCGACCTTGGTCACCTCGGACCCGATCTCGACGACTTCGCCCGCACCCTCGTGTCCCAGCACGCACGGTGCCGGCTGCGGCAGCGTCCCGTCCATGGCGGAGAGGTCGGAGTGGCAGACACCCGAGCTCTTGATCTGGACCCGGACCTCACGGGGCCCGACGTCGCCGAGATCGACCTCGATGACCTCGAGCTTCTCCTGGCCGGTCTCCCTGATGACGGCTGCGCGCATGTTCGGTTCTCCCCTTCGTGTGCGGCGAACTTCGCCGCGTTGCTCCCGATGACGAGCAAAGTAGAACACGTTCCTGTCAGATGCGCAAGGGATCTGCCGGGGCGCGCGAGATGGCGCGCATCTCTGGACAGAAACTGAAATGTGTTCTAGTTTCGTGCGTGGTGACCGCGATCGCGGTTCGCCGAGGGAGCGCCGACCGCCGGCGCGACGATGGGGAGACCTCATGCTCGTCCGAGACCAGCTCTACATCGGCGGCGAGTACACGCCGTCGTCCGCCGACACGATGTGCGAGGTGATCTCACCCCGCAACGAGGAGGTCCTCGGCCACGCAGTCGCCGGAACCACCGCCGACATGGACCGCGCCGTCGCCGCCGCTCGGCAGGCGTTCGACCACGGGCCCTGGCCCCGCATGGCGCTCTCCGAGCGGGTCGCGCTCATGACGAAGCTCCACGAGAAGGTCATGGAGCGCAACCTCGAGTTCACGAACCTGATCTCGGAGGAGATGGGCTCGCCCTCGAGCTGGTCGATGATGGCCCAGGGCTACGCGTCCTGGATGATCCTCGACTACTACCTCAAGTCGGTCACGACCTTCCCGTTCGAGGAGATCCGACAGGGCTACCTCTCCAAGGTCCTTGTCCGCAAGGAGCCGGTCGGCGTGGTCGCCGCGATCGTGCCGTGGAACACGCCCCAGTTCGTGCTGATGTCCAAGATCGCCCCAGCGCTGCTCGCGGGTTGCACGGTCATCCACAAGCCGGACCAGCAGACGCCGTTCGACGGCTTCCTCCTCGCGGACATCTTCGACGAGCTGGGCTTCCCGCCGGGCGTCTACAACGTGGTTCCCGCAGACCGCGACGTCAGCGCCCACCTGGTGTCGCACCCGGGGGTCGACAAGATCGGCTTCACCGGGTCCGTTGGGGCCGGGAAGGCCATCGCAGCCGCCGCAGGCGCAAACCTGAGCCGGGTGAGCCTCGAGCTCGGAGGCAAGTCCGCAGCCATCATCCTGCCGGACGTCGACCTCGACACCGCGATCGCCGGCATCGCGCCGAACGCGATCATGAACAACGGCGAGGCCTGCGTCGCACAGACCCGCGTGCTCGCCCACGTCAGCCAGTACGACGATGTCGTCAACAAGATGGCGGCCGCGTTCCAGGCGATGAAGATCGGCGATCCGATGGAGGCCGACACCGAGGTCGGCCCGCAGGTGCACGCGCTGCACCTCGAGCGCGTCGAGAAGTACATCGCCCTCGGACAGGAAGAGGGCGCGGAGATCGTCACCGGCGGGCGTCGGGCGCCGGGCTTCGACAAGGGCTACTACCTCGAGCCGACGCTGTTCGCGAACGTCGACAACTCCATGCGCATCGCGCAGGAGGAGATCTTCGGACCCGTCGTCTGCGTCATCCCGTTCAACGACCTCGACGACGCCGTGCGGATCAGCAACGACTCGGACTTCGGTCTGCACGGCACCGTCTGGACTGACGACCACGCGGCAGGCCTCGACGTGGCCCGCCGGGTCCGCACCGGGGTGTTCGGCATCAACACCTTCAGCCTCGACTTCGGCGCCCCCTTCGGCGGGTTCAAGAACTCCGGCCTCGGTCGGGAGATGGGCGTCGACGGGCTCACGGACTACCTGGAGATGAAGACGATCATCCCGGCGGCCGACGTCGCGATCGACTGACGCGCTCGTACACCCTGCCACGCAGCGGCGGCTGGATCTGATCGATCCGACCGTCGCTGCGGCGTTTCCTGTGTGCGCACGCGCCGCAACCATGACTGCGGCGTTGCTCAGAACTGAAACATGTTCTAGGATCTTGCGTGGATCCACCGACGACGCAGAACACGGAGACGGCGTGGCCATCGCATTGACCGAGGAGCACCGAGCGCTCGAGGAAACGGTGGCCGGCTGGGCCGCCGCCAACGTCGGCAACGACGTCGTCCGAGCGCAGGCAGAGGCCGATGCCTCGACCCGGCCCGCGTTCTGGGAGGGGCTTGCCGGACAGGGCCTGCTCGGCCTGCACGTCCCCGAGCACCTCGGCGGCGTCGGGTACGGGCTCGTGGAGCTCGCCATCACCGCCGAGCAGCTCGGCCGCCGCTGCGCCCCCGGGCCGTTCCTCGCCACGACCGTGGTGAGCGCCGTCCTGTCTGCCCACGCCCCGGACGACCTCGCGGCCAAGTTCGTCCCCGCGCTCGCCGACGGCACCTCGACCGCTGCCATCGCGGCCACCACCACCGGGTTGACCGCGACGCACGACGACGCAGGCCTCATCGTCTCGGGCACCGCGCCGTTCGTCCTCGGCGCGGATCTCGCCGCCGTCCTGCTCCTCTCGGCCGACGTCGATGGCGCGGACCACTGGTTCCTCGTCGATGCCGCCGAAGTCTCGGTCGTCACCAAGGAGTCGCTCGACACGACCTCGCGCGTCTGTTCCGTGACCTTCGACGGCCTCCGCGTCGCCGCGGACCGGCAGCTTCCGGGCCTCGCCAGCGACGACGTCCGTGACGTCCTCATCACGATCGCCGCCGCAGAGGCCGCCGGAGTCGCGGCATGGGCGCTCGACACCGCGGTGGACTACGCGAAGGTGCGTGAGCAGTTCGGCCAGCCGATCGGGAAGTTCCAGGCGATCAAGCACATGGCCGCCGACATGCTCATCCGGGTCGAGCAGGCCCGCGCCACCGCGTGGGACGCGGCGCGCGCC
>CBDTYW010000108.1:0-11353 GCA_965364735.1 uncultured Nitriliruptoria bacterium
CACGGCTCGCTCAGCGGCGGATCTGGGGCTCGAGCGGCGACGCTTCGGGACGGGATCCTGTGACGCCTCGACCTCGTCCTGCTCCGCGGTGGCCGCAGCGTGAGCCGTCTCGCCCGTCGCCCGGTCGCGCTGGTCGAGCTCGTGCAGGCGTTGGCGACGTCCGTAGAGGACGAGGGTCTCGTCCGGCTGGACGACGGTCCCACCCTCGGGAGCGCCGATGTAGGTGCCGCCGTCACGCAGGATGCCGAGCACGAGGACACCTTCGTCCGGCAGCCGGAGCTCCATGAGGCTCTGGCCGGCGACCCAGTCGCCTTCCCTGACCTGCAGCTCCATGACGGCCCAGTCGCCCGCCACCTGAAGCAGGGCTGCGTAGTCGCGGACCTCGAGATCCGTCACCCGCTCGAGCACCCGGCGCATGATCGGCTGGAGGGCCCGGTCGAAGGCCTTGCTGCTGGCGAGGCGGTAGATGAGCAGCAGCCCGACGATGATCGCCGCCACTCGAGATGTCAGCGCGGTCGCGCTGCCGGAGGTCACGAACGCGGCCGAGAGCGTCGCCATCACGGAGACGAGCCCGGCGGAGCCCGTGAACATGAGCATCATGATGATGCGGCGTCGCACCGGGTGGTTGAGGACGGACTCGGACTCTGCCGTCGTGAACCCGGCGGTGGTCAGCGCTGAGCGCGCCTGGAACCTGGCCGTCTCACGGCTGAGCCCCGTCAGGGTCAACGCGACCGTCGCGACGCGGGTCACGATCAACGATGACACCGCGATCACCAGCAACGTCACCACGGGCAGCATCTGCGACCCCTTCGGCCTCTTCGCTGCCTGCAACAGTACGGCGTCCGACGCCGCCCAAACCGCTGAGCGACGTCGAAACCGACGTGGTGCCGGTCTCGACGTCGCTCGTTGGGGAGGTTCAGGTGGCGACGAGGACGAGCTCGTCGGCCTGGACGTCGAGGGTGACGGTCTGGCCGTCGACGATGACGCCGTCGAGCAGGGCCAGGGCGAACCGGTCCTCGACCTCGCGGCGGATCACGCGCTTGAGCGGACGGGCCCCGTAGATCGGGTCGAACCCTCGGTCACCGAGCCAGTCCTTCGCCGCGTCGGTGACCACGAACGTCAGGTCGCGCTCGCCGAGGCGGGTGCGGAGGCGTTCGAGCTGGATGTCGACGATGTGACGCAGGTGCTCCCGGTCGAGCCGCTCGAAGATGACGGTCTCGTCGACGCGGTTGAGGAACTCCGGCCGGAAGTGGCCGCGGACGGCCGCCATGACCCGTTCCTCGATGGCGGTGGGCTCGAGCGTCGGGTCGAGGATGTACTCGGACCCGAGGTTCGACGTCAGGATCAGGACCGTGTTGCGGAAGTCGATGGTGCGGCCCTGCCCGTCGGTCAGGCGACCGTCGTCGAGGACCTGGAGCAGCACGTTGAACACGTCCGGATGGGCCTTCTCGACCTCGTCGAGCAGGATCACCGAGTAGGGACGACGGCGGACGACCTCCGTCAGCTGCCCACCCTCGTCGTAGCCGACGTAGCCAGGAGGCGCCCCGATGAGGCGCGCGACGGTGTGCTTCTCCTGGTACTCGCCCATGTCGATGCGGGTCAGGGCCCGCTCGTCGTCGAACAGGAAGTTCGCCAGCGTCTTGGCGAGCTCGGTCTTGCCGACGCCCGTCGGGCCGAGGAACAGGAAGCTGCCGAGGGGCTGGTCCGGGTCCGAGATGCCGGAGCGGGAACGCCGGACGGCGTTCGCGACCGCGCTCACGGCCTCGTCCTGCCCGATGACGCGCTCGTGGAGGTGAGCTTCGAGCTGGACGAGCTTCTGGGACTCGCTCTGCAGCAGCCGGGTGACGGGTACACCGGTCCACCGTGCGACGACGTCGGCGATCTCGTCGGTGTCGACCTCGGTGTCGAGCAAGGTCATCCCGTCAGCGGTGAGGGCGTCGAGGCGGTCCTGGGCGGCGGTCAGCGCAGCTTCGAGCTCACGGGCTCGGCCGTAGCGCAGCTCGGCTGCCAGCTCGAGGTTGCCGTCACGCTCAGCGACCTGCGCCTGCTCGCGGACGGACTCGAGCTCTTCCTTCACCTCGCTGACACCGTCGATGACCTCCTTCTCCTGTGACCACCGCGCCTGGAGTCCTGCGAGCTCTTCGGTGAGATCTGCGAGGTCGCGCTCGAGGTCGGCGAGACGGGCTTTCCCGGACTCCGACTCCTCCTTGCGCAGCGCCGCGCGCTCGATCTCGAGCTGACGGACGCGGCGATCCACGAGGTCGATGGCGGGCGGCATCGAGTCGATCGCGATCCGCAGACGGGCCGCGGCCTCGTCGATCAGGTCGATGGCCTTGTCCGGGAGGAACCGGTCGGCGATGTAGCGGTCGCTCATCTGGGCGGCCGCGATGATCGCGTCGTCGGTGATCCGGACGCCGTGGTGGACCTCGTAGCGCTCCTTGAGGCCACGGAGGATCCCTACGGTGTCCGGGACGGACGGCTCGTCGACGCGCACGGGCTGGAATCGACGCTCCAGCGCCGCGTCCTTCTCGATCTGTCGGTACTCATCGAGCGTGGTGGCGCCGATCAGCCGCAGCTGTCCGCGGGCGAGCATCGGCTTCAGCATGTTGCCGGCGTCCATCGAGCCCTCGGCCTTGCCGGCGCCGACGATCGTGTGGAGCTCGTCCAGGAAGGTGATGATCTGGCCGTCGGAGCGCTCGATCTCGCTCAGGACCGCCTTCAGACGCTCCTCGAACTCGCCGCGGTACTTGGCTCCGGCGATCATCGCGGCGAGGTCGAGCTGCACGAGGCGCTTGTTCTGGAGCAGCTTCGGGACGTCGCCCTCGACGATGCGGCGGGCGAGGCCCTCGGCGATCGCGGTCTTGCCGACGCCGGGCTCACCGATCAGCACCGGGTTGTTCTTGGAGCGCCGCGCGAGGACCTGGATGACGCGACGGATCTCCTCGTCGCGGCCGATCACCGGGTCGAGCTTGCCTTCGCGGGCGAGCTTGGTGAGGTCCTTCGCGTACTTCTCGAGCGCCTCGTAGGTCTGCTCGGGGTCCTGGCTCGTGACGCGCTGCGAGCCGCGGACGTCCTTCAGGACCTCCAGGATCGCGGGGCGGGTGACGCCGAGATCGGCGAGCGCCTTGCCGGTCGGACCGGACTGGTTGGCGAGCGCCAGCAGGAGGTGCTCCGTCGAGACGTACTCGTCGGTCAGCTGCTTGGCCTCGTCCTCGGCCTGGTCGAGCACCTTGACGAGGGACTGCCCGAAGCGGGCGTCGGAGGAGCCGTAGGCCTTGGGGAGCGCGTCGAGGAGCTCGCTGACGCGGTTGCGCAAGGTGGTCGGCGTGACCCCGATGCGCTGCACGAGCGGCAGGACGAGACCGTCGGTCTGCCCGAGGAGTGTGGCGAGGAGGTGCGGCGGGGCGACTTCCGGGTGGTGGGAGTCGCGTGCCATGCCGGCCGCTGACTGCACCGCCTGCTGGCTCTTGACCGTGAGACGCTCGAAGTCCATGTGACCCTCCTGATCTGCGTGTTGTGGGCTGTGAAGCACGATACGCCGGCTCCACGGGGCTGTCGGTCACAGTGACACTGATCCCTGAAGATAACCTGAGCGCAAGACACGCAACTGCTGCTGCGGCGGCGTCATCCGGGAAACGCCGAAGCGGCCGACCCGTGTGGGTCGGCCGCTTCGGTGCGGAGCGTGCTTGGGTCAGCCGTTGGTGACCGACGGCGGCAGCATGACCGAGTCGATCAGGTAGACGGTCGCGTTGTTGGTCTGGATGTTCGGGACCTGGATGATCGTCGAGCCGTTCAGGGTGACGACGTCGCCGTCGACGGAGACCGTGAGCTCCTCACCGGTGAAGGTGGTGAACGTCTCGGAGCCCTTGATGGCGTCGAAGTCGAGGCGCTCGGTCAGGACGTGGAAGCCCAGGACCGTGGTCAGCAGACCGGACGGGTCGTCCAGCGCAGCCTGGAGGGTGGCCGGGTCGAGGTTGGCGAACGCGCAGTCCGTCGGGGCGAAGACCGTGAGGGCCTCGGCGCCGTTGAGCGTGCCACCGAGGTCAGCAGCGGTGACCGCGGCGACCAGCGTGGTCAGGACGGGGTTGTTCGAGGCAGCGGTGGCGACGGGGTCGTCGGCCATGCCCTCGAGCGTGCCCTCAGAAGCGCCACCCTGGACCGCGGCGACGAGTGAGTCAGCGTCACAGATGGTGGCGGAGTCGACCGGGGCCATCGACTCGCTCGTGGTCTCCGAGGGGGTGGTGGTCTCGGTGTTGGTGGCAACCGGCTCGTCCGTGCCGCAGGCTGCGGTGAACAGGGCGAGGCTGGCGAACGCAGCGGAGACGCGGATGGCGCGGGACTGAAGCATGGCGGGTTCCTTGGGGATGTCGGAGAGAGCGTGGGTGCCGCTCGTTGTCGCGGCTTGCAGGTTGTTCGCCGCTGACGTGGAGACGGATGCCCGGGGCTCGGCGATTCATACCACGCAGGTAGTAGGCGCACGGACACCCAACCGCGACGAGAGCGGCACCGAAGGTCGGTGGCCGTGCTCGGATCAGCCGCGGACCTGGACGAACAGGCCGTGCCAGCCGGTCGCGGAGTTCGGGAACGGCTCGCGGCGGTCCTCGGTCTGGAGGTTTCCTTCGCCGTCGGTGGCCCGAACGCTGATGCGGTGGTTGCCCTCGGTGGCAACCCACGGGGTCCGCCACTGACGCCACGACGTGGTGTTGAAGGCCTCACCGAGCTCGGCCTCGATCCAGTCCTCCCCGTCGATGCGTACCTCGACCTTGCTGATGCCTGCGCTGTTCTGCGCCCAGGCCATCCCGCCGATCATCGTCGGTCCGGGGGCCATGGGGGTGGCGGCCTTGGGGGTGTCGATCCGCGACTGCGGCAGGATCGGGGCCAGGGCATCCCAGCCGCGCTCGACCCAGTACTGGTCGAACGCGTCGAAGCGGGTGACCTCAATGTCCTGCAGCCACTTGGTGGCCGAGACGTAGCCGTAGAGGCCCGGAACGATCAGGCGCGCCGGGAAGCCGCGGTCGATCGGGAGGGGTTCGCCGTACATGCCGATCACGACGAGGGCGTCGCGGTCGTAGGCGGCCTCAACCGGGAAGCCGGCCGTCCAGTCGTCGACCGAGCGGCCCACGATCTGGTCGGCCTCGGGGCGGATCCCGGCCTTGTCGAGGAGGTCGCGCAGCAGCACGCCGGTCCACCGGGCGTGGCCCAGCAGCCCGCCTCCGACGACGTTCGAGACACATGTCAGGGTGATGTCGCGCTCGACGAGGTCCATCGCGAGGAGGTCGTCGTAGGAGAAGGTGACCTCGCGGTCCACCAGACCATGAATGCGCAGCGAGAAGGCTTCGGTGGAGACCTGCGGGACCGACAGCGCCGTGTCGATCCTGTAGAACTCGTCCATCGGGGTGTAGTACGGCGAGATCCCGTCGACGTCGAGCGAGACGCCTGACGGCGCCTCGGCCAGCGGGGATCGGATCCCGGGCAGGATCACGGCGGCGCGCGACGCCGCGGCGCTGAACCGGTCGGACAGCCAGCGTCCGGCCGCGACGCTGGTGGCGGCGACGACCGTGACGGCGCCTGCGGTGCGCAGGAACCAGCGACGGTCGGTGACCGGGCCTTGCGGGGCGTCGGTGGGAGAGGGCTGCCGGGGCGTGTCAGCGATGCCTGCGACGGCGGACTGGGGTGCGCCGAGGGGTCCGACGCGCATCCGGCCGGTCAGCAGCCGGATGGCGAAGAGCCCAACGGGGATGGCGATCAGCGACGGGATCGCGCCGACGGCGCCGCCCACGCCGGTGACGTTGGCCAGGATGCCGATCACGCCGAGGAGCACGATGCCGGCGTCGGCGATGAGCGGTCGTCGACGAGAGATCACGCCCAGCACCACGCCCAGGAGCGCGACGGCGACGATCGCGCCGGAGACGAGCACGAGCTTGTCGTTGGTGCCGAAGCGCTCGATGGCCCAGCGTTCGAGCGACACCGGCGTCAGCTCGATGAACTTCTCCGCCACGGACTCGAGCGGCGACGCCCACGTCCGGACGATCCCGGCGGCGAGCTCGCCAGCGCCCAGCGCTGTGCCGGCCGCGAGCAGCCCGGCGATCGCGGCGCTCGGCGTGCCGAGCGTCGTGTCCTGCCGAAGCAGCGCTTGAGAGGGCGGTGCAGCGTCGGTCTCAGTGGGCATGTGCTCGCCTCGTGTCGCGGACAGATTCGGACAGGCCGATCAGGATGACCGGACACGGAGATCTGCAGTGCGCTCCGTATGGTTCGCAGCCCTCGGGCCGTTGGCTTGCACGTGGTCGTGGGCGACTGCCGTCAGGTGTCGCGGGGCGGGCCGGAGTGAATGCGTGGGCCTGGTGGTTGGGCGGCGGCGATCTCGGCCTCGGCGTTGAGGAGCTCGGCCCAGCGGGCGTCGACGGCTGCCTGGGAGGCGATGGTCGCGGCGAGCTGGACGAAGAGCCGGTAGTGGCCGGCCTCGGAGGCCTCGAGTGAGCCGAAGAAGGCGGACAGCTCGTGGTTGGCGTGGCCCAGCAGAGCGAACCGCTCGCAGGAGCGCAGCTCGATGAGCCCGCTGACGAGGAGCCGGTCGACGCTGTCGTCGACGTGGTCGCCGGTGCGGACGAGCTTGCGCAGCGCCGAGGCGTACGGGTTCGAGAAGTCCCGGGTCAGCTCGAGCCCTCGCTTGGTCAGCTCGCGCGTGACCATGCGCAGGTGCGAGACCTCGTCCTGCGCGACCGACGCGAGTCGTTCGGTCCACCGGACACCCTCCGTCGACGGGGCGCGCCGCATCAACGCCAGCGCGTTGCGGGCGGCCTCGCGCTCGAGGTGGGCGTGGTCGCTCAGCAGTACCCCTGGCTGCGCCAGAGCCGCGTCTGCCCAGCTCGGTGGCGTCCACCACACGAGCGGCAGGTACTCACGCACGCCGTCACCGGGTCCCGCCCCGTCCGCCTGCTCCGTCATCGCCGTCTCCATCGCTGTCGCAGCGTACGTCGGGTCGGTGGCGTCGCAGGTGGCTGGTCGCCGGTTCGCCACCCAGCGGCGATCGAGGTGTGGCGGCTTGCAGGCCGCGTCGCCGGGTTCCGCCCCTCCAGAGCAACGGTCAGTGACCTCGCCACACGCTTCGTGAGCGATGAGCGCGCGGGCGCTCGCCGGGTGGTCGGCGAGGAATCACCCACCTAACGTGGTGGCACTTCGCTCTCCGTCCACGATCCGAGAAACAGGCCCCCGAGATGATCCGTGTCGTTGTCGCGGTCCTGCTGGCCGCGCTGAGCGTCGGTGTGGCGGGAGTGGCTGTCGCTGTGGGCGACGAGACGATCGATCTCGCCGATCAGGTCTGGCGCACGCGGCTCGACGGGTCCAGCACCGCCACCGTGCACGCCGAGCGCTACGTCAACCAGATCACCGCATGGTCGGCCACCGGGTCCGGACGGATCGGCTTCGGTCCCGACCAGCTGGCTGACTGGGCGATCGCTGTCGAGCCGCGTGACGAGCCTGTCTCGACCACCCGGGTGCGGCGCGACCGGGTCGGTCTGTGGGTCCGGACTGACGCCGTCAACGGCCTGCCGTCCGAGCCGTGGTTCCGCATCCCCGATCACGACCGCGACGCCGCATCCTGGCGCGCCGTCAACGAACACCTCGCCCAGCTGCCGCTCGGCGTCGACGACGTCCTCGGCTTCGTGGCGGACCCGCCGACCTCGCTGCGCCACGGGGCGCGCCACACCGACGCAGCGGGCGCGATCCTCCCGGGCTTCGTCTGGAGCTCCGACACGGCGGATGCCGCCGGCGTCGACTGGCGGCGCGCGCTCACCGGCCAGCTCGACGTCCACGTGGCCCGGTTCGACGGGCTCCTCGACGAGGTTGTCCTCGTCGTGCGCGTCAACGTCGACCAGGACGGTCGGATCCGCCGCATCGAGCACCGGCTGACCGGCACGGTCGACACCGTCACGTCCTACGAGCAGGTCGTCGTCTTCGACCTCGACGACTTCGGGGTCGCCGTGGACACCTCGCCGCCGGACGGCGAACGCGTCGTCACCGACGCAGCCTGACCGAGGTCGGGCTCAGTCAAGGACCGCGGCGCCCTCGACGCCCCGTCCGCCGAGACGTGCGGCCGAGCGGGAGAGGTACGGGCGCAGCAGGACCGAGGCGACCGTGCGGAAGAGGATCACGAGGTCCAGCAGCAGCGACCAGTTGCGGATGTAGAACAGGTCGAAGCGGCGGTAGAGGTCGAACGATGCGTCGTCGCGAGCCTCGACCTGCCAGAGGCCGGTGATGCCGGGACGGACCGAGAGGCGCTCGAGGAGCTCCTCGTCGAACTGCTCGACCTCCTCGGGGAGCGCAGGGCGCGGGCCCACGAGGCTCATCTCGCCCTGGAGGACGTTGAGCAGCTGGGGGAGCTCGTCGAGCGAGGTCTTGCGCAGGAACGCCCCGATCCGGGTGATGCGCGGGTCGTTGGCCATCTTGAACAGCGGGCCGCCGCGGACGTTGTCCTCCTGGAGCTCGGCGAGCCGAGCCTCGGCGTCGACGACCATCGTGCGGAACTTCAGCACCTTGAAGGGCTCGCCGTCGTGGCCGATCCGGGTCTGACGGAACAGGATCGGGCCCGGGTCGCTCAGCCGGATGGCGACCGCGATCGCCGCGAGCAACGGGGACAGCACCATGATGGCGAGCGTGCCGAGGGAGAGGTCGACGACGCGCTTGATGAACAGGTGCGTCGTGTTGATCGTCTCGGGTGCGATGTAGACCGCGTTGTCGGTGAGCAGCGGGTCCGGGAACATGCGCTGGGCGCCGATGCCGGTCAGGCCCTGGAGCACGTGGACGTGGATCCTCCGGTCGAGCAGCGCGTGGACGGCGGCGTCGAGCTCGAGCTGGGGCAGCGCGCCGGACGCGACGATGGCACCGTCGGGCGTGTGGTGGTCGAGGATGAGCCGACCGTCGTCGTCGAACTGGCCGAAGCAGGGGAGGTCGAGCTCCATGCCGAGCGCATCGCGGTTGACGTCGGCGGTGACGGCGAAGCCGGCGGCCTCGAAGCCCATCTCGGGGTGAGTGCGCAGGAGGTCGGTGAGGCGGCGGACCCCGGCCTCGGTGCCGACGACCAGCGTCCCGTAGGAGAGATCACCGCGTCGGCGGAGGACCCGGAGGTGGTCGCGGAAGAACTGGCGGCCGAGCGAGAGCGTGCAGAACCCCATGATCCCGGTGACCGCAGCCGGCCAGAAGGCGCCCGGCCGACCGATCGCGGCGTGGCCGAACAGCACGACAGCAGCAAGGAACGAGGCGGCGCGGGCAACGCGGACCATCTCCGCGGAGGCGATGCGGTTCGCAGCCCGGACGTAGAGCTTGAGCGAGACCAGGATGATCGGGGCGCTGGCGGCGACGAGCAGCCCGGGGAGCGCCGTGAGCCAGACGTCGCGGGCGGGCTGCGTGAACGCGGTCCACGCGGTGACGGTCACGACCGTGATGAGGATGGCCACCGTGTCGATGGCCATCAGCCGACGTCGAGGACGCGCACGACGGCCCACCGCGACGCTGGTCGCGGTCGTTGGTTCTACGGTTGCCAGGTTCGTCACGGGGGTGCCTGTAGGGCGGGGCGCGTCGCACACGCCGGTGTTCGTGCTGTCCTTCGGGTGATCGGCGTCCGTGCCGTGGATCTTGAGCCGGTGTGCGTCCACCCGGGACGCAGCTGGGTGGCTGGCGCTGGCCCGGTCCGTGGCACCGTCCATGGTGGCCTGCACCAGAGTGGAGCACATGGGGTCAGATGTCCCGATCGGCCAGCCGGTTGGGCCGGCTCCGATCCGCGCGGCACGATCTCGTGCGCGGCCGCCGCCGACGACGGTTGCCTGACCCATCGCGCTCGAACGACGGAGGCCGGCATGGCAGCGATCTCCATGGGCGGCGTGTCTCCGCGGTCGCGCGGTGATCGGGGGATGGTCTGGCTGTCCTGTCCGTCGGGGATCGCGGGGAACCTCCTGCTCGCGGCCCTGCTCCGCCTCGCCGGCAACGCTGCTGCGGTCGGGCGGGTGCCGGCGGATCTCGGGTTCGCTTCGCAGCTGCACCTCCGACGGGTGTCGCACCGGAGCTTCCCGGCCTGGGATCTCTCCATCACGGGGATCGATCGTTCACGCTCCGCGGACCTTGCAGGACTGCGGGCCCTCGTGCGCGATTCGGGGTTGGCGCCCGAGGTCGTCGACACGTCATTGCAGGTGCTGGCGGCCCGCGAGCTCGCGCGCGCGGCCGCTCGGGGCATGGAGCCCGGGGAGCTGACCTACGTCGGTGACGACGTCGAGGACACCCTCGTCGACATCGTCGGCTCGGTCCTCGCGTGGCACCTGCTCGGACGCCCTGAGCTGCGTGTCTGGGGCCCCATCGTGGTGGGCGCGGGTGCGCTGGCGGAGGCATCGGCGCTGCTGCAGGGCTTCCCGACCGTCACGGGACCCACCGAGCTCGAGCTCGCGACACCGACCGGAGCTGCGCTGTTGTCAGTCCTCGCACTGCCCGGGTCGCCGTCCACGCCGCCCCGCCCCGCCGAGGTCGTCGTCGCGGGAACGTTCGCCCGGCGCAACGACCTCGCACCGCTCGTCGCATGGCGCTCCTGAGCCCTGCACGGAGTCGACTACGGTCCGCGGCCCGCACGTCCCACCATCTGGAGCCAGCCCGTGACGGCATCGATCCCAACCGAGGGCGAGCCCGGATCGCAGGAACCGCAGGTCGTGCCGTCCCGCCAGACCGGGCTGATCGTGCTGACCTGGGTGCTCGTGGTGGCGT
Organism: uncultured Nitriliruptoria bacterium; assembly: GCA_965364735.1. Classification (GTDB taxonomy): domain Bacteria; phylum Actinomycetota; class Nitriliruptoria; order Nitriliruptorales; family Nitriliruptoraceae; genus CBDTYW01. The sequence goes on from CBDTYW010000108.1 coordinate 10,744, forward strand.
GCTTCCTTCCGGGCCTCTGGATCATCGTGGGACCGGTCGGAATCGGGACCGGGTTCGCGGCGACTCGGCGCGGCGACCCTCGCGGCGGAGCGGCGATGGTCGCGGCCGGCGTCGCGATGATCATCGCGGCCGTGGTGACGGGCCTCTTCGTCTGATCCGCCCACCTTGACTCGGGGTGACGTCCGCCGCCGCCCTACGCTCGGGCTCGAACCGCGCGAACGTCGTCGCGGACGAACCATGGGAGCCTTGGGCATGGCCGTCATCAAGACCATCGATCTCGTCGGCGTGTCCGACAGCTCGTGGCGCAACGCCGCCGAGCAGGCGCTCGCCGAGGCGACGCGCACCCTGCGTGGGGTGGAGGGCTTCGACGTCCTCGAGACGTCGGCCATCGTCGACGAGGGCCGGATCACCGAGTACCACACCTCCGTGCGCATCCGCTTCCGCATCGCCCGCTGAGCTGGTCGAACGCCGGGGCACCATGTTCAGGCGTCCGCCGCCGCCGCACGGCGCCGCGCGAGGACCAGCTCCTCCATGGCCCCGGGCAGGGTCGACAGCCCGCTAAGGTGCACGGCGCTGTGCCGCCACGGCAGCTCGTCGCCCGGGCTGAACC
>CBDTYW010000109.1:0-11264 GCA_965364735.1 uncultured Nitriliruptoria bacterium
CCTTGGCCCGCGTGACCTCGACGCCGCAGCGCTCGCAGATGATGCCCTTGAAGCGCACCCGCTTGTACTTGCCGCAGGCGCACTCCCAGTCCCGCGTGGGACCGAAGATCTTCTCGCAGAACAAGCCATCCTTCTCCGGCTTGAGCGTGCGGTAGTTGATGGTCTCCGGCTTCTTGACCTCGCCGTTCGACCACATCCGGATCTGGTGGGCCTCAGCGAGGCTGATCCGGAGGGACTCGAAGTGGTTGACGTCCAGCATTCCTGGTGACTTTCTGCGCGACCTCGATCAGGTCGAGCTGGTGGTGCTCACTGCATGACCCCGGGCGGCGGGAGCTGGCGCGCCAGCTCCCGGCCGACCCGGTCAGGCCTCTGCGGAGGGACGTTCCGGACGGGAGAGGTCGATGCCGAGGGCCTCCGCTGCGCGGAAGCCGTCGTCGTCGGAGTCACGGAGCTCGATCGCGTGGCCACCGAAGCCGAGAACCTCGACGTTCAGCGCCAGCGACTGCATCTCCTTGACGAGCACCTTGAAGGACTCGGGGATGCCGGGCTCCGGGATGTTCTCACCCTTGACGATGGCCTCGTAGACCTTGACACGGCCCTGGACATCGTCGGACTTGATGGTGAGCAGCTCCTGGAGGGCATACGCGGCGCCGTACGCCTCAAGTGCCCAGACCTCCATCTCACCGAACCGCTGGCCGCCGAACTGGGCCTTGCCGCCCAGAGGCTGCTGCGTGATCATCGAGTAGGGGCCCGTCGAGCGAGCGTGGATCTTGTCGTCGACGAGGTGGTGCAGCTTCAGCACGTAGACGTAGCCAACGGTGATGTCAGCCTGGATCGGCTCACCGCTGCGACCGTCGTACAGCGTCGCCTTGCCGTCGGCGCCGACGAGCTGGAAGCCGTCGTCCGTCGCGCGGGTGTGGATCAGGAGCTGCGCGAGCTCGTCCTCGGTGCAGCCGTCGAAGACCGGCGTCGCGAACCGGACCGGCCCTTCGACGCTGGCGTCCTCGTCCGTCCAACCGATCGCGTCGAACCACTCGGGCTTCTTGTCGAAGTGCCAACCGTTCGCCGCTGCCCAGCCGAGGTGGGTCTCGAGGACCTGCCCGACGTTCATGCGGGACGGGACGCCGAGCGGGTTCAGGACGATGTCCACCGAGGTTCCGTCGGCGAGGAACGGCATGTCCTCGACCGGCAGCACCTTGGAGATGACACCCTTGTTCCCGTGGCGTCCAGCGAGCTTGTCGCCTTCGCTGATCTTGCGCTTCTGCGCGACGTAGACGCGGACGAGGTCGTTCACGCCCGGCTGGAGCTCAGCACCCTGGTCGCGCGAGAACTTCTGCACACCGATCACGATGCCGCGGTCGCCGTGCGGGACCTTGAGGCTCGTGTCACGGACCTCGCGCGCCTTCTCACCGAAGATCGCGCGGAGCAGCCGCTCCTCGGGCGTCAGCTCGGTCTCGCCCTTGGGCGTGACCTTGCCGACGAGGATGTCACCGGGGTGCACCTCGGCACCGATCCGGATGATGCCCTCTTCGTCGAGGTTGGCGAGGACGTCCTCGGAGACGTTCGGGATGTCCCGGGTGATCTCCTCGGGTCCGAGCTTCGTCTCGCGGGCGTCGACCTCGTGCTCCTCGATGTGGATCGAGGTGAGGATGTCCTCACGCACGAGCCGCGCCGAGAGGATGATCGCGTCCTCGTAGTTGTAGCCCTGCCACGACATGAAGGCGACCAGCAGGTTGCGGCCCAAGGCCAGCTCGCCGTTGTCGGTCGAGGGGCCGTCGGCGAGCGGGGTGCCCTGCTCGACGTGGTCGCCCTCGGTGACGATCGGCTTCTGGTTGATGCACGTTCCCTGGTTCGAGCGCTCGAACTTCGTCAGGTAGTACCGGTCGATCGCGTCCTCGTCGGTGCGCACCACGATGTGGTCCGCGGCGACCTCGACGACCGTTCCGGCGTTGCGAGCGAGGACGACGTCGCCGGCGTCCTGCGCGGCCTTGCCCTCGATGCCGGTGCCGATGTACGGCGACTCGGCACGCAGGAGCGGGACGGCCTGACGCTGCATGTTCGCACCCATGAGGGCGCGGTTGGCGTCGTCGTGCTCGAGGAACGGGATCAGCGCCGCCGAGATCGAGACGATCTGGCGCGGCGAGACGTCCATGTAGTCGACACGGTCACCCGTGACCTCGATGACCTCGCTGCCGGAGCGGCAGAGCACGCGCTCGGCCGTGAAGCGATCGTCGTCGCCGATCAGCGCGTTCGCCTGCGCGACGACGTAGCGGTCCTCCAGGTCGGCGGTGAGGTACTCGATCTCGTCGGTGACCACGCCGTCCTTGACACGCCGGTACGGCGTCTCGATGAACCCGAACGCGTTGATCCGGGCGTACGTCGCGAGCGAGCCGATGAGGCCGATGTTCGGACCTTCAGGGGTCTCGATCGGGCACATGCGGCCGTAGTGCGACGGGTGGACGTCGCGGACCTCGAACCCAGCGCGCTCACGCGACAGACCACCCGGTCCGAGGGCCGAGAGACGACGCTTGTGCGTCAGGCCACCGAGCGGGTTCGTCTGGTCCATGAACTGCGAGAGCTGCGACGTCCCGAAGAACTCGCGGATCGCGGAGACCACGGGACGGATGTTGATCAGGGTCTGCGGCGTGATGGACTCGAGGTCCTGGGTCGTCATGCGCTCACGAACCACGCGCTCCATACGGCTGAGGCCGATGCGCACCTGGTTCTGGATGAGCTCACCGACGGACCGCAGCCGGCGGTTGCCGAAGTGGTCGATGTCGTCGGTGTCGTAGAAGACGTGGCGCGACGACATCAGCTCGGTGTTGCCGCCCGGGTGGTGACCACGGTCGTTCCACCAGAGCTTGACGAGGTACGACATCGTCGCGAGGAGGTCCTCACGAGCCAGCACGGTCGCGTTGGACAGCTGGTCGACGAAGTAGTCCTCACCGTCGTCCTCACCGTCGACGAGACCCACGAAGTAGGCAGCGCTGACGGCGTAGTCGGTCGGAGCGAAGCGGACGCCGAGGCCGTCGAGGCCGAGGCGCTCGTAGGCAGGGGCGAGACGCGCGGACGTCGCGGTCTGGTCGCCGACGGCGAGCAGGTAGCGGTTGACCTGGTCCTCCGCGGGACGGACGACCGGGAACAGCTGACGGGCGAAGAGGTCCGCGACGTCGGCGAGGTCCTGCGTGCCGACGGTGACCTTCTTGCCCTTCACCTTGACGGCGTCGAGCGGCCAGCGGAGGCAGCGCAGCGCGTCAGCCAGGGCTGCCGGCATCTCGGGCGCCGCGATGATCTCCGCGGCCGGGTGCGTCTTGCCGTCGTTCAGCAGGGCGGGGAGCTCGACGTCGCCGTGCTCCTCGGCCCAGTGACTGAAGACGCCGTTGATGATCCGCTCCTCACGGGCGCGCATCATCTCGACGATCGCCTCGAGCGCGGCGCGCGGGGTGCGGTCGTCGACCTTCTCGCCCTTGAGGGCCGTCTTGCCGTAGGTGCGCTCGATCTCCGCGTCGGAGACGTTGCTGTCCAGGGCATCCTCGGCGAGGCGGACGGTGTCGTCCTCCGCGACCTCGAGGCCGGCCATCGCGCGGATGAGCACGCTCAGGGGCAGGAAGTCCTCGTCGACGAGGACGCCGGCGAAGTCGATGGCACGGTCGGACTCGTTGAGCTCGCCCGGGTACCGGACGGAGTGCTCGTCAAGAGCGAAGCGCGCAGCCTCGCCGTCGTGGTGGAACACCACGCCCGGAGCACCGGTGCGTGACGTGGCACGGCCACGGACGATCCGGGTGTTGGTGCCACGCTCGATCTCGGTCGAGAAGTGCACGCCGGCCGTGATGAGCAGCGGGTACTCGAACGCGAGCTTCTTGCCGACCTTGTAGCGACCGACGCGGGCCAGGTCGTACTTCTTCGGGTTGAAGAACATGGACAGCAGCAGCTGGCCGGCCTGCTCCGCGTTCGGCGGCTCGCCCGGACGGAGCTTGCGGTAGATCTCTTCGAGGGACTTCGACATCGTCCGCTCGGTCTTGTCACGCTCGAGCGTGTAGGCCATCGCGGGGGCGTTGCCGAAGAAGCCGAGGACCTCTTCGTCCGGAACCTCACGAGCGAGCTCGTTCGCCGGACGCATCTCGTACGCGCCGGTCTCCTCGTTGAAGACGAACGACTGGAGCGCCCGGTAGAAGACCGAGATCGGCTGCTTGCGCTTGCGGTCAACGCGGACCGCGACCTGCTCGCGCTTGTCGACCTCGTACTCGAGCCACGCACCACGACCCGGGATCACCTTGGTGCCGTAGATCGGCCGGTTCGTGGTCTTGTCCACGGAGCGGTCGAAGTAGACGCCCGGCGAACGGACGAGCTGCGACACCACGACGCGCTCGGTGCCGTTCACGATGAACGTGCCCTTGTCCGTCATGATGGGGAAGTCCCCCATGAAGACGTGCTGGCGCTTGATCGTGCCGTCCTCGCGGTTGAGGAACTCGGCGGTGACGAAGAGCGGCGCGGAGTACGTCTTGTCCGTCTCCTTGCACTCGTCCATCGAGTACTTGGGCTCGTCGAAGCGGTGGTCCATGAAGGACAGCCACATCTTGCCCTGAGAGTCCTCGATCGGGGACAGCTCCTCGAAGATCTCCTTGAGACCTTGAGCCAGGAGCCAGTCGAACGACTGGCGCTGGATGGCGACGAGGTCAAGCTCCTCGATCGGCAGAGCCTCACGGATCTTCGCGAAGCTGTAACGGTGTGCGGCGGCGTTGCCTACCAAGGGGTGGCCTCCATGGGGCGCGCGGGGCGAACACGCGCTGGACATTGATGGGGGGCGGGACCGGATGCGGGGCGGGAGAGCGCCGGACCAGGTTCTCGACACGGATGCCGAGGGAGTGACGGACGACGCCGAGGCGTCGCGGTCACGGTGGCGGAATGTCCTTTGCGAGTGCGCGCTTCGCGCACGAACTTGGGCTTCCGCCGGGGTGCCGGGCCGTCACGAGCGGACGACTCCAGCGCTGCACGACGTTCGAGGCATCACGCGACGAACCAGGCAGAACGAGCGATGTTGCGGGATTCAGCGGCCTTTGCTGAACTTCGAGCGCTGCGGGCATGCGGCGGACGTGCTCAGTGCTACGAGCGGCCAGAGAGTCTAGGCAGAGGCAGCGAAACACGTCAACCGACCACCGGCGCCCCGATGATCGGGGCCCAGGGGTCGGTGCGTGTCTGCTGTTGCCGACCGGCCGGTGACGCGGGATGCGTCACCGAACCGAGACGTGGAGTGTCACTTGAGCTCGACGGAGGCGCCAGCCGCCTCGAGCTTGCCCTTGGCCTCTTCGGCCTTGGTCTTGTCGACGCCCTCGAGGACAGCCTTGGGGGCCGCCTCGACGAGCTCCTTGGCCTCCTTGAGACCGAGGCTCGTGAGGGCGCGAACCTCCTTGATGACACCGATCTTCTTCTCACCGGCGGAGGTGAGGACGACGTCGAACTCCGTCTGCTCCTCGGCCTCCTCGGCGGCGGCGCCCGGCGCCATCATCATCGCGGCCGGGGCCGCGGCGGTGACGTCGAACGTCTCTTCGAACTTGGTCTTGAACTCCGAGAGCTCGATCAGCGTGAGGTCCTTGAAGGCCTCGATCAGCTCGTCGACGGAAAGCTTCGCCATCGTCTGTTCCTCATGTGTGACGCGCGGACCGGGTCGGTCACTTCGCGGGGGGTGGTGCTGCGTCCGGGTGGACGCGCGGGTCTGGATGCTGCAGCCCGGGATCGGGCTGACAGCGGGGGTCGATCAGGACTCGTCGGCAGCAGCCGGCTCGTCCGTGGTGGCGTCCTCGGCCGGAGCCTCGGCTGCCGGAGCGTCCTCGGCCGGAGCCTCGGCTGCTGGAGCGTCCTCGGCGGGCGCCTCGTCTCCAGGTGCTTCCTCGGCCGGGGCCTCGGGAGCGGGTGCCTCTTCGGCAGGAGCCGATGCGGGGGCCGTCGGGCTGAAGCCCTTGGCCTCCGCGCCGCCGTCCGCCTCGAGCGCCGCGAAGAGGCGTGCTGCCTCGTTCTGCGCCGCCATGGCGAGGTTGATGACGGTCGCCAGCGCGCTGTTGGCGAGCCCGGCGATACCTGCGAGGACGTCCTCGCGGCTCTCCAGGTCAGCCAGCTTCAACGCTGCTTCGCCGTCGAGAACCTCACCGTCGAGGTAGCCGCCCTTGACGATGAGCGCCGTGTGCGACTTCGCGAAGGCCTTGAGGGCCTTCGCGGGGCCGACGGGGTCATCAGCGCAGAACACGAGCGCGGTCGGGCCGACGAGGATGTCCTCGAGGCCGACGATGCCCGCGTCGGTCGCAGCGCGACGAGCGAGGGTGTTCTTGACGACGCGGTAGGTCGCGCCGGTCTTGCGGAGCTCGGCGCGGAGTTCAGCGAACTCGGCGACGCTCAGACCGCGGTAGTCCGTCAGCAGCGTGGCGGCGGATTCGCCGATCGCATCACGGACGGCGTCTACGACGGCAACCTTCTCTGGCCTGGCCATCGCGGTGCCTTTCGTACGCAGGGATGTGGGTGGGAAATCGTGTGGGGCCCCGGGACAGCGGAACGCCCCGCGTGGGGCACGTGGGGCACGAGGTGACGAGGAGACCGCACGCGACCGAATCGGCCGGGGATCTCGACGAGCTACCTACGCGGGCGCACCTGGGTGCATTCACGTCCGCCGGAGCGGACGACCTCACGGTCTCGGGTGATGTGGTCCGTCGGAGCGACGGACGTTGTCGGCCGCACCGAGGTGCGGACGAAGGGGAACGATACCGAGGCGTCGCGCGAAGTCGCAACCGAGGGTCACGACGTGCGGCGCGCGCCCGATGACGCGTCAACGGGCCAGGGTGGATCACCGGTACGTGCTGGCGATCGCCTGACCCGTCGGGCGTTGCTGCTGTCGATCAGAGTTCGTCGAGCGTCTTCGCCGGGTCGAGGCGCACGCTCGGCGAGGCCGTCGTCGAGATCGCCACGTTGCGCATGTAGCGCCCCTTGGCGGCCGACGGGCGGACACGCTGGATCTCCTCGAGAACCGCGGTGTAGTTCTCGACGAGCTGGTCGACGGTGAAGCCGAGCTTGCCGATCACGGTGTGCACGTTGCCCTGGCGGTCGGTGCGGTAGTCCACACGACCGGCCTTGATCTCGGTGACCGCCTTCGCGACGTCCATCGTGACCGTTCCCGACTTCGGGGCAGGCATCAGGCCGCGGGGTCCGAGAACCTTTCCGAGGCGACCGAGCTTGCCCATCATGTCCGGTGAGGCCACGACCGCGTCGAGCTGGTCGAGCAGGTTCTCGAGCTCGGCGACGAGGTCGTCTCCGCCCACGAAGTCCGCGCCTGCGGCGCGAGCCTGCTCGATCTTCTCACCGCTCGTGACGACCGCGACCGTCATCGTCTTGCCCGTGCCGTGCGGCAGGGAGACCGCGCCACGGACCATCTGGTCCGCCTTGCGCGGGTCGACGCCCAGACGGAGGACGAGGTCCACGGTCGGGTCGTACTTGAGCTTGTTGACGTCCTTCAGCAGCTCGAAAGCCGCCTTCGCGCCGTAGAGGGTGTTGCGATCGATCTTCTCGAGCGCAGCCCTGTAGTTCTTGCCCTTCTTCGCCATGAGACTCTCCTCGTGGTGCAAACGGCCGCCTCGTGGACGTGCCTCCCACGTGTGACCCGGCGGCATGGCCGCCGGACGTTTTGGGTAACGGTGCAGACGCCGTGGACGGCGCCTCGTCGGGGTTCAGCCCTCGACGGTGATGCCCATCGAACGCGCGGTGCCCGCGATGATCTTCATCGCGCCGTCGAGGTCGATGGCGTTGAGGTCCTGCATCTTCTGCTCGGCGATCGACTTCACCTGCTCAGAGGTCACCTTGGCGACCTTGACGGTGTGCGGCGTGCCGGAGCCCTTCTTGATCCCCGCGGCCTTCAGCAGCAGCTGGGCTGCCGGTGGCGTCTTGGTGATGAAGGTGAAGGAGCGGTCCTCGTAGACCGTGATCTCGACCGGGATGATGTCGCCAGCGTTCTGCTGGGTCCGGTCGTTGAACGACTTGCAGAACTCCATGATGTTGACACCGTGCTGACCCAGCGCGGGGCCGACGGGCGGTGCCGGGCTGGCCTTGCCAGCCGGGATCTGGAGCTTGATGAGGCCAGACACTTTCTTGGCCATGGCGGTTTCCTCCTCGTGGTACGTGCGGCCGGACTGCCACTGCGGCGTCCGTGCCTCCCACAACGGTTGGTGATGTTGCTGCACCGTTCACGGGATGTGGACGGTGAGGTTGCATGGCGAGCCGGGTGGCTGCGCCGGGGGTGACGACCTCGGAAGGTCGTCAGATCTTGGCGACGTTGTCGAACGGGAGCTCGATCGGCGTCTCTCGGCCGAAGACCGACACGAGGACCTTGAGCTTGGCCTGGTCGATGTTGATCTCGGAGATGGTTCCGGTGAAGTCGGCGAACGGGCCCGTGGTGACCCGGATGGTCTCGCCGACCTCGAGGTCGATCTCGATCTCGGGCTTGGCGTCGACGACGAGGGCCTGGTCGCTCTCGACCTCTTCGATGACGCGGTCCGGGATCTGGAGGGTGTTCGCGACCTCACGCATGGTCAACGGTGACGGACGCGAGCCGTTGGAGCCAACGAAGCCGGTGACGTTGGGCGTGTGGCGCACGATGCCCCACGTCTCGTCGTCCATGTCCATGCGCACCAGCACGTAGCCGGGCAGGAACTTCTTGGCGACGGTCTGCTTCTTGCCCTTCTTGAACTCGGTGACGTCCTGGGTCGGGATGCAGACCTCGAAGATGCGGTCGTTGGCGTCGAGCGACTCGACGCGCATCGAGAGGTTGTCCTTCACACGCTGCTCGTAGCCGGAGTAGGTGTGCACGACGAACCAGCGGCCACGAAGGCGCATCAGGTCCTTGCGGTCCCGGACCTCCTCGAGCGAGCGGGGACGGGAGCGGACGACAGGTGCGGCTTCTTCCTCGTCGTCGTCAGCGGCGTCCTCGGCGGCGTCCTCGGCAGCCTCGTCGACGAGCTCCGCCGGCTCGTCGTCATCAGCCCCGGCCATGCCGAGCAGGTCGTCGAGGTCGTCGACGTCACCGTCACCGTCCAGATCCTCGGTGACGTCGGCGGCGACCTCGTCGACCGCCGGCTCGTCGGTGGGGTCCGCGGCGACGTCGTCGCCGCCGGTGGCCTCAGCCATGACCGCATCGACCGGCGAGTCGTGCTCACCGGTCGTCGGCAGGTCCTCGTCGGTCACGCCGTCGGCGTCGGATGAGGTGATGTTCAGGTCGGTCACGGGTCTGTCCGTCGTCGAGCGGGAAGTTGTCGGCGCGCTGGTGAGCGCTGGTCGAGTCGGCGTCAGCCGAAGATCTCGACGGTGATGTTGCGGATGACGAAGTCCATCCCGAACACCAGCAGCGTCAGGAAGATCGTGACGACCAGCACCACGAGGGTGTAGTTGAGGACCTCGCTGCGGGAGGGCCAGGCCACCTTCTTCAGCTCGCCCCGCACCTCGCGGAGGAACTGCGCGGGCCCGACGCGCTCGCGGTCGGCGGTGACGCCGCCCGCTCCACCGGAGGGCTGCACGGAAGCCTTGGCCACGGTGGGCGCGGCTTCGCGCTCTTCCTCACGGCGACGCTTGCGCTCGGCACGACGCGACTCACGGTCGTCCGTGCTGGGCGTTTCGTCATCGTGGTCCATCGGGTCCTCGAACTCTCGCGTTCGCGGTGGCGAACGGATCGGTGGCTGTGCGGCGTGTGGGCCGCGGGTGGCGTCACGCCAACGGCGTCGAGGCCGGTGGCGTTCCACCAGGTCGGCGGATCTGCGTGTGGCCGCGTCAGCGCCGGTGGGCGATGCCCGTCGCACGGGAGGAGGGACTTGAACCCCCAACCTTCGGTTTTGGAGACCGGTGCTCTACCAAATTGAGCTACTCCCGTCTGTTCGGCGCGAGGGCCGGCACCCTGGCGGGATGCACGCCCTGACACACCAAGACTGCTCCCTCGGGAGCAGTCGCCCGGAGCCTACCGCCCCGAGCCCGTCAACGTCCACCCACGAAGGCGTCCGTTCGTGTGCGGTGCAGCGAGCGGCCCCGAGACTCCCCGTCCCGAGGTCATCCCACCAGGTCGGACAACCGCTCGGGCGCGTCCCACGCCTCGTCCTCGCCGATCAGCTCGATGACGCGCGCGAAGGCCGTACGGGCCTCTGACTCGTCACCGGCTCGTTCGGCCAGGTCCCCACGGACGTAGAAGTAGCGGGCCTCGGGCTCGGTGCCGGCGCGCTGGATGAGGTCGTCGTTGACCTTGCGACGCAACAGCTCGAGCCCGGCGCGCGGATCCCCTCGCTCCCCCAGCTCCGCGGCGTGCACGATCCGGCCCTCGAGCTCGCGCTCAGGATCTCCGCCGGCCATCTCGTCCACGGCGGACGCGATCTGTTCCATCGGCCGCTTGAGCGCCCGCAGACAGTCGGCGACGAGGTGGTTCTGGTCGGCCTCACCGCTGATGCGTCGGTAGGCCTGGAGCTCGCGGAGCGCGTCGGCCCACCGCTCGGACTGGTACAGCGCGATGGCGTAGGTCTCACGGATCGTCCGCGAGCGCGGGCAGTTCGTCTGCGCCCAGGACAGCAGCTCGAGGGCCCGATCGAGATCCCCGTCCTCGACGGCCTCTGAGCCAGCGTCCAGCGCGATGACCACGCGCTTCGCGAGCGACGGCTCCGGGACGAGTCGCTCGATCTCCTTCTGGATCCCGCGGCGCAGCGTGACCTCGTGGTCCACGGGCAGCGCGATGTCCGCCTGCCGCTGCTGCTTCTTGCCGTCCTGACGCGATGCCGGCGGCCGGAAGGGCTTCGGGGACCCGCCGCCCGCGGCCTTGTCGGCTGCTGCGGCCTTCGCGGGTCCGGACAGGCGGACTTCGCGGTCGGGCTTGGGCGAGGCGCCCTTGCCGCCCTTGGGACCACCGCGCTGCGCGGCGTCCTTGCCCCACTGGTCGTTCTTGCGACCGGCGCCACCGCGGCTGCCGCGCTTCCCGGGGCTGGGCACGGAAGCCGGCCGGGGCCCGTCGGAACCCTGGCGGCGGGGCCGCTGGTCGTTGCTCATCACGTACTCCTCGTGGCCCGCGTGGCGAACGACGCCGACACGGAGGTGCGCACCTCGTGCGCTGACAGTGCCCCTGATCCGACGTCGGCGCAAGCCGTGGGTCCGGGACGGACCTGGAAGGGGGATGGATCGAATCTGGTGGGACCGGACATGGGATGAAACGACAGCAGCCGCCCCGTGATGGGGCGGCTGCTGTGAAAGGATCTCCGCGG
>CBDTYW010000110.1:0-11262 GCA_965364735.1 uncultured Nitriliruptoria bacterium
TCGCGGTGGCCCGGAAGGACGTCGCGGCCCCGGTGGCCCCGGCGCAGCGCGTCCCGGCCAGCAGATGCCCCAGCGTGGCGCTCCGCCGCGTACGGGTGGTCCCGGTGGTGGCAACTCGCCCTACCGCCAGGCGCCCGCAGGGCCCGGTGGTGGACGTGGTGCGCCCGGTGGCGGTCCCGGTGGTCCCGGTGGGGCACCCGGCCGCGGTCGTCGCAAGAAGAAGGGTCGTCACGACGGCCCGAAGCACGCCGAGCAGGCGCTGGACCTGACGCCGCGGCGTCGGGACCTTCCGATCGAGCAGCAGATCGAGGTCGACCGCATCGAGATCCTGCGCGGCTCGACGGTCAACGAGATCGCGGTCAAGCTCGACGTCTCCGGTGCGGCGCTCGTCAAGAAGCTCTTCGAGATGGGCGAGATGGCCACGGTGCAGCAGTCGCTGTCCGAGGACACGATCGAGATCCTCGCTGCCGAGCTCGGCTTCGAGGTCTACTTCATGTCCGACGAGGAGCTCGAGTTCGGGATCGAGGAGGACGAGGACCCCGGGGCCCAGCAGACCCGTCCGCCCGTCATCACGGTCATGGGTCACGTCGACCACGGCAAGACCCTGCTGCTCGACACACTGCGCAGCGCTGACGTCGTCTCCGGCGAGGCCGGCGGCATCACGCAGCACATCGGCGCGTACCAGATCACCAAGAACGACCGGAAGATCACCTTCATCGACACGCCGGGTCACGCTGCCTTCACGGCCATGCGTGCTCGCGGTGCGAACATGACCGACATCGTCATCCTGGTCGTCGCCGCGAACGACGGCGTCATGCCGCAGACGGTCGAGGCCATCGAGCACGCGAAGGCTGCCGGCGTGCCGGTCGTCGTCGCGATCAACAAGATGGACCTTCCCGAGGCCAACCCCGACCGCGTCAAGACCGGCCTCACCGAGCACGAGATCGTGGTCGAGGAGTACGGCGGCGACGTCCCGGCCATCCCCGTGTCGGCCAAGACCGGCGAAGGCATCGACGACCTGCTCGAGGTGCTCCTCCTGCAGGCCGACATGCTCGAGCTGACGGCCAACCCGGACAAGGACCCGCGCGGTCGCGTCGTCGAGGCCCACCTCGACCGTGGTCGTGGTCCCGTCGCGACGGTCCTCGTCCAGCAGGGAACGCTCAAGCGCGGCGACATCCTCGTGGCAGGTACCGCGGACGGCAAGATCCGTGCGATGTTCGACGAGCACGGCGAGAAGGTGAAGGAAGCCGGCCCCGGCCGGCCCGTCCAGATCCTCGGCCTCAACGATGTGCCCGAGGCCGGCGACGAGTTCCGCGTCGTCGACGCCGAGCGTTTCGCCCGCGACGTCGCCGAGCGCCGCGCCTGGCGCGAGCGACGTGCGGACCTCGCCGAGCAGCAGCGTCCGATGTCGCTCGACGACATCATGGGCAAGGTTGCCGACTCCGAGCGCGCCGTCCTCAACATCGTCATCAAGGCCGACGTGTCCGGTTCGGCCGAGGCGCTCAACGACGCCCTGCTGAAGCTGGAGCTCGACGAGGTCAACATCCGCGTCATCCGCAAGGCGGTCGGTGCCATCAGCCAGGACGACGTCGTCCTCGCCGAGGCCTCCGACGCGATCATCGTCGGGTTCAACGTCCGACCCGGACCGAACGCCCGCGACGAGATCGCTCGCTCGCAGGTCGACGTGCGTCTCTACAAGATCATCTACGAGGCGATCGAGGACATCGAGCGCGCCGTCAAGGGCCTGCTCGGACCCGAGTTCAAGGAACAGATCATCGGTGAGGCCACCGTGCGAGAGATCTTCAAGGTCCCGCGTGCAGGCTTCGTCTTCGGTTCCGTCGTGAGCCGGGGGATCATCAAGCGTGAGGCCGGCGTCCGCGTCGTCCGCGACGGTGTCGTCCTCGTCGAGGACACCCTCACATCGCTGCGACGCTTCAAGGACGACGTCAAGGAGGTCCGCGAGGGCTTCGAGTGCGGCATCGGCCTGAAGAAGTTCCAGGACGTCAAGGTCGGCGACGTCATCGAGGCCTTCGAGACCGTCGAGGTCGAGCGCGAGTGACCTCCAGCACCTCTGACGACGGCCGCCTCCACATCGGGGCGGCCGTCGTCGTGCTCCATCTGCCCGGCGTCGACTCCCTGAAGGCCAAGCGGACCCTCGTCAAGCGGGCCCAGGCGGTGCTCACGGGCGAGCTCGGGGCGTCGGTCGCCGAGGTCGGACACCAGGACAGCCACCGCCGCAGCACGCTGGGCGTGACCGTCGCGGCGTCGACCTCCACGGGTGCCGACCGCGCCCTCGACCGCGTCCGCCCGCTGATCGAGCGCGATCCCCGGGTCGAGGTCACCTCGATCGACGTCGACGCGTGGACGATGGACGTCGGCGACGGCGACCCGGACCGCGACATGCTCGGCGGCCTCCTCGGCGAGCTCCGCGACGAGCACCGGGGATGGGACGGCTGAGTCCGGGCGTTGGCGGGGGCATGAGGCTTTCCGCTTCACTCCGAGTGACCGCACCCGATGGCAGGCACCCTCATGGCACGCCGCAACCCCCGTACCGACGCGCTCGTCCGCGACGCGCTCGCGCGCATCATCGAGCAGGACGTCGCCGACCCGCGCCTGCGCTTCATCACGATCACCGAGGTCGAGGTGACGGCGGACCAGAAGTACGCCACGATCTGGTGGCTCCCGCTCGAGCCGGGGGTGCTGTCGGAAGCGGCCCGGGTCGAGCCGGGTGAGCACCTGCCGACGCCCGAGCAGATGGAGGCGGGCCTCGCGTCGGCCGCTCCGCGCATCCGCGCGATCCTCGGCAACAGGATCAAGCTGCGCAACACCCCGGAGCTGCGGTTCCAGCGTGACGAGACCGCAGGCGAGGCCAGCCGCGTCGAGGCGCTGCTGCGCGAGCTCCGGAGCAACGGGTGAGCCGTCGTGGCAAGGAGCCGAACCACCACGGCGTGCTCGTCGTCGACAAACCGGCCGGGATGACGTCGCACGACGTCGTGGCGGTCGTCCGACGTGCCGCGGGCCAACGTCGTGTCGGCCACACCGGCACGCTCGATCCGGATGCGACGGGGGTTCTGGTGCTGTGCCTCGGCCGCGCCACGCGGCTCGTGCGGTTCCTCCAGGAGGGCCGCAAGGTGTACGCAGCGCGGATGGTCCTGGGGCGCGAGACGGACTCCCAGGACGCCTCCGGGGCGATCGTGGCCGAGCACGACGCCAGCCACGTGACCGAGTCCGAGCTCTGCGGGGCCCTGACCGCCCAGGTCGGGGTCATCCAGCAGGTCCCGCCGATGGTGTCCGCGATCAAGATCGACGGTGAGCGGCTGCACGTGAAGGCACGCCGCGGCGAGGTCGTGGAGCGCCCGCCCCGCACCGTCACGATCCATGACCTCGTCCTCGAGGACTTCGTTGCAGGCACGCACCCCGAGGCCGCGTTCCTCGTCACGTGCGGCCCCGGCACCTACGTGCGCACCATCGCCCATGACGTCGGGCAGGCGCTCGGGGTCGGGGGAAGCCTCCTCGAGCTGCGACGGATGGCCAACGGCGGCGTGACGGTCGATGACGCGATCTCGCTCGACGACGTCCGGCGCCACGGTGAGGACGGCACCTTCGGCTCGCTGCTCATCCCGATGCCCGCGGCCGTGGCTGACCGCCCGGTCGTGCTGGTCGAGCGTGACGCCGCGATCGGGCTCGCGCAGGGCCGTCGTCTCCCGGAGGAGCTCCTCCGCGCGAACGACGTCTCCGAGGTCGTGGCCGTCGTTCACGAGGGCATGCTCGTCGGGCTGTACGGCACGGACGGCAGGCCCGAGGTCGTTCTGGTCCAGCCCGACGACTTCGCGGTCGCGGAGCAGGGAGCGTGACCGGACGCATCGTCCGAGGTCTCGCCGGCGTCGAGCGGGTGCCGTCGGCGCTCGCGATCGGGTTCTTCGACGGCGTCCACGTCGGCCACCAGGCGCTCATCCAGCGGGCGGTCGCCCGTGCCGAGGAACGCGGGCTGCGCTCGATCGCGCTGACGTTCGACCCGCACCCGATGGCGGTGCTGCGCCCCGAGCGCGCTCCGCGGCTGCTGATGACGGCCGAGCGACGCGCGCAGATCCTCCGTGACGAGTGCGGCGTCGATCTGGTGGTCCTGCTCCCGTTCGACGCCGAGCGGGCGCGACAGACCGCCGAGGCGTTCGAGCACGACGTCATCTACGACCTCCTGGACGCGCGGGTGGTCGTCGTGGGCGACAACTTCCGGTTCGGGGCGCAGGCGGCGGGGGACACCCAGACGCTCGAGGACCTCTGTGAGCCCCGCGGTGTCGACGTCGAGGTGCTGGATCTCGTTCGCTCCATGGACGGCGTCCAGGTGTCCTCGACCGCCATCAGGCGCGCGCTGACCGAGGACGGCGACGTGGCCTGGGCAGGCTTGGCGCTCGGGCGCCCGTACGCGATCGAGGGGACGGTGGTGCACGGCGACCAGCGGGGCAGGACGATCGGCTTCCCGACCGCCAACGTCGAGGTGTCGCCGGAGCGCCTCGTCCCGGCGCGCGGCGTCTACGCCGGCTGGGCGTTCGTCGAAGGCGAGCGGACCGCGATGGTCACCAACATCGGGACCCGTCCGACCTTCGACGGTGACGGGACGACGATCGAGGTGCACCTCCTCGATGTTGCACGTGACCTCTACGATCTTGAGGTCGAGGCGGTCTTCGTTGACCGCATCCGGGACGAGGTGCGCTTCGGCTCCGTCGATGAGCTCGTCGCGCAGATCGGCCGCGACGTCGAGACGGCGCGCCGCCTGCTGCGGCCCTGAGGGTCGGCTGATCCACTCGGGCACCGAGTCCGCTGGTGTCATGGTCCGGGTGGTTGACAGGACGGATCACGCTGTGTGATGTCTGCGTGTGACATGGCTCGCCGGCGTGGGGTTGGTGGGCCCCGGATCGACCGGATGTCCGTTGCTGGCGCCGCGTCGCGGCCGAGTCGTCGGTGCCCATCCGACATGCGCACACGCCGTGCGTTTCCCGCACAGGCTATAGATTTCGTGGTTACATTCGGTCACATTGATCTGGCCCGCAGCGCTTGCGGGTGCAGTACACAGCGAAGCGCCTTGATCGTCCGACTGGAACTCGGACGTCTGGAGAGCAGGCCCCACGACGGGCTTGCTCGCACGACAAGGCGTAGCAATGAACACGATCATCAAGGGTGTTGTCTGGGGCGGCGGCAAGGGTGTTGTCTGGGGCGGCGGCAAGGGCGTTGTCTGGGGCGGCGGCAACTGAGCTCACCCGCTCGGCAGTCATGGGTCGGACTTCGGTCCGGCCCTTTGCTGTGTCCGGAACCGGCGCGATGCGTGGAGGTGAACGTGACCTCATCGTGAGGATCGGGGCTACAGGCGCGTCCGTTTCGGCCGACTTCTTGTGGATGAGGGCCCTTCTTCTCGGGGGCAACGGACGGACATGACCTCGTGCGGCAGCAGACGCGCTTGTACGCGTTCGCGACTCTTGTCGCGAGTGCGGCGGTCGCCGTCGCGTACGTGCTCGCCGGCGCCGGGACGACCATGGCCGACATCGGTGGCCCGCTCCCGCCGGCGGTCGGTCTCCTCGCCTACGTGGTCGCGATCTCCTTCCACGCCGACGTCCGGTTCGGCGACCAGGGGATGCGTCTGCGACCAGACGCCCTGCCGCTGGTCTACGGGCTCGTCTTCGTTCCCGGGCACCTCTTCGTCATCGCGGCGGTCGTCGCCGAGGTCGTTGCTGGGGCCCTTGCGCGAGAAGATCGCCTGAGGGTCGTCGTCAACGCGTCACTCGCCGCCTTGACGTCGAGCCTGGCCTTCCTGGCGTTCACCGCATGGGCTCCGACCGACGTGATGAGCGTTGTGGGCGTCGCGACGATCCTGGCGGCGGGCGTGGTCGAGACCGGCGTCTCGCTCATGCTCGTCGAGGCGATCGTGCTCATGCTGCCGAGTGACACGCCGAAGCGTCCCTCGGCGCGCCATCTGGTCATCACGGCCGGGCTTGCGCTCGGTCAGTACCTCGTCGCGATCCCGGTCGTCGCCATCGTCGTGCTCAACCCTGAGCGGTCGTGGCTGGCGATCCCGCTCATCGGCCTTGCGCTCCTGTCGGTCTGGGTCGCCCGGATCTACGGCGGGATGTACGACGCCCAGCGACGCATGCTCACGCTCAACCGCCGGATGTGGCAGGCCGCCAGCCCCGACGAAGTGGTCGAGCGCGCGCTCTCCGCAGCGAAGTCGCTGTTCCGCGCTGACCGCGTCATGGTCGCGCTGCCCGAGGGCGCTGAGATGATGACGTGGATCGCGTCCGACGACGGGGTCGTGAAGCAGCTCGCGAGCACGCGGGACCTCGATCCCGTCATGGTCCTGGTGGCCCAGCAGGACGAGCCGGTGACCCTGTCCGCGCAGCACGGGGTCATCGGACTGGCCGGATGTGCGCAGGTGGTCGCGACCCCGCTGCGGCTCGAGGACGGCACGGTCGGCGTGGTGCTTCGCGGCAACCGACGCGCCACCAGTCGCGGTGGAAAACGCGACGCGATGGAGCTGCTCCACACCCTCGCGCTGCAGCTGGGCTCCGCCTTGTCCCGTGCGCGGCTCGGCGTTCGGCTCGAGCACGAGATCGCCGACAAGGAGCACGTCGCAACGCACGACGCGCTCACCGGCCTGCCCAACCGGGAGTACTTCCACCAACGGCTCACGAAGATCCTCGATGGTGCCCGGCACACCGACGGACGCAGCGCGGTCCTGCTCATCGACCTCCACGGCTTCCGGCTGCTGAACGACACCCTCGGGCATGCCGCCGGTGACGCGGTCCTGCTCGAGGCGACCGACCGTCTGTCCACGTCGCTGCGTGACGCCGACGTCGTCGCCCGCGTCGGCGCCGACGAGTTCGCCGTCGCGCTGTCGCGCGTCGACGACCTGGGCCTGGCCGTGAAGGTCTGCGAGCGCGTCCAGGAAGCCTTCGAGCGGACCCACAACGTCGCCGGGCTCGGCTACTCCATCCGCGTGGCCATCGGTGTGGCGCTGGCACCAGAGCACGGCGACGCTGCGACCGAGCTCGTCCAACGCGCCGAGGTCGCGCTGGCCACCTCGCGCGAGCACCAGACCGCATGGTCGCTCTTCGTCGAGTCCGACGACGAGGACGCGCTGCGGCGCATGCAGATCATGACGGACCTGCCCGTGGCGATCGCCGACGGCACGATCGACGTCCACTTCCAGCCGAAGGTTGCGGCCGGCACCGGCGACGTCGTCGGGTTCGAGGCGTTGGCTCGGTGGAACCATCCGGAGCTCGGCTTCGTCTCGCCCGTCGACTTCATCCCAGTGGCGGAGACCTGCGGGCAGATGGAGGCGCTCACCGAGCTCGTCCTGCGTCGCGCGCTGACCGCTGTCGAGCGCTGGCAGTCCTCCGGACACCGGATCTCGGTCGCGGTGAACATCAGCCCCAGCGCGCTCGAGGGCGTCCGGACCTCGCGGCTCGTGGCCGACACGCTGCGCTCGCTCGGCCTGTCGCCGAAGTGCCTCACCCTCGAGGTGACGGAGGAGACCTTGGCTCGTGATCCCGTGGCAGCCCGCGAGGCGGTCGAGCGGTTCACGCGACTGGGCATCCAGCTGTCCATCGACGACTACGGCACGGGCTACTCGTCGCTTGCTCGGCTGCTGGAGCTGAACACGCACGAGCTGAAGATCGATCGATCGTTCATCGCCCGTCTGCTCGACGATCCGCAGGCGGCCGTCATCATCCGCTCCACCCTCGAGATGTCCGGGGCCCTCGGGGTCGCGACCGTCGCCGAGGGCGTCGAGGACGACCAAACCGCCGAGCTCCTCGCGGACATGGGCTGCGATGTCCTCCAGGGCTGGCTCACCGGACGCCCCATGGACGAACGTGCTGCCACCGCGTGGCTGAACGATCCGGCGGCGCGCTGGTCCCCGCCGGTCAGCGGGGGTGGCACGGTGGTCTCGATCCGGCGCTGAGCCGACCTCAGTGCGCCATCAGAAGCCGCGTGGACGCTTCTGCGCGATCAGCTCGCGGAGCACCTCGTCGGGTGAGCTGGCCGGGTCGGTCCACCGGACGTAGACCCGGTCGATGCCGACGCTGCCGAGCAGCTCCGCAAGCATCGCCGCGGTGTTGTGCTCCGCCTTGTCGCGGAGCCCGCTGCCCTCGGCCGCGCGGGTCAGGTCGTCGACGGACATGGACAGCAGCTCGACCTCGTCCATGGACGTGTCGGTGAAGACGGAGCCGATGCGGTCTGCGGCACCCCGCTGCTGCGACAGGACCTGCGTGCCCTCGTGGACGACCCTCGGGGCGTCCAGCTCGGCGTGCGGGAGCGTGATGGTCACCGTGGTCCCGGACGGCGACCACTGGATGGCGCCGTCGCCGATCGCGGAGAAGTCCACGAACGCGTCGACCTCTCCCTGGACGAGCATCCGGACGTGCTGGCCGGCGACCCACCCGGGCAGGATCCCGTGGCTGCGCTCGACGTCGACGATCACCTGGTACTGGCCCTCAGCAGCATGGAACTCGGCGAGGTCGTTCAGCGCGCGCAGGACCGGCGGGTGCTCGGTGACCGTCGTTTGGCCGGCGAGCGGGTTCGGGACGGTGAACGTCGGCCGGACGACGAGCCACAGCGCGGCGATCAGCGCGACGGCCGTGGCCAAGGCGACGCCGCTGCGGATCCCGCTGCGAACTGCTCCGAACTGCATGACGGACTCCCAGCACGTCGGTTCGTGCGGATCCGCACGGGGCGCCGGGGAACGGCGTCCGAGGATCTGACACCCTCGGGGAGCGGGAGTTGCGGTGGCCGACCTGGCCGATCGTCCCGCGCCTGGCTGATCTGTCCGGTTCAGGCGCGGAGGGCGTCGATCGGGTTGAGCCGGGCAGCCCGGGCGGCGGGTGCGATCCCGGCGATCAGGCCCACGGCGAGGCCGAGCACGGGGCCTGCGGGGACGAGCCAGCCGTCGATCACGGGGGTCCATCCGTTCGCCGCCGCGCCACCGATCACCGCGATCATCCCGACGGTGGTCCCCAGCAGGCCCCCGAGGCCACCGAGCAGCGCTGCCTCGAGGACGAAGTGCGCGACGATGTGGCGACGGGCTGCCCCGAGCGCGCGACGCAGGCCGATCTCGCCCTGCCGCTCGATCACCGAGACCAGCACGGTGTTCGCGATCCCGACGCCGCCGACCAACAGCGACACCGCGCCGAGCGCGAGCAGCAGCTGGTTGAGGTCGCCGCGGACGACCTGACGGGCGTTCTCGACGCCGGGCGGGGCCTGGATGGTCAGCGACAGCACGTCCGCCGGGTCCAGCGCGATGGGGGCCTGCCGCGCCACGAGGCCGGCGGCACCGATGGCCGTGTCGATCTGGAGGCGCCGTGGCCCGCCGAGGCCGAGCCGCTCGATCGCGGTGGTCTGCGGGACCACGACGGAGCTCAGCAGCGCCGGGCTGCGCTCCGTGGACCCGATGATCCCGATGACGGTGAACTGCTGACCGTCGATCTCGATCGCGGGTCCCACGGCAGCCGTCGCCACGCCGAGGGCGTCAGCGGCCCGCACGCCGAGGAGCGCCACCTTGTCGCCGCGCTCGTCGTGGACCGAGCTGATCGCGACGCCGCTCGACAGCGTTGCCCCGTACGCGCCGAGCAGGTCGCCAGAGCTTGCGTGCACCGCGAGGAACTCGCCGTCCCCGCCGGATCCGACGCGCTGGATGAGGGGATCCGTCGGCGTGACGGCCGTGTAGGTCGCCGCGGCGTTCACCCCGCGGAGCCGCTGCACGCGGCTCGCGGCATCCGTCGGCAGCGCGGTCACCGCCTGGCCGCCGCCGACGCCACGGTCCTGCGCATCGATCTGGACGCTCGTCGCGCTGAGCTCGTCGAACCGGTCGATGATCTGTGACGACGCCGTCGTGGACAGCCCGACGGTGGCGAGCAGGGCGGCGACGCCGAGCAGCGTGCCGAGCGCCGTCAGCGCGGAGCGCGAGCCCCGCGAGGCGATCGCAGCCGTGGTGTCGTCGAACAGGTCACGAACCCTGAGCCGAGGACGTGGGGGAGGGCCGAGCCGGTCGTCGTCGGTCATGTGACCTCCGCGAGGACGCCGTCGCACATCTCGAGCTTCCGCCCGCAGACCGCCGCGACCGCCGGGTCGTGGGTGACCATCAGGATCGTCAATCCCTCAGCGTTGAGGTCGCGGAAGAGGTCCATGACGGCGCGCGAGGTCGTGGAGTCGAGGTTGCCCGTGGGCTCGTCCGCGAGCAGGAGCGCTGGTCGCTTCGCGAGGGCGCGGGCGATGGCAACCCGCTGACGCTCCCCGCCGGACAGCACCGTCGGGCGTGCATCGACGCGATGAGCGAGGCCGACGCGCACGAGGGCATCGACCGCGAGCCGTCGCCGTTCCTCGCGGTCCGTGCCGAGGTAGAGCATCCCGATCTCGACGTTCTCCCGCGCGGTCCGGTGCTCGAGGAGATGGAAGGACTGGAAGACGATCCCGATCCTCGCGGCCCGCCATGCGTTGCGGGCCTGCTCGTCGAGCGCGGTGAGGTCCGTTCCGGCGAGGCGGTAGGCGCCGGCGGTCGGCTGCTGGAGCAGGCCCAGCACGTTGAGGAGCGTGGACTTGCCGGAACCGGACGCCCCGACGATGGCCACCATCTCGCCGGCGTCGACGCGGAAGGTGGCGTCGGCCAGCGCGGTGACCGGCGGCGGGCCGGGGAACTCGCAGGCGATCGCCTCGGCTTCGACGACCGGGACGGCGGTGCTCATCCGACGACCACGAGGTCGCCCTCGGACAGCGCCCCCGGCGTCGCCGGCTCGACGACGACCACGCCGCCGTCGGCATCGCCCGCGATCACCGGGACCGGCCGGACGTCGGTGTCGTCGTCCGGGTTGACCACGAGCACCCGGGCGAGGCCGGCGGCGTCGGCGCCGAGCGCGGCGATCGGCACGACCAGGACGTCGCGCTGCGTCGTCTGGCTCACGAACGTCGCGCGGAGGTTCGCGCCCGCGAGTCGGTCGGGGTCGAGGTCGTCGCCCGTCAGCGTCAGGGTCACGGTGACGGTGCTCGCAGAGGAGACCGGTGGCAGGTCGGTGACGGTGGCCGTGATGGTCGCGCCGTCGTCGTCGAGCAGCACCTCCTGCCCGAGCACCACGTCGTCGACGTCGGCGCGAGGTACGGCGGCGGTCGCGGTGAGCCGCGCGCCCGCCAGCGTGACGATCGCGCCGTCGACGAGGTCGCCCACGCTGCCCTGCCTGGTCTGCACGAGGCGCGGGAGGGCCGGGACCCAGACGACCTCGGCGG
>CBDTYW010000111.1:0-11229 GCA_965364735.1 uncultured Nitriliruptoria bacterium
GGCACGAACGCCGGCAGCACCGCCTGCGGCTGCTCGTCACCGGGACCGACACCGGGGTCGGCAAGACCGCCGTGTCCGCTGCGCTCTGCGCCGCGCTCGGCGATCGCGGCCGCTCCCCCGGCGTCACGTACGTGAAGCCGGTCCAGTCCGGCGTCGAAGACGGCGACGACGATGCCGGCGTCGTGCTCGGAGCAGCCGATGGCCGCGACGTCGCGGTGCGTCGCGGGCCGATGCTCGGCCCGTCGCTCGCCCCCGCGGTCGCCGCTCGGCTGACCGGCCGGACGGTCGACGCCGACACCATGCTCGACCTGATCCCGCAGCCGTGGGTCACCCATGAGGACCCCGCGCAGGACGGCACGCGCCACCTCGTCGTCGAGGGCGCGGGCGGGATCCTCGTCGAGCTCGGCACCGACGGCACGACAGCGCTCGACCTCGCGCTGCGCGCGGACCTCGTGCCCGTCGTCGTGGCACGCCCCGATCTCGGAACGCTCAACCACACCGGGCTCACCGTCCGCGCGATCCGCGCCGTCGGGCTCGAGCCCATCATCATCGTCAACGGCGTGCGCGATCCCGACGACCGCACCGTCACCACCAACCTCGTCGAGCTCGCCCGCCTCGGCACGCCGCTGCTGTGGCTGCCGTGGGCCGTGGGCGGCGTCCCGACCATCACCGACGAGCACCTCGACGCCATCACCGGCCGCCACCGCTGACGCGGCTAGCCTCCCCCCGCCACCCCACCGACGCACCAGAGGCCCGACGTGGACCACGACCTCGCCCGCAAGCTCGCCGACGATCCTGCCGCGCTGCTCGCTGCAGCCGAGGAACGGCTGATGGGCCAGCGCGAGGAGCTCGACGCCGAGCAGGTCCTCGCGTTCGCCCTGCTCGACATCGACGCCGCCGACCCGCGCGAGAAGGCCGAGGCGGACGGCACACTGCTCGACGCCGTCCTCGACCTCGCCCACCGCGTTCGCGTGCTCTGGACCTCCGACGAGGTCTCGCTCGAGTCGATCGTCAGCGGCAAGACGGGCGGCTGCCCCGAGGACTGCCAGTTCTGCTCGCAGTCGTCGGTGTTCGACACCGGCGTGAAGGCCCAGCCGCTGCTGACCGAGGCCGAGGTCATCCGCTCCGCCGAGGACGCGCAGGCGCAGGGCGCGACCGAGTTCTGCATCGTCTACGCCGTCAAGGGCCCGGACGCGCGGCTCATGGAGAACATCGTCGAGCTGACCGCAGCCGTCCACGCGAAGACGGACATGCACGTCGCCGTCAGCGCCGGGATCCTCGACGCCGAGCAGGCCGCGACCCTCGCCGCGGCCGGCGTGATCAAGTACAACCACAACCTCGAAGCAGCGCGCTCCTTCTTCCCGCAGATCGTCTCGTCGCACTCCTGGGAGGACCGGCACCGCACCCTCGAGCTCGTCCGCGAGCACGGGATGCAGGTCTGCACCGGCGGGATCGTCGGCATGGGCGAGACCGTCGAGCAGCGCGCCGAGCTGGCGCTGGACCTCGCGGAGTTCCACCCGACCGAGACCCCGCTCAACTTCCTGAACCCACGCCCCGGCACCCCGCTTCAGGACGTCGCACCGATGACGCCGCGCGAGGCGCTGCACGCCATCGCGCTGTTCCGCCTCGCGATGCCGTGGACGTTGCTCCGCCTCGCCGGAGGCCGCGAGGTCGCGCTCAAGGACCTGACCCGCGCCGGGATCCTCGGTGGGGTCAACGGCCTGATCGTCGGCAACTACCTCACGACGCTCGGACAGACCCCGCAGTCGGACCTGAAGATGCTCAAGGACATGGACGTTCCCGTCCGCGCCCTCCAGGACGTCCTCTGACCGCCCCGGCCGCTCCCGCGCAGGATCCGCTCGAACCACCGCGGATCTGCACCCGTTGCGGGGCCGCCCTCGACGTGCAGATCTACCCCACGGGCTACCGCGCCTCGTGCCGGAGATGCGACGGACTCCACCCGAACCGTGACGCCGCGACGATCCCGGTCACCCGCACCGACCAGGACACCTGAGCCCGACTCCGTGGTCCTCGGCGACCTGGGCTGGGCTGACCGGTCAGTCGAGCGGAGCCACGTCGTTGCGATCCATTGCGGACAGGAGCTCCCGAGCACGCGCTTCGTCGGCCTTCGACACCTGCACGTGGTAGCCCTCGACCCACGCGAGCTGTGGGTAGACCGAGAAGATGAACGGCGTGATGCAGTCGACGCCGTTGACCTTGAGGAACTGTCGCACGACGTCGGCTGCTGCCTCGGTCCGGCATGCGAGGACCGCAACGGTGTCGAGGTCCGTCTCCGCCATGAGCACCGACTGGTCGAGACCAGCCGAGATGTCGCTGCGCTTGGATTCGCCGAACATCGAGGGCCATCTCCTGGAGCGTTGGTCACCCGACAACGTACGCGGCCCCGGACGGTTCCGGCCCGGACGTCGGACTAGCCTCGGCGCTGATGACGACCACCCCACGCTCCAACGGCGCACACAGCCCTGAGCCGACCCAGGAACTGCCGGTGATGGCGGGAGACCTGTCGGCCCCTGTCACGTTGGCGCCCTCGGTTCCGACCCGGGTCGCACGCGCGACCGCCCGCAAGGTCGACGACCTCATCTCCGAGGGCGGCGCCCAGTTCCGCAGCCTCGTGGTCAGCCACGCGAGCTCGACCGCCGGCGACACGCTCGTCGCGATCGCGCTCGCCGGAACCTTGTTCTTCTCCGTGCCGTCGAGCGAGGCGCGCGACAAGGTCGCGCTCTACCTCTTGATCACCGTCGCCCCGTTCGCGGTGATCGGCCCGCTGCTCGGCGCGCTGCTCGATCGCTGGCACTCGATGCACCGCACGACGCTGCTCGCGTCGTCGGTCATCCGCGCCGTGCTCGCGATCGCTCTGGGTCTGGCGACGTCGGACTGGGCCCTCTACTCCTGCGCCTTCGGGCTGCTGATCATGTCGCGCACGCACGGGATCAGCAGGCAGGCGATGCTGCCCGCGTCGATCGACGGGTCGATGGCTCTGGTCGCCGCGAACGCCCGGATCGCGCAGATGGGCGTCCTCG
Organism: uncultured Nitriliruptoria bacterium; assembly: GCA_965364735.1. Taxonomy (GTDB): domain Bacteria; phylum Actinomycetota; class Nitriliruptoria; order Nitriliruptorales; family Nitriliruptoraceae; genus CBDTYW01. The sequence goes on from CBDTYW010000111.1 coordinate 3,042, forward strand.
CGGGCGGCATCGTCGTGCCGTTCGGGGTGCTCGCCGCTCGCCTCGGCGGGGCGTTTCCCCCGCTCATCCTCGCCTCGGTCTGCTTCACCTGGTCCACGATCGCCGGGCTCCGCGTCCCGTCGGTGGGGTTCCGAACTCCGGACGAGCCCACGACGCGCGAGGACCGGCGTGAACGCGCCGCCGAGCGCGCGACGGCGCGGGCGATCGCCAGGTCCGAGCGGCTTCCTCGGACCGTCCGCATCGCCCAGATCGCGACCGCGATGGTCCGCCTGCTCAACGGCTTCCTCGTGCTCCTGCTGGCGTTCGCCTTCCGCGAACAGGGTGCCGGCGCCTTCGACTTCGGCGCCGTGCTCGCCGCCGCCGGGATCGGGTTCGGCCTCGCGTCGGTCATGGCGCCGAGGCTGGAACGTCGCCTCCGTGAGGAACCGATGGTGCTCGCCGCCATGGCCGTCGAGGCGGGTGCGGCCTTCATCGCCGGACAGTGGTTCGGCCTCGCCGCCGCGGCCACGCTCGCGCTCGCGGCCGGCCTCAGCTGGGGCACCGCGAAGTTCGCGTTCGACGGGCTGCTCCAGGCGGCGGTCCCGCCGGAGCGGCGAGGGCGCGCCTTCACCCGCTCCGAGACGATGTTCCAGCTCGCGTGGGTCCTCGGCGCGATCCTTCCCACGGCGATCGCGATCCCGACCGACATCGGGCTGGTCCTCGCCGGGCTCGCGGCCCTCGTCGGCCAGGTGGTCTACGTCGCCCACCTCCTGATGCCGCTGCGCGACGCTCTGGGCTACGAGCCAGAGGGCGACAACCGTGAACCGCCCTTCCCGCCACCGCCGCCACCACCCCTTGCGCCACCGAGCTGAGAACGGTCAGTCGACCTCCCAGGTCGCGCCCGCGGCCAGCATCGCGGCGAGATCCGGCGCCTTCGCTGCCTGAGCCGCCTCGACCTGCTTGCGCGCCTCGGTCTCGTAGGTCGGCCGCTCGACCTGACGGAAGATGCCCATCGGCGTGGGCCCTCCCCCGACCCGGTCGGTCAGCCGGGAGAGCGCGAAGGCGAGCGACGGGTCATCGGCATGCGCGTCGTGGACCACGATCGCGTCCCCGGCCGTCGCCGTGTCGCCGAGCTCGAGGCCGCCGGCGTCGTTGCGGATCACGCACCGCGACCCGTCCACGCCGAAGATGATCGGCTCACCGTGCCGCAGCTCCATGCGGTTGATCGCGCCCTGCTCGCGGTCTCGCAGCTGCAGGAACGCGTCGTCGTTGAAGACCAGGCAGTTCTGGTAGATCTCGACCAGGGAGGCGCCCCGGTGCTGGTGCGCGGCGGTCAGGACCTCGGAGAGGTGTGCGCGGTCGTTGTCCATCGTGCGCGCGACGAAGGTCGCCTCGGCTCCCAGCGCGAGCGACAGCGGGTTCAGCGGGCGGTCGATCGAGCCCATCGGCGTCGACTTCGCCACGGTCCCCGGCTGCGAGGTGGGCGAGTACTGCCCCTTCGTCAGCCCGTAGATCTCGTTGTTGAAGAGCATGATCGTGAGGTTCACGTTGCGCCGCAGCGCATGGATCAGGTGGTTGCCGCCGATCGAGAGCATGTCGCCGTCGCCGCCGACCACGAACACGTCGAGGTCCGGCCGAGCGATGGCGAGACCGGAGGCGATCGCCGGCGCACGACCGTGGATCGAGTGCATGCCGTAGGTCGACATGTAGTACGGGAACCTGGCCGCGCACCCGATGCCAGAGACGAAGACCGTGTTCTCGGGCGTGCAGCCCAGCTTCGGCAACAGCTGCTGCACGGTGGCGAGGATCGCGTAGTCACCGCAGCCCGGGCACCAACGGACCTCCTGGTCCGAGGTGAAGTCCTTCTTGCCGAGATGGATGAGCGGGGCGTCGGTCGCGGTCATGGCTGGACCTTCCGGTCGGCGTCGATCGCGTCGAGGTGGTCCTCGATGACACCCTGGAGCTCGTCGGTGCGGAACGGAAGCCCCGTGACCTTGTTGTGTCCTCGGACGTCGACGAGGTACTCGGCCCGCAGGAGCGCGCGGAGCTGCCCGGCGTTGTTCTCCGGCAGCAGGACCCGCCGATGACGCTTCAGGATCCCCTCGAGATCGTTGGGGAACGGAGCGAGGTGGTGGAGGTGGATGCGGGCCACCTTGCGGCCGCCCGCCCGGACACGCTCCACGGACGCCCGGATCGGCCCCTCCGTCGAGCCCCAGCCGACGACGAGCAGCTCCGCGTCCTGATCGCCGTCGACGACCAGCGGCGGCAGGCTGTCGGCGATCACGCGGACGCGCTCATGACGCAGCCGTGTCATGTCGTCGTGGTTGCCGCCGTCGTAGGAGATGTTGCCGGTGGACTGGCCGAACTTCTCGAGGCCCCCGACGCGGTGCTCGAGGCCCTTCGTGCCGGGCAGCGCCCACGGCCTGGCGAGCGTGGCGGCGTCGCGCGCGTATCCGAGGAACTGGCCGTCCTCGTTCGTGTTGGTGCCGTCCGGCTCCGTCGTGATGTTCGGATGGATCTCCGGCAGGTCAGCGACATCCGGCAAGAGCCAGGGCTCCGCCGAGTTGGCGAGGAACCCGTCGGTCAGGAGCATGACGGGCGTGCGGTACGTCACCGCGATCCTGGCCGCCTCGATGGCCGCGTGGAAGCAGCCGCTGGGCGTCGACGGTGCGATCACCGGGATGGGCGACTCGCCGTTCCGCCCGTACATCGCCTGGAAGAGGTCGGACTGCTCGGACTTCGTCGGGAGACCGGTCGACGGACCCCCGCGCTGGACGTTGACCACGATCAGCGGGAGCTCGATCATCATCGCGAGGCCGATGGCCTCGCCCTTGAGCGCGATTCCCGGGCCGGACGACGTCGTCACCGCGAGCGCCCCGCCGAATGCCGCGCCGATGGCAGATCCGACCGCAGCGATCTCGTCCTCGGCCTGGAACGTGGTGACCCCGAAGTGCTTCATCCGCGCCAGCTGGTGCAGGATGTCGGAGGCCGGGGTGATCGGGTAGGAGCCGAGGAAGACGTCGAGGCCTGACTGGACGCCAGCTGCGACGAGCCCGTACGCGAGCGCCTGGTTGCCGGTGATGTTGCGGTAGGTCCCAGGCGGCAACGTCGCGGGAGCGATCCGGCGGGGCTCTGCGACCTGCGTCGCGATCGCGAACGTCTCACCGGCCTTGAGCGAGCGGACGTTCGCCTCGTACACCGCAGGACGGTCCCCGAACTTCTCCTCGAGCCACTTCTTCGTCTCGGAGGTGTCGCGCGAGAACATCCAGGACACGACGCCGAGGGCGAAGAAGTTCTTGGCGCGCTCCGCCTCCTTCTTGTTCATCGCTCCGGACTCGATCATGTCGCCGACGGCGTTGAGCGTCAGCTCGGTGATCGGGACGCGGATGATCTTGTAGTCCTCGTCGAGTGATGCATCGTCGAGCGGGTTGTCGGTCCCGTAGCCGGCCTTCTTCAGGTTGCTGCGACCGAAGCCGTCGGTGTTGACGATGATCACCCCGCCGGTGCGGACGTCGGGGAGGTTCTTCTTGAACGCGGCGGCGTTCATCGCGACCAGCACGTCCGGGGCGTCACCCGGCGTGTAGATGTCGTGATCGGAGAAGTGGAGCTGAAACGCGCTCACGCCGGCGAGCGTGCCCGCAGGTGCGCGGATCTCCGCCGGGAAGTCCGGGAAGGTGGACAGATCGTTGCCCGCCACCGCCTGTTCTGCGGTGAACCGATCACCCGTCAGCTGCATCCCGTCGCCGGAGTCACCGGCGAAGCGCACCACGGCGCTGTCGACCGTGACTGGCTCCGTGCCCGCATCCGTTGTCGTCACACAAGCTCCCGTTCGCGTTCCGGTTGCTGCACAGGGTGCCACCTGGATCGCGCGAGGTCGCAGAGGTGGCGCGTGGCGCCCACATCGGGCCGGCTCAGCCCCGCATCACGCGATCCGCCACGAGACGCACCACGGCCGGGTCAGACCCGAAGCGTCCCGCCCAGATGAGCTCGACGTCGGCCGACTCCGCAGCGCGTCGGCTCGCGGTCTCCACGGAGCTGACGAGCCGTCCCGCGAACAGGCTCCAGGAGAACACGACGATCCGACGGGCCCCCTCGTCGACGAGCAGCCTGACGGCGTCCGCGACCCGCGGCTCCGCTGATGATGCGTAGGCAACGGTCCACCGCGTGGACCCCACGACCGCTGCGACCGCAGCAGCCGCAGCCTGCCCCTCGCGACGTGCCGCCGCGTCGCTGGTTCCGCTCGGGACGACCACCAGACCGTCGTCGGGACCGAGCGGACCGGCTGCATCCGCGATGCGACGGGCCGCCAGGTCGACCAGCTCCTGCCCCCGACCCAGCTCCCGGGCCAGGACGATCTCGACGTCGGGGTGGCGTGCTCCGATGTCGCCCACGATCCGCGGCAGGTCCTTCGTGGCGTGGAAGGCGCGGAAGAACAGGAGCGGAACCACGACGATCCGCGACGCGCCCCGCGAGACCAGCCCTTCGGCAGCGTCCGCCGCGCGGGGCTGACCGAGCTCGATCCAGCCTCCCGCGACGGACCCGCCGACGTGAGCACGCAGGCCATCGAGCAGACAGGCGAGGTCGTCGGCGGCGGCAGCACGCCGCGAGCCGTGCCCGACCACGAGCACTCCCGGAAGGGAAGCGTCTCGAGGCTGCGAGGCCGACAGCAGGAGCCGCGTCTCGTCACGGATCGGTTCGATCGGCGGCGCATCAGCAGGTGCTGCCACGGGCTCTTCCTCATCGACGTCGGTGTCCATCATGCCCTGCTCGTGAGCGGTGGCCGGTGCTAGCGTCGAGCTGCGCGCCCGCAGCCTGCGTCGGCGCCCGACACGGAGCATCCCACGTGCCCACCCTCGGCGACATCCCGTCCCTGCCGCTCGCCACCGTCCGCCCCCACGAGCCGCTCCAGCATGCGGCCGAGGCGATGACCCTGGCCGACACGGGTTCGGTCTGCGTCCTCGGGTCGCAGGGCGAGCTGCTGGGGATCTTCACCGAGCGGGACCTCGTCCGGGCGTGCGGTCGGGGCATCGACACCGCGTCGGCCACCGTGGCTCACTGGATGACGTCAGACCCCCTGACCGCGGACGTCACCGACGATGCGGACGCAGCGCTCCGGCTCATGCTCGAGCAAGGATTCCGACACCTTCCGGTCCTCGGCAACGGCTCGGTGCTCGCTGTTGCGTCGGTCCGACGGCTCAGCAAGGCGCTGCACGCGATGCCCGACCGGTCCTGAGACGCCGCCCTCAGCGTGGCGGCAGGAACCACTCGCGGATCCGGTCGAGGTCGTTGGTCATCGCGAGCGCGGCCATCAGCGCGAGCCGAGCGGTGTGCAACGGCATCGCGGGCGCCGCGATGATGCCCAGGTCCCGGAGGTCCTCGTGATCAGCCTGCGACGTCCACGCGGGACTCGCGAAGACGACCACGATGCCGCGCTCGACGATGCTCCGGATGCTCCCCTCGAGCCGGTCGTCCAGGTTGTGCGAGCCGCTCGTCTCCACCACGACCCCCCGGACGCCGGCGTCGAAGCCACGGCTCCAGCGTTCCAAGCCGTCGTAGCCGAGCCCGACCGGGATGAGGTCGACGTGTTCGTCGAGGTCCGTCGCGGGCGGGGGTCGGCGCGTCTTGCGTCGCTCGAACGTCACGCGGCCATCTCGGACGACCCCGACTTCTCCGAGCGGATACGAGGTGAACGCGTCGACCTGCTCAGCGTGACGCTTGCGGACCAGACGGGCGGCGTGGAGCCTGCCGTGCATGCACACCAGCACCCCGCGATGCGCGGCGCCCTGCGCCTGGGCGACCCGGACCGCGTCGGTGAAGTTGTCCAGCCCGTCGCCACGACGGGCGTCGATCGACCGCATCGCGCCGGTCAGCACGATGGGCGCCTCGAGATCGGCGAGGAGCAGCTCCAGCGCCCACGCGATCTGGCACATCCGGTCAGTCCCTATCGTGACGACGATCCCGTCGAACCCGGCGTCGAGCGAGTCGCGGATCTGCCGCGCGAGGAGGCGCACGTCGGCGAGCGTGAAGTCGGTGCTGGACACCCGCGAGAAGTCGTTGACCGAGATCGTGGCGTCCGACCCGGAGCGCTGGACGAGCTCTGCCCCGCCGATCCAGCCGCCGTCGGCAGCGCTCGCACGGGCGATCAGCCCGCCCGTCGAGATGAGCCTCACCGACCTCGTCACGCCATCTCCCCCGCGTCCCGACCGTCCCGCACCGTAGCGGCCCGACCGATGGGCGCGGCGCCTCGTCGCTACCGTGCCCCGCACCTCGAACCTGGAGCGATGCATGGCGTTGGTGGAGATGACCCGAGCAGACGGCGTCGCCGTGCTCACGCTCAACGACCCCGATCGACGCAACGCCATGACGGTCACGATGGGCGAGGCGGTCGAGGCGGCCTTCCACGAGCTTGCGACCGACGACGACGTTCGAGCGATCGTGCTCACCGGGGCTGCACCCGCGTTCTCGGCTGGTGGCGACCTCGACATGCTCGCGGACTACGGCAGGCGCGCGAAGGAAGAGGCCTTTGATGCGACCGGGCCGATGCGCGCCTTCTACCGCCGCTTCCTTGCCGTCCGCGAGTCCCCGGTCCCCGTGATCGCCGCCATCAACGGACACGCCGTCGGCGCCGGGCTCTGCGTCGCGCTGGCGTGCGACCTGCGGATCGTGGCCGACGAGGCCCGCGTCGGGCTGAACTTCACCAGGATCGGCCTGCATCCGGGCATGGGAGGCTCGTGGCTCCTGCCGCGCATCGTTGGTCAGCAGCGCGCTGCACAGATGCTCTTCACCGGCGAGCTCGTGACCGGCTCCACCGCCGCTCGCTGGGGCCTCGCGATCGACGCGCTTCCTGCTGTCGACGTGCTGCCCCGCGCGATGGAGCTCGCCGCGACCATCGCCGCCAACTCGCCCTTGGCTGTTCGCCAGGTCAAGGCGACGCTCAACGACGATCGTCCGCGTTCGCTCGCTGAGCAGCTCGACCATGAGGCCGCGATGCAGGCCGACAACTATCGCAGCCCCGACATCGACGAGGGCATCGCGGCCGTCAGACAGAAGCGCGCCCCGCGCTTCTGAGGAAGCACGGGGCGCTGCGTCTGGATCAGGACCTGTTCAGCTGGCGCCGTAGGTCCGGCTGGTGTTGACCGGCGAGGCGACGGTGGGGTGCCCGCCGTTGATGACCTTGGAGCCGGCACCGTTGATGGTGCTGTTCTGCCAGGAGCCGAACTTCATGCGGCTGCCCCAGAAGAAGACGTTGGCGCTGGCGCCACCGGCGACACGGTGCGTGTTGTGGTGGAACTTGACCGTGCCGTTGGTCCACTTGGCCCCGTCGACCCCGTTGACCTGCTTGAAGCCGCTCCAGCCGTTCGCGACGACGGTGATGTCGTTGTCGAAGACCTGGACGTTGGAGGCGAGCGGGTAGCGCGAGCCGTCGTTGCGGACGACGATGCCGCGGGTGCCGCCCCAGACCGTGTTGTCACGGACGGTGACGTCGGTGGAGTTGGAGACGTAGATCTGCGAGCCGAGGTAGCGGATGGCGACGTTGTTGCCGTTGTTGTGGGCGACGTTGCCGGAGATGACCGTCGGGCCGTGCGAGATCTCGTACATGATGCCGCGGACCTCGTTGTGCTCGACCAGGTTGTTCTGGATGGTCGCGCCGTTGTTGTAGACGTCCCACCAGGCTCCCGGGCCGCCGTTGTGGTGGCTCCAGTTGTCCTCGAAGATCATGCCCTCGGTCTCCTTGAACTTGGTGCCGCCACCCTCCCAGCCCCACCAGTAGTCGAGCGTCAGGTTGTAGGCGATCTCCGTGTTGCGGACGACGACGGGGCGTGAACCCTGGACACCCTTCAGCGGGCCCTGGCGGTACTGGCCGTAGCCGGCGATCCCGATCTGGCCGTTGCGGAGCACCTTCGCACCGTCGACGAGCGTTCCCGGTCCGACCGTGATGCCGGCGCCGTGGTTGTCCTGCGCGGTGACGTTGATGATGTTCCAGTTGGATCCGTTGTGGGCGTGGATGGCGCCGTGGCTGGAGCGGACCGCGTACTTCTCGACGATCAGGTTCTCGATCGTCACGTTCTCGGTGTACTCGCCCTGGATGGCGTAGTCGACCGCTGCGGTCTCGATGAGGCCGAGCGAGGCCGGGTTGACCGCGAGGAAGATGCGGTCGGATCCGTAGTCGAAGTACCACTCACCCGCGGTGTCGAGCGCGGAGCGGCTC
>CBDTYW010000112.1:0-11120 GCA_965364735.1 uncultured Nitriliruptoria bacterium
GAGCATCGACTTGCCGCAGCCGGGTGGGCCGGAGAGCAGGATGTGGTGCCCACCGGCGGCCGCCAGCTCCAGCGCCCGGCGCGCGATGTCCTGGCCGCGGACGTCGCGCATGTCGTGGGTCGTCGTCGCCTCGACGCGCGGGACGTCGACGATCGGGTCCGGCAGCATCCCGTCCTTCAGCACCCCGACGGCATGGAGGAGGCTCGACACCGCGACGACGTCGAGACCGTCGACCAGCGCAGCCTCGGGGGCCGCCGCGGTGGGGACGAGCAGGCGTTTGGCGCCGAACCGGGCAGCAGCCTGCGCGATCGGCAGGATGCCCGGGACCGCGCGGAGGGTGCCGTCGAGGCCGAGCTCCCCGCACGCGACGACGCCCTCGAGCGCTGCAGCCGGGACCTGACCCTCGTAGGCCGCGAGGATCCCCAACGCGATCGGCAGGTCGAACCCGGTCCCGGACTTCGGGGTGTTCGACGGGGCGAGGTTCACGATCACCCGCGCCTCCGGGTACTTCAGCTCCGAGCGCTTGATCGCGGTCTTGACGCGCTCGGCCGCCTCTCGGACAGCCGTGTCCGGCATGCCGACCACCTTGGTGCCCGGCAAGCCGCCGCCGGCCTCGCACTCCACGCGGACGAGCCGGGCGTCGAGCCCGATCAGCCCGATCGCTCCGATCACGGCGATCATCAGAAGGCCTGCGGGACGTGGGACAGGGAACGCAGCTCGCCGTGATCGTCGACCATGATCCCGATGACGTCACACCGCAGCCCAGCGCAGGACGGACGGTTCTCGCGGAGCCAGACCGAGGTGAGCATCCGGATCTTCCCCCGCTTGGCGTCGGTCACCGCGGCGAGCGGTCCACCGAAGTGCATGCCCCTGCGCGTCTTGACCTCCGTGAAGACGATCCGGTCCTCCGGGCAGCGGCTCACGATGTCCAGCTCACCCCGAGGCTGGCCGTCCGCGGCGCGCCAGTTGCGGTCCAGGACGATGTGGCCGAGCCGTTCGAGGTGCTCGACCGCGTACTGCTCTCCGATCTCGCCGACAGCACGGCTGTCGAGGGTCGTCGCGGACGGGTCGGAGCGGGGCGTGGTGTTCATGCCCAGAACTTACGGCCAGAACAACACCACCGAACACGACCTCACACGATCTGTGGAGAACTCACGCGGCGTGATTGGTCGGCGAACTCCGACACCCCGAGTCCGGCCCCGACGATCAGGCCGGCCTCCGTCGTCACCGACCGCATCAGCCGATGATCCCGACGGCCCAGAGCAGGACTGCCGAGACGATGACGATGGCGGCGATGAGCAGCCGGACGTCGTGCTTCTTCGCGTCGCGGTAGCGACGGGTGGCGTTGAACCCCATGGGTCAGCCTTCCTTCAGGAACGCGGAGATGTCCTCCGCGCCGTCGTGGGCGATCTCCTCGATGTTGACGTCGCGGAACGTGAGGACCTTCACGACCTTGACGAACCGCGCCGGTCGGTACATGTCCCAGACCCAGGCGTCCTGCATGATCAGCTCGAAGTGCAGCGCCCCGTCGCTGCCCTTCGGCGTCACCGTGACGGTGTTCGCGAGGTAGAAGCGGCGCTCGGTCTCCACGACGTAGCGGAACATCCGCAGCACGTCGCGGTACTCCCGGTACATCGCGAGCTCGAGCTCGTTCTCGTACTCGTCGAGCTCCTCAACAGCCATCTGGCGCTCCGGTCCTCATGAGGTGGCGGCGAGCTGGAGCTCACCGGTCGTTGCAGTGGCCGATTGCTCGGCCGCGATCATGGCCGCGACGCCGGCGAAGCAGCGGCGGTGGATGGCGCACGGACCCAGCTCGGCGAGGCCGTCACGGTGCTCCTGCGCCCCGTAGCCCTTGTTGCGCTCGAACCCGTAGCCCGGATGGCGGCGCGCGTAGCGGACCATCATCCGGTCGCGGGTGACCTTGGCGATCACCGAGGCAGCGGCGACCGCCGCCGAGACCATGTCGCCCTTGTAGACGCGCAGGGTGGGCGCGCTGAGCCGGGGCAGGCGGAAGCCGTCGACCAAGACGTAGTCCGGCGCGACGTCGAGCCCGGAGAGCGCCTCACGAAGGGCGCTGATGTTGGTCGGCTGCAGGCCGATCCGGTCGAGGCGCGTGTTGCTGATCCGCCGCACCGACCAGGAGACGGCACGCTCAACGATCTCGCCGTACATGCGCTCGCGCTGCAGCCGGGTGAGCAGCTTCGAGTCCGTGAGCCCATCGGGCATCCAGCCGGGCGGCAGCACGACCGCGGCCGCGACCAGCGGTCCGGCAAGCGCCCCGCGCCCCGCCTCGTCGCACCCCGCGACACGGGTGAACCCGGCCGCGTGCAGCTCGTCGTCGAGCGCTCCGGTGTGCATGGCTGGCGCGTCCTGTCCTGAGGGTCGGATCGCGGTCGCGACCACCCTACTCAGACCGCGTGGCGACGACGCCGGACGGCGCCGAACGCCCCGAGCATCCCGAAGGCCCCGAGCTGTCCGAGGACCAGCGGATCGTCGATGGCGACCCCGGTGGTCGACGCCGGAACCTCAGGATGCGCGGCACCCGGCATCGAGCCCGCGCGGTCGAACGGGAAGAGCCGGAACACCGTGCGGCCGACGATCCGGTCGAGGTCGATCGTCCCGAGCGTGGTCCGGGAGTCGCCGGAGTTGCGACGGTTGTCGCCGAGCACGAAGATCTCGTTCGCCGGCACGATCCGCGACGCCATGTCCTTGGTGTCGAGGTCCGCGTAGGGCTCGTCGAGCTGCGCCCCGTTGACGTAGACGATCCCGGCCTCGACGCGGATCTCGTCGCCCGGCAGGCCAGCGACCCGCTTGACGAGGTCTCGGGCGTTGGCCGGGACGACGCCCACGAACTGCCCGACCGCGCTGATGACGCGCTGGATCCCGGAGCTGTCCGAGGCGATCGGCGTTGCCTCCTCGAAGACCACGACCTCGCCACGGCGAACGTCGCGGAACTGGTAGGAGATCTTCTCGACGACGATCCGGTCGTTGACCTCGAGGGTCGGGACCATGGACTCGGACGGGATGTAGAAGACCTGGAGCACGAAGGTCCGGAGCAGGAACGCCAGGACGAGCGCGATCAGGATCAGCACCGGGAGCTCGGCGAAGAACCCGAGGACGGCATCCTTGGCAGACTCGCCCTGCGGCGACGCCGTCACCGGCACCGTCGACGACGGGACCTCACGGACGGGTAGCTCGACGGAGGTCGTCGGCTCGGACGGAACCCGCCCAGATGGCGCGTTCCCCTGGGAGGACGTCGACCCGGACGGGTCGTTCTCGTCAACCATGCGGAAGCCTCCGTGTGCCGACGGTCGTCAACAACACGTCGGCCGGTCCGATCTGCAGAGCAGCAGGACTCAGAAGTCGCGCTTCTCGCGGATGCGCGCACGCTTGCCCGAGCGCTCGCGGAGGTAGTAGAGCTTCGCGCGACGGACCTTGCCCTTGCGGAGGAGCTCGATCTGCTCCAGCACCGGGCTGTGGACCGGGAAGATGCGCTCCACGCCGATGCCGAACGAGACCTTGCGGACCGTGAAGGTCTCGCGGAGGCCGCCGCCGGCGCGGGAGATGACGACGCCCTCGAAGATCTGGACGCGCTTGCGCGTGCCCTCGATGACGTTGACGTGGACCTTGACCGTGTCCCCGGGCCAGAACTCGGGGATGTCGTCGCGCAAGCGGGACTTCTCGACGACGTCGACGTTGTTCATGTGGGGACCTCGGAGGGCGAGCCGGCGCGGGAGCGCGGCATGGGGTGCGGCGGCAGCAGCGAGAGGCTGCTGCAGGGAGAAGGATGTCGGCGGAGCGGTGCGTGCCCACGTACGGAGGCACGGCAGATGGCGTCGGCGCCGACGAAGGCAGGAGCGTACGTCTGGGCGGCAGGCCGGTCAACAACGCCCGGCGTCGGACGGGCGATGGTCACCCGGTGCCATCGGATTCCCCAGCGATCAGGTCGGGCCGGCGACGCTCGGTGAGCTCGCGGGACTGCTCCTGACGCCAGCGCTCCACGGCGCCGTGGTCGCCCGAGCGGAGCACGTCAGGCACCCCGTGGCCGCGCACGGTGAGCGGGCGGGTGTAGTGCGGGTACTCGAGCAGCCCGTCCTGGAAGGACTCGTCCTGTGAGCTCTCGGCGTTGCCGAGCACCCCCGGGAGGAGCCGCCCGACCGCCTCGATGAGGACAAGCGCGGCCACCTCTCCCCCGGCGAGGACGTAGTCGCCGATGGAGAGCTCGTCGGTGGCGACGAGATCGTGGACGCGTTCGTCAATGCCCTCGTAGCGGCCACAGCAGATGACGATGCGCTCCTCGGCTGCCAGCTCCCGCGCGAGCTCCTGGTCGAGCGGCCGTCCCCGAGGGGTGAGCAGGATCGTGCGTGGCCGGTCGGCGTCGCCGGCGACATGGACGAGCTCGGGGGTCTCGTCGACCTCGGCGAGGTGGCCGGGGGCCTCGACGTCGTTCCAGACCGATTCGGCGGCCGCGATCCAGACGTCGGCGCGCATCACCATGCCGGCCCCGCCGCCGTACGGCGCATCGTCGACGCTGCGATGGCGGTCCAGCGTCCATTCGCGCAGGTCGTGGAGACGCACGTCGAGCAGCCCGTCGGTCCGGGCCCGCCCGATCACCGAGACCTCGAGGGGTGTCGCGAGGAACTCGGGGAAGATCGTCAGGACGTCGATCCTCACTGGTCACGCTCCTCGGGGGGCAGCGGGGCGGGCTGCACGGCCACCGCCTCGGTGTCGTCGACGAGCCCGGCCGGCGGGTCGATCAGCCGCAGGATCCACGCGACGGTGCCGTCTTCGCGCTCAACCTCCTCGGCATCGACGAGGTCATCCGCCGTCGGGAGCATCCAGGTGGTGCCGTCCTCGCGCTTGACCTCGAGGAGGTCGTAGCCCGCGACCGGGGGCATCTCGATGAGGTCGATCACGACGCCGTGGTCGACGTCGTCCGGGCCGAGCACACGCAGGCCGAGCAGCTCGCTGACGAAGAACTGTCCCTCGTCGGCAAGGTCGATCGCCTCGGCGGTGAGCTCGCGGCCTCGGAGCGTCTCGGCCTCGGTGCGGTCCGCGACGGCGTCGAATCGCACCAGAAGGCGTCCTTGGTGCGGACGGACCGTCTGCACGGTGACGGGACGCGGCGGGCGCCCCGACATCGTCATCTCGACGCCCGGCGCGAACCTGCCGTCGACGTCGGAGAGCACGTCGACGACCACCTCACCGCGGATTCCGTGCGGCTTGATGATGCGACCGATCAACACGTGGCCGTCCTGCACAACAGGTCCTTGTCTTCGAGCTGAGCGGCAACGGACGCCGCCCGCCGCCAGATGCTCGCGATGCGAACGTCGGCCGACGGGCGGTCGTCAGGATGTGCTGCGACGTCAGTCGATGATCTCGACGTGGACGTTCTCGTCGTCGAGCGAGCCGGCGGTCTTCACGATGGTGCGAAGCGCCTTGGCGGTGCGGCCGCGACGGCCGATCACCTTGCCGAGGTCCTCAGCGTTGACGCTGAGCTCGAGGGTGACCTGACGGTCGTCCTCGACGATGTTGACCTCGACGTCGTCGGGGTGGTCGACCAGCTGCTTGGCCAGGAATGCAAGGGTCTCGTCGCTGCGCATGATCAGCCTTCCTTCGCTTCGGCGAGCTTCTCACGCTTCTGGCGCGACATCTTGACGCGGTTCGGGTCGCGCTCGCGTGCAGGCTTGTCGCCCGGCTTGAACTCTTCCCACGCGCCGGAGATGCGCAGGATCTTCTGGACGGCCTCGGTCGGCAGGGCGCCGTGGCGCAGCCAGTGCACCGCACGCTCGTTGTCGATCTCGATGCGCGAAGGGTTCTCGAGGGGGTGGTACTGCCCGATGATCTCGATGAATCGCCCGTTGCGGGGCGAGCGGGAGTCGGCGGCCACGACGCGGTAGTGGGGACGCTTGTGCGTGCCCTCGCGACGGAGGCGGAGACGAACGGCCATGTGGGGATCTTCCTCTGCCGTGCAGGTCAGCACGGCGATCGGTGCGGTCGGTCGGCCGTGGATCGGTCCGGGTGACGCGCTTCCGGTGCGGTACCCCTGCGGTCGTGTTCGCGAGTGCTGCTCTCGGTCGGGGACCTCTGAGCGGTGCGGACGACAGCGGGGCGGAGCATCGGGTTGGATGGTGAACAGCCGACCGGGGGTCAGGACCCGAGGTCGGCATGCGGGCAAGACTACCGGACCTCGACCGCGGCCGGCCACCTCGAAGGACCGTGAGATGCGTGTGACCGCTTCGCTCGTGCTCGCCGGTGTCCTCGCCCTGTCCGGGTGTGGCGACATCGGGGCGATCGACACCCGGGACCCGTCGGGCGATTGGCAGCTGGTCACCGGCACGGTCGACGGCGCCGAGGTCCCGGAGGCGGACGCGATCACGCTCGAGTTCGCCGAAGGTCGTGTCGGCGGGCGTGCTGCCTGCAACTCCTACTTCGGTGAGGTCCAGGTGGGCGGGACGGTCTGGAGCGGCGGCGGGTACGGGCAGACCGAGATGGGCTGTGAGGGCCCGCTCATGGACGCCGAACGGATCTACCTGACCGCCCTGGCTCGCATCTCGAGCTTCGAGGTCACCGACGACGCCCTGACGCTGGTCGGCGACGGGGTCCGGCTCGACTTCACCCGCCAGGCCGAGATCCCGGCGGCCGACGTCGTCGGGACCCGATGGCTGCTCGACACCGTCTTCACCGGCGTCGGAGGCGCGGGCGCCGCCTCGTCGGTCAGCGGTGACGACGCCGTGCTCGTCTTCAGCGACGACGGCACGTTCACCGCGGCGACCGGGTGCCGCGAGCTGCGCGGGACCTACGCCTTCGTCGGCGCGGAGATCCAGGTCCGCGACCTCTCTGCCGACGGCGACTGCCCTCCGGATCTGCAGCGGCAGGACTCGGAGGTCATCGCGACCCTCGAGGGGGCCATGACCGTCGCAGTCGTCGAGGACCGCCTCACCCTGACGGCGATCGGCGGCTCCCCGGGGCTCGGGTTCCGCGCTCAGCGCTGAACAGCGACTGGGTCAGGACACCCAGCTCTTGAGCTGACGCAGCTCGCCGACGCCGTCCTTGCCGGCGGAGACGATGTTGAGCATCGTGACGCCGGCCTCCTCGAAGGCGGCGATGCGCTCCTTGATGAAGCTCTCCGACCCGACGAGGTTGGTCTCCTCGAGGAAGTCGAACGGCACCTTCGCGGCGGCCTCGTCCTTCTTGCCGTCGAGGTAGAGGTCCTGGATCTCCTTGGCCTCCGCCTCGTAGCCGTAGCGCGAGAACAGGTCGTTGTAGAAGTTGCGGCCGCGCGCGCCCATCCCACCGACGTACAGCGCGACCATGTGCCGCGTGAAGTCGAGGATCTGCTTGCGCTCCTCGCCCTCGGCGATGGCGAACGCCCCGCCGGCCGTGATCTCCATCGTCCCGAGGTCGGCGTCGCGCTTCGCGTTGCCGGAGGCGATCGACTCGCCCCAGACGTCGTTCGCCTTCTCCGGGTGGAACAGGATCGGCATCCAGCCGTCGGCGATCTCGGCGGTCATCTCGACGTTCTTCGGTCCGAGCGCCGCGACCCAGACGGGGATGTTCGGGCGCACCGGGTGGTTGATGAGCTTCAGCGGCTTGCCGAGGCCGGTGCCCTCGTCCTCGGGCAGCGGCAGGGTGTAGCTCTTGCCCTGGTAGATGAGCTTCTCGCGGCGCCACAGCATCCGGCAGATGTCGATGATCTCGCGGGTGCGGCCGATCGGCTTGTCGTACTTGACGCCGTGCCAGCCCTCGATGACCTGCGGCCCGGACGCGCCGAGCCCGAGGATCGCGCGACCGCCGGAGAGCGAGTCGAGCCCGGCGAACGTCATGCCGATGAGCGCCGGGGTGCGCGAGTAGATCGGCGTGATCGCGGAGCCGATGTGGACCTTCTCCGTCTTGGCGGCGAGATAGCCCATGAGCGTGGCAGCGTCGAAGGTGTACACCTCCGGCACCCAGATGACGTCGAGCCCCGCGCCCTCGAGCGCGACGACGTGATCAACGGTGGAGACCGGGTCTCCTGCGTACATCAGGGTGGTGGCGATGCGCATCTGTGGCTCTCCGTGAGGGTCAGGAGCGAGGGTGAGGACGGCGACCTGTGGGCAACCCAACAGGCGCGTCACCCCCGCAACCTAGGGTCTTGACGACAGGCGGACCGACTCCGCTCGCACCGCTGACCACTCTGGACAGCCGCGATCTCCGAGCTGCACGGTCCGGCCGCCGACGCGCCTGAGTCCACCGTCGCGCCGTCAGATCGCCAGCGCCCCGACGATGCCGTGGAGCACCTCGGCGACCTCTCGCCGTGCGGCCGCCTGGTCGGGTGAGCGGGCGACGAGCAGCGCCCCGTCGCGCATCGCCCCGAGCAGGACGTGCGCGAGCGGCACCACCGGCATCGGCTGCATGACGCCGGCGTCGATGGCGCCCTGCAGCACGAAGATCGTCAGGCCGAGCCCGTGCTGCTCCTCGAGCGCCTTCCAGCGTTCCCAGCCGAGCGCGGTCGGGGCGTCGAGCAGGACGATGCGCGCGGCGGCCGGGTCCTCAGCGGCGTCGAGGTAGGCGTCGACGCCGAGGTGCAGCGCGTGCAGCGGGTCGGTGGCCTCGGCCGCCGCGACGGCGATGTCGGCGGTCGTCTGCTCCTCGACGTGGCTGTAGACCGCTGCGAACAGGTCCGCCTTGTCCGCGAAGTGGTGATACATCGCTCCCCTGCTGACGCCCGCGACCTTCAGGATCGCCGTGGTCGATGCGTCGGCGAACCCGTCGCGGGTGAACACCTCGAGCGCCGCACCGATCAGCTTCGCGCGCGTCGCCTCGCGGCGCTCCTGCTGGGTTTGGGACACGTGCGGTCAGCTCCGAGTTGAAAACAAACAGACAGGCGGTATGTTTATACCGACAGCTTGTCTGTGAATGCTACCAACGCACCCCGCGAGGAACCTCCCATGTCCGTCGCCACCTCCGCCGGCAACATCCACGTCCGCGACACCGGCGCCCCCGGCAACCACAACGGCCACACCCTGCTGCTCATGTGCGGCTTCCTGAACAACGGCGACCTCTGGCGCCCCGTCGTTCCGGGGCTGCACGCCAACGGCTTCCGCGTCATCACCATCGATCCTCCGATGGGGTCACACACCGAGCCGATGCGCCGCGACGCCGACCTCTCGCCTGCCGGGATGGCGCGCATCCTGGGCGAAACCATCGTGGCCCTCGATGTCGGTGAAGTCACCCTCGTCGGCAACGACTCCGGCTGCGCGATCACCCAGCTGCTCATCACCAGCGACCACGCCGGCTCCGACCTGGTCGCCCGCGTCGTGTTCGCCACCGGCGACTTCTTCGAGAACTTCCCGCCGAAGGTGTTCCGACCGCTCTTGCTGCTCCCCAAGATCCCCGGCGGCGTGGCTGCCGCCGTGACGGCCTTGCGGGCCAAGGCGTTCTGGCAGTCGCCGACGTCGTTCGGGTGGCTCACCAACACCGCCTTGCCCGACGACATCCGCGAGTCGTTCCTCGCACCTGCGCTCGCCGACGCCGATGTCCGCGACGACATCGGCAAGGTGCTCAGCGGCCTCGACCCGCAGATCACGCTCGACGTCGCAGAACGCCTGCACACCTACGACCGGCCGGTGCTGTTCGCATGGGCGGCCGAGGACAAGTTCTTCCCGGTCGCCCACGCCCATCGCGCCGCAGCGCTGATGCCCGACGCCACGGTCGTGCTGATCCCCGGATCACGGACCTACGTCATGTGGGACAACCCCGACGCCCTCGTCGCGGCCATCACGACGTTCCACGAGCGAGCCTGAGCCGGGAGGCGGGAGGGACGTCGAGGCAAGGCCGCGAGTCTTCGTCGCACGGCTGCCTGTCGCTCGGCACGATGGTCGGCATCTGCCACCGTCGGCCAGGCCCACCGTGGACACCTTCGTCAAGCTGCTCTCCGGCGGCCACCACAACTCGCTCGGCAACACCGAGCAGGTCGCCGCGATCGTGCTCGCCGACCGCAGCCGCCTCGATGAGCTGTACGCGTCCTACTTCTGCGACGACGAGGTCGTCCGCCTGCGGGTGTCGAGCTGCATGAAGCGCGTCGTGATGGCCCAGCCGTCCTGGGGCGCGCCCTACCTCGACCGGCTGCTGACCGACGTCGCCGCGATTCCCCAGGCGTCAACGCAGTGGACGCTCGCGAACCTGTTCGACCACCTCACACCGTTCATGGACACCCGCCAGAGGGCCGCAGCGCAGGCGATCATGCAGCGCAACCTCGTCGAGCACGACGACTGGATCGTGAAGAACACGACGATGCAGGTGCTGGCGGACTGGGCTGCCGAGGACGCCGAGCTGCGCAGCTGGCTGCGCCCGGTGCTGCATGATCTGACCGGCGATCGCCGCAAAGCGGTCGCAGGACGAGCGAACAAGCTTCTGGATGCGCTCGCCCCGCCGTGAACCACGGGCCACGACGTGTCGAGCGACAGGGGACACGTGCGTCGAGCGGGTCTATCGTTCGCGGAGCAGCCTCTTGGAGACGACATGGCAGTCAGCGCTCGCTCAGCCCCACGCCTCGCCCTCGCGGCGACGCTCCTCCTGATCGCCGTCATGTTCCTCACCGCCGCACCACCTCGCGCGGATGCCGTCGACGGGCCCGTTGACGTCGTCTACATCGCGAGCGGTCGCAACTTCCCGGACGCCCTCGCGGGCTCGACGCTCGCGACGACGCTGCGGGCGCCGCTTCTGACGGTCGAGCCGCGGCTCCCCTTGCCGCCCGCGACGGTCGCTGCCCTTGAGGCGCTCGACCCGGCCGCGATCATCGTCTTCGGCGGACCAGCCGCCGTGTCTTCAGAGGTCATCGAGGCGCTCCTCTCGTTCGCCCGGACCGGCTCGGTCACCCGCATCTCGGGTGACGACCGCCACGACACGGCGGCCAAGATCGCTGAGGCCCTGCCGAACCCGTCTCCGATCGACGCCGCCACGCTCGACGGCCTTGACAGCGGCGACTTCCTGCGCAGCAACGCGACGCTTGACGCCGCCACCCTCGACGGCAGGTCCGCTGCCGCCTACCGCGGCTTCTCCCTGCCGATCCAGGCCGCGGCCACTGACGGGAACGCGAGCCTCAGCCTGGCGTCGTTGACGCTGTCCGCAGCCGGATC
>CBDTYW010000113.1:0-11119 GCA_965364735.1 uncultured Nitriliruptoria bacterium
GCTTGGCGCGGTTCGCGACGACCTCGTTGACGTTCATGTTCGTCGACGTGCCGGACCCGGTCTGGAAGACGTCGATCGGGAACTGGTCGTCGAGCTTGCCGGCGATGACCTCGTCCGCGGCTTCCCGGATGATCTTCGCGAGGTCGGCCTCGATGACGCCGCCCTCCTCGTTCGCCGTCGCGCCGGCCCACTTCAGCAGCGCGTGCGCGTGGATGATGTCCGCGGGGACCGGCTTCCCGGAGACCGGGAAGTTCAGCACGGCGCGCTGGGTGCTGGCGCCCCAGAGCGCGGTCGCCGGGAGCTCCATCTCGCCCATGGTGTCCTTGGCGATGCGAACGTCGGACATGTGTGGCTCCTGGGAACAGACGGCGAGTTGGGTGACGGTCACCGCGACGACGGCAACAGCAGCACGTCCGCAACGGCGTGCGGACGCGTCCGCGAGGCTAGCGCCGGGCGTTCGACGGCGTCCGTTCGTCGAGCCTCGTCGCTAAGGTTCGCGACATGGATCCCGTTGCCTTCCCGCCCTTCCCGTACCCGCTGAACGTGGTGCGCGGCGTCGACGCGCTCCGCGAGCTCGCCAGCATGCGTGAGCGGATGCTCGGGACCCTCCCCGTCATCATCGGCGACCCGGATGACGTCGCCGACGTGGTCGAGCGTCACGGCCTCGGCGACTGGGCAGAACACCCTGAGCAGGTCGTCGTCGACGCCAACGACATCGACGGTCGGCGGATGCTCGAGGATCTCGTCCGGACGGTGGCCGAGGCGACCCCGCCCGGTGCAGTCGACCTCGTCGCGCCAGGCGAGGTTGCCGTGCCGTCTGCGGCGATCTCGGCCGTCAGGCAGGGCGGGATGCTGCGCCGGCTGCTGCGCGGCTCCGATGAGGCCGTCGAGGCTGTCGAGTCACCGCGGGCCACGGAGCCGGTCGACGAGATCGACGTCGAGGATGCGCCGCCCTGGGTCGCGATCGTGGAGATCCCCGGAACGCGGGCCTGGGAGGCCCTGGCCCGGCTGTGCTTCGGCGCTGTCGACCATGATCTCGAACCGGCGATGATCGCCGCTGCGGTCGGCCACTGGGAGGTCGCGCACGGCATCACGCTGGTACGGGTGACCGGCGATCTGCTCGAGGTCGACGTGGCTCGCCCTCCGACCGGCGACGCCGAGCTGGATCGTCTTGCATGGGAGCACTACGCGCTGTGCCCCGACGTCGTCGAGCACGGCGGTGGCAGCCTCCGCTCCTACCGGGACGGGCTCGCCCACGCGACGCACTGGAGCTTCTGGTGGGGATGAACACACCACGATGGGCGGCGCGCATGAGCGGTCCATCGTCGCGGTGAGCGAGCCGGAGCGCACAGCCGACGGTCGCCACATCGTGGTCGACGGTCGGCGCTGGCGAGCCACGGACCCCGGTGTTCCAGAGACGTTCCGTGTGGAGCTGGTGCGGGCGTTGATGGCGGCACGACGCGATGTCGGCCGGCTCCGAGGCGATGACGAAGCCGTTGCCGCAGCTCGCACGCGCGTGCAGGACGCGAAGGTCGCGCTCGGAGAGCGCGGCCACCCGTGGTGGGAAGATCCTCACGACGAGGCGCTGCGGGCGCGTCTGGGCGCCACCATGCGGGCGCTGCTGCGCGCCCGGGATCCGGCGTCGTCGATCTGCCCGTCGGACGCTGCGCGGGCGATCGGCGGAGAGGGCTGGAGGGCTGTCCTCGACGTCGCGCGCGACGTCGCGCGCACGCTCGCGATCTCGGGGGTCGTGAGGATCACCCGCGGCGAATCCGACGTCGACCCCACATCCGAGCCGGCCACATGGGGCGGCCCGGTACGGATCCGGCGCGCCGACGACTTCGCCTGACCGCGACCTCAGAGCTGGGGACGGATCGGAGCGAGCAGGCGGTGGCCGACGAAGTCGCGGACGCCGGCCGGGCTCCATCGCGACGGTGGAGTCCAGCGCTCGGACCGTGCGACGTCGTCGGAGAAGTCAGCGTCGAGGCGTGCGATGGTCGGGGCGTGGAAGATCGCGAGCGCGATCTCGGCGTCACGTCCGAGCGAGCGTCGGTTGAAGTTGTTGGAGCCGACGACGGCGACCGCGTCGTCGACGAGCAGGAGCTTGGCGTGCAGCATCGTCGGCTGGTGTCGGAAGATGATGATGCCGGCCGCGACGAGCGGGCGGAGCTCCTCGGCGGCCGTCACCGCACAGACCCGCTTGTCCTGGTGGGGCCCGGGAAGCAGGATCTCGATCGCCACGCCATCGCAGGCTCGGTCAGCCAGCAGAGCGGAGAGATCCTCGGTCGGGTTGAAGTACGGCGTCGCGAGCCGGATGCGGTGTCGAGCCTGCTCGAGGAGCCCGCGGAAGAGCACGCCCGAGGGGCCGCGTCCGTGACGTGGGGTGTCGTCAACGACCGCGAGATCGACATCACCAGTGGGCTCGGGTGCCTCGTCGAGCTGCGCCGGCGGGCTGATCACCTCGACGGTCTGCTGCCAGTCGGAGATGAAGCAGGCATGCAGGCCGTCGACCGCTGGTCCGGTCACCCGGAAGTGGGTGTCGCGCCATTCGGACGGGTTCCTCGCGTCGCCCTCCCACTGCGCGGCGATGCCGACCCCGCCGGTGAAGGCGACCCGACCGTCGCAGACGAGGATCTTGCGGTGTGTGCGGTTGTCGATCTCCCAGAACCGCAGCCGAGCCGGGGGGCGGAACCGTCGGACATCGACGCCAGCCTCCTCGAGGTCGGTGATGAGGTCCCCGTCCATCGGCAGTGATCCGACCGCGTCGATGAGGAGTCGAACAGCAACGCCGGACCGTGCCCGGTCGGCAAGCGCGCCGGCGACGGTCCGGGCGATCTCTCCCGTCCAGTAGACGTAGGTGACCATGTCGATGCGGTGCTCGGAGCTGCGGATCGCCTCGAGCATCGCCGGGAAGATCTGGACGCCGTTGCGCAGCACCTCGATCGTGTTGCCATGCACGATGGGTGCTCCGACCAGCGATTCCAGCACGCGTCGGAAGCGCAGGTCGTCGTCACGGGGTTCGTCGGTGGTCATGTCGGGAGCCTGCCCGGTCGGCGGACAACCGATCCCTCCGGCAGGTCACGGCGATAGGGTCCGGACGTTCCACGATCAGGAGCGGACGTTGGACGCAGGTGCCCCCGCCACGGTGACGATCGCGGACGTCCGCGCCGCTGCGGAGCGGCTGACCGACGTCTCGGTCATCACGCCGCTCGAGCTGTCACGCTCGCTGTCGAACGTGATCGGCTGCGAGACCTGGCTCAAGTGCGAGCAGCTCCAGCGAACCGGCTCGTTCAAGATCCGCGGGGCGTACAACCGCATTGCGTTGCTCAGCGACGAGGAGCGGGCGCGCGGGGTCGTGTGCGCGTCCGCCGGCAACCACGCGCAAGGTGTCGCGCTCGCCTCGTCCATGCTGGGAGTCACCGCGACCGTCTACATGCCGACGATGTCGCCGCTGCCGAAGGTCGATGCGACGATCGGGTACGGGGCGAAGGTCGAGCTCGTCGGCAACGTCTTCGACGAGGCGCTCGCGGCTGCCCTCGAGGCGGCCGAGGCATCGGGCCGGGTGTTCGTCCACCCCTTCGACCACGTCGACATCATCGCGGGGCAGGGAACGATCGGGCTCGAGCTCGTCGACCAGCTGCCGCAGCTCGCAACCGTCGTCATCCCGGTCGGGGGCGGGGGACTGATCGCGGGGATCGCGACCGTCCTCCGGGCGCTCCGTCCGGACGTCCGCATCATCGCCGTGCAGTCTGAGGGCTGTGCCCCGCTCACCGCGTCGCTCGTTGCGGGCTCCCCGCAGACGTTCCCGCACGCCGACACGATCTGCGACGGGATCGCGGTGAAGCGTCCGGGCGTGATCACGCTGCCGATCATCGAGCAGCTTGTCGACGACGTCGTCACCGTCAGCGACGCCGAGGTCGCGCGCGCCGTCACGCTCCTGCTGGAGCGCGCGAAGCAGGTCGTCGAGCCGTCGGGCGCGGTGGGCGTCGCCGCGATGCTCTCCTCGGAGCTCGATCTCGAGCCGCCCGCCGTGGCGGTGCTGTCCGGCGGCAACATCGATCCGATCGTGCTGCACCACCTCATCACGAGCGGTCTGGCTGCTGAAGGTCGCTACGTCACGCTCCGGACCCGGATCGGCGATCAGCCCGGCAACCTCGTCCGCATCCTGGAGCTGGTGGCGCAGTACCGCGCGAACGTCGTCGGCGTCGAGCATCGACGCCTCGGTCGTCGGCTCCGTCTGGGGCAGGTCGAGGTCGTCCTGGAGCTCGAGGTCCGGGGCCCCGAGCACATCGCCCGGCTCCGGGCCGGGCTCGTCGAGCACGGCTACCCGGTCACGCTCACCTGACGGCCTCAGCCGTTCGGACGTGCGCCGTCGGTTGCGACATGACGGTCGGGGCGCGAACCTGTGATGACCACCGTCATCGCGACGGTGACCCGCCGACCCGAGGACCGCCGTGGACAGCTCGACGCGACGACGTGCACGTGATCGCTTCGCGGCGTCGGGCGTGCGCGAGGACGTCGCCACCGACCTCGCTCGGATCGCCCACCCGTTCGACGGCGAGTCGCTCAGCCCGACCGACGACGTGCGTCGCGCGGTCTCGTCCGAGGCGGCCGCCTTCCAGACGGCAGCAGGCGCGACGTCGGATGGCGAGGAGCTCCTGTGGCTCGGCTACACGGTGGCTCGCCGTATGGCCTCGACCGCGGAGGCTGGTGCCGACGCGGCCGTGGCCGACCACCTCGCCGCGATCGCGGAACGCATCGACGCCGTCATCCACGGTCGTGACCCGCTGATCCCACCGCTCGGTGCCCTGGCTCCCTCGGCGGTCGATCTGGGATCCCTGCCGCCGCCGTCCGCCCCGTCGCAGGTCGGCTGGGCGGCGCCCTCCGGCGACCAGGCGTCGTGGCCGTCAGCTCACACCGAGGCAGCGTGGCCGGCCGGCGTGGCGCCAGCGCCGTCGTCTCGGAGGACCGGCGTGATCGTCGCGAGCGTCATGGGCGTCCTCGTGCTGGTCGTGATCGGCCTCGGCGTCATCGGCTCACTCGTGGCTTCCACCGACCTGGGAGTGGACACCGGCGAGGCCACGATGGCGCCGTTCCCCGAGGGCGGGTTCGAGGATCCGTTCGTTCCGGGACCGCCGGTCTTCGATGCGCTGCCGGAGCTCGAGCGGGCGGGGTCGGCGCCGTTCGGCGCGGTCCTCGACGAGATCGCGCGGTCCGAGCAGATCATGGGCGACTACCAGCGATCGGTCGCGGTCGCGGCGGATGACGTCGAGCTCACCGACGCCGAGCGGCTGGAGGCGTTCGCCGACGCCGGTGCGACGAACGCGAAGCGCCTGCGCGACGTCATCGAGCGCATCGACGGGCTCGCGTTCGGCGACGACGCCGGTGACCTTCCGATCGTCGTCATCAGCTACCTCGAGCACCAGCAGGCGTGGATCGCGGTCATGCAAGGGGTCGCCGGCGACCCGGAGCTCGCGGTCTCTCGCCCCGACGATCTGTTCGACGACGTGAACTCGACGGCCAACGACTTCGCCCCCAAGCTCGCCGCGGTGCGTCCGATCGCGATGGCGCCCGGCCAGGAGGAGGTGTTGTTCCTCGTCCTCAGCGGGTTCGGCAACGTCGACCTCGAGGCGATCTTCGGCGGCGCCGACCCGGTCGTCTGATGCGGGTTCTCGTCACCGGCGGTGCAGGGCTGCTCGGCGGCGCGGTGCTGCGCTCCGCACCGACCTCCGTCGAGGTCGTCGCGACGTGGCGGAGAGCCACGGTCGCCGTGGACGTCCCAGCTCGGCAGGTCGATCTGGCCGATGGAGATGGCGTCCGCGCGATGCTCGACGACGTACGCGCGGATGTCGTGATCCACACCGCCTACGGCAAGGACGACGGCCGCCGCGACATCGAGCAGGCGACCGAGATCCTCGCCGAGGCCACGCGAGACCGTGGCGTGGGGCTCGTGCACGTGTCGAGCGACACGGTGTTCGACGGACGTTCCGCTCCCTACGCGGAGACCGCGACGACGAGTCCGGTCTTCCCGTACGGCCTCCAGAAGCGCAACGCTGAGACGACGGTGGCGCTCGACCCGACCGCAGCGATCGTGCGGACGTCGCTGCTCGTGGGCGTCGACCCGGTCGACGCCGCCAGCCGGTGGATGCTCGACCGCCTCGCGGCGGGGGAGGCGGCGACGCTGTTCACCGACGAGCTGCGCCAGCCGTCCCACGTCGACGACGTCGCGCGATGTCTCTGGGAGATCGCGGCGCTGCCAGCATCGGAGCGCGGCGGCCCCTGGCACGTCGTCGGGCCCGAGGTGCTGACGCGCTACAGCCTGGGCCTGCTCGTCGCGCGGCGCCACGGAGTCGCCGCAGCAGGGATCGTCCCGTCGCTCGCCGCCGAGCTCCCCGGGGAACGGCCGCCGGATCTCCGGCTGACGACGGCGCGGCTCGGCGACGCCGGCATCGCTGCACCGCGACCGATCAGCGCGGCCCTCGCCTGCTGAGGTCTGGGCTGTCTCTCAGCGAGAGAACATCCCGGTGATCGAGGCCTGGTCGATCGTGGCGTAGTTCAGCTGGAACCCCACGACGGCGCACGGCGTCATCTGCTCGACCTCGAGCATCTTGTCGACGGCGCGCACCGTGAAGATGTAGCGGTGTGCCTCGTCGCCCTCGGGCGGGCAGGGGCCCGCATAGCCGGGGACGCCGGTGTCGGTGCGGATCGCCAGCGCGCCTTCGGGAAGCTCCCCGCCCTCAGACCCTGCGCCGAGCGCGAGCGATGTGACGTCGGCCGGGATGTTGACGAGGACCCAGTGCCAGAAGCCCGAACCGGTCGGGGCGTCCGGGTCGAAGCACTGGATCGTGTAGCTCACGGTCCCTTCGGGGCCGGCGCTCCAGGAGAGCTGTGGCGAGACGTTGTCGCCTGCGCATCCGAATCCGAACGAGGCGGCCATCGCCTGGGCTCCGGCGAGGGTGTCACCGTCGTTGAACGTCTCGGACGTGAGGGTCATGGCCATGCGTGCGGGCTCCGGTCTGAGGTCGTGACGCCTGACGCTAACGCCACCTCACCGCGCGCGCTCGACGGATCCGTCGCGTCAGCTCATGACCTCGAAGCGGCCGGATCCAGTCTGGTGACGGAGGCGGGCAGAAAAGACAGTGCGCCCAGTACGAGGTCGGTAGTAGCGTCACGGGACGGGCGCAGCCTGCGCCCGACCGCCGAAACAAGGACTTCAGCGATGCAGCTTCCAAGGACGAGACGACGGGGCCGGCTCACGCGAGCCGTCGTCCCTGCGATCGCGATCGCGATGATCGCCACCGCATGCAGCAGCGGCGACGGAGCCACGGACGAGCCGTCCGACCCCGTCACCGAGAGCAGCGACCCGAGCGCCAGCCCGACCGCCTCCGGCGACCCGGGGATCCTCGTGGTCGGCACGACGGAGAAGCCGTCGACGATCGACCCGGCCGAGGTCTACGAGAAGATGGCGTCGGACTTCCTGTTCAACACCACCGACCGTCTCGTCGCGCTCGAGCCCGGGACCGGAGATGCGGTCCCCGGCGTCGCGGAGTCCTACGAGATCAGCGATGACGGCCTCGTCTACACGTTCACGCTGCGCAGCGGTGTCACGTTCCAGGACGGCTCCGACCTCACGTCGGAGGACGTGAAGTGGTCGCTTGAGCGGGCGATGAACATCAGCCACCCGGACGGCGCGTCCTTCCTCATCGGCGGCATCACGTCGATCGAGACGCCGGACGAGCTCACCGTCGTCATCACGATCGGCGCCCCGAACGTGACGTTCCTGTCGCGGCTCGCGTACACCGTCGGCTCGATCCTGCCGTCGGACTCCGACGCCTACACCGCGCCGGACGAAGCGTTCGTCGATCCGAGCGGTGATGACGTCGCCGAGTTCATCACCTCGGACGTGATCGTCGGTTCCGGCCCGTACCGGATGACCGACTACTCGCCCGACCTCGGCGCGACGTTCGAGGCATGGGACGGCTACTGGGGCGAGGCCCCGAAGATCCCGAAGGTCCGGGTGGCGTTCTACGAGAGCACCGCGCAGATGGCCAACGCGCTGCGCAACGACGAGATCGATCTGAACATCAACGACTTCGGCCCGGCCGAGCGCACCGCGCTGACCGACGCCGACAACGTCACCGTCGCGCAGGGCGAGGGCGGCCGCATCCGCTACATCGTCTTCGACGTCACGCAGCCCCCGTTCGACGACCCGGCCGTGCGTCGCACGATCGCCGCGACCGTCGACCGCCAGCGCATCATCGACGATGTCTTCGAGGGTGTCGGCAGCCCGATCTTCTCCATGGTCCCGCCGGCCTACCCCTCGTCGGTCGATGCGATCTCGACCATCGAGGCCGAGGTCGACGGACCGATCTCGTTCGACCTCTGGTACCCGCTGAACAAGTACGGCGACACCGAGCAGGACGTCGGTGAGTCGATCGCTCGCTCGCTCAACGAGTCCGACCTCTTCGACGTGACCACGCAGTCCGCGGACTGGGCCGCGGAGTACGCGTCGAACCTGTCCACCGGTGCCTACGGAGCGTTCCTGCTCGGCTGGTACCCGGACTACATCGACCCGGACGACTACATCGAGCCGTTCTACGACAGCGAGGGCTTCCTCGGCTACTACTCCTCGGCGGAGATGGATGCGCTGATCGACAGGCAGCACGCCGAGACCGACCTCGACGCGCGTGTGGCGATCTTCAAGGACATCCAGGAGCTCGCGGCGAAGGACATGCCGTTGGTGCCGCTCTACGAGGAGTCGTTCCAGTCGTACTTCGTGAACGGCCTGACCGGTGTCGAGAACTCCGTGGACATCTCGGGCTCGGCCCGCTGGTGGCTCATCGGACGCTGATCTGACGACGGGCTGCCGGACCTCAGAGGTACTCCTGTCGTCAATAGATCGGCAGCCCCGTCCGGGCGGCGTGATGTGGTGGCCGAGCGCGCAGGTCGCGTTCTTGGTTTCCTGCGCGCAGCGCTCCCCGCGACGAACGGAGACGACGTGGCATCTGGACGACGCAGCGGAAGTCTCCGCAGCTATGTCCTGGGCCGTCTCGCGTTCGCGCCCATCTTCCTCTTCCTCCTCCTCACGCTGCTCTTCATCCTCCTGCGGGTGATGCCGGGCGACCCGGTCGCGGCCGCGCTCGGCGACCGCATCTCGGCCGACCAGCTCGAGGTCCGACGGGCTGCCGCAGGTCTGAACGATCCGCTGCTGGTGCAGTACGGCCGCTACCTCAGCGGCGTCGTCCGGGGTGACTTCGGCACGGCCGTGACGGACTCGCGTTCGGTCACCCAGATCATCGCGGACCTCTTCCCCGCGACGTTCGAGCTGACCATGTTCGCGATGGTCATCGCGGTCTCGACCGGCATCTTCGTCGGAGCTGTCGGAGCCCGGCTGCGCGACGGTGCCTTCGACGTCGCAGGTCGGCTGTTCGCCGTCGTCGCGTACGCCGCTCCCGTCTTCTGGATCGGGATCCTGGCGCAGCTGTTGTTCGCGAACCGCTGGGGGCTGTTGCCCACCGGCAACCGTGTCAGCGCGCGCATCGCGTTCGACGACCCGACCGGCTTCTTCCTGCTCGACGGGATCCTCACCCGCGACTGGGCCTTCTTCCGTGATGCGCTCGAGCACCTCCTGCTGCCGGGCATCACCCTCGGGCTCGTGATCAGCGGGGTCTTCATCCGCATGGTCCGCGTCAACATGCTGCAGACGTTGCGCGCCGACTACGTCGAGGCTGCGCATGCGCGCGGCATCCCGGAGCGGCGGGTGCTGTTCCGGCATGCGTTCCGCAACGCGCTGGTGCCGGTCGTCACGATCATGGGGCTGCAGTTCGCGCTGCTGCTCGGCGGAGCGATCCTCACCGAGACGACGTTCTCGTGGCCCGGGCTCGGACAGGGCCTCGTCGAGTTCATCAACTCCCGTGACTACGCCGCGGTCCAGGGCATCACCACGTTCTTCGCCGTCCTCGTCGTCGCGGTGAGCGTGCTCATCGACATCGTCAACGGGCTCATCGACCCCCGCGTGCGTTACTGATGACCGAGCCGATCACCACGACATCACCTGACGCCATCCCTCCGAGCCGGGCCAGCCGCCTGCGCGCTCGTTGGCGGCATGCCGTCAAGCCGTGGCGAGGGGCGAACCCGATGGCGCGACGGCTGGTCATCGTCGGCGCGCTCATCACCACCATGTTCGGGATCATGGCGATCACCCCCTCGACCTTCGCGCCGTACGGCGAGGAGCAGTACCGCTCGGTCGTGGGGACGAGGATCGACCCGGAGACCAACCCCGACATCAGCTGCAACGCTCCCGGCGTGGACTGCGAGCAGCTCCCGCGACGGCAGGCTCCTGATGCCGAGTTCCGGTTCGGGACGACGTCCGCACGGTTCGACGTGCTCAGCCGCGTCGTGCACGGAACGCGGATCGCGTTCGCGATCGTGATCCTCTCGACGCTGCTCGCCATGGGGATCGGCGTGCCACTCGGTCTCGTGTCCGGGTACCGCGGCGGCAAGATCGACCGGGTGCTCGTCACGCTGATGGACGCGGTCTACGTCATCCCCGGGCTGCTGCTCGCCATCATCGTCGCGTTCGTCCTGCAGGCCTACTTCGAGCCCGGCCTGGCCTCGGCAGCGGTCGCCGTCGGGGTGGTCTACGTGCCGCAGTACTTCCGGGTCATCCGCAACCACACGCTGAGCGTCAAGACCGAACCGTTCGTCGAGGCCGCCCGCTCGATGGGGGCGCCGCCGCGGACGATCATCCTGCGCTACGTCTTCTTCAACGTCGTGCAGAGCGTTCCCGTGATCTTCACGCTCAACGCTGCCGACGCGGTCCTCACCCTCGCCGGGCTGGGGTTCCTCGGCTACGGCGTGCCGTACCCGCGGGCCGAGTGGGGCCTCGACGTGTCGCGCGCGATCTCCGACGTCGTCGGCGGGTTCTGGTGGACCGCCTTCTGGCCGGGCCTCGCCATCATGCTGCTGGTGACCGGGCTGACGCTGCTCGGTGAGGGCCTCAACGACATCATCAACCCGTTGCTGCGGACACGCGGGATCCGCGAGTCCTCGATCCGCGCACGGCTGACCCGGCGCGCGGCCCGTCGCAACCGGCCGGTCGAGGCCGACGAGACCCGTC
>CBDTYW010000114.1:0-11091 GCA_965364735.1 uncultured Nitriliruptoria bacterium
TGATCCAGCTC
This sequence comes from uncultured Nitriliruptoria bacterium, assembly GCA_965364735.1. GTDB lineage: Bacteria > Actinomycetota > Nitriliruptoria > Nitriliruptorales > Nitriliruptoraceae > CBDTYW01. The sequence continues at coordinate 12 of CBDTYW010000114.1, forward strand.
ATCGACCTGCTCCTCGCCGAGGGCCCCCCGAGCTGACCCCCCCACCCGCGAGCGATGCCCAAACCTGCACCACGCAGGAAGATCCATCGCTCGCCAAACCGGGTGCTCCCGCGAGCGATGCCGAAACCTGCACCACGCAGGAAGATCCATCGCTCGGCGAACCGGGTGCTCCCGCGAGCGATGCCGAAACCTGCACCACGCAGGAAGATCCATCGCTCGGCGGAGGGGGTTGCGTCGGCTGAGGGGGCCGGAGCCGATCAGATGGGTTCGTGGGGTTGGGCGGGCTCGCCGGGGGTGTGGGTGATGACCATCGGGGTGGCGTCGCGCTCGGCGGTGAAGGCGCGTTGGTGCTCGATCCAGGCGTGGTCGAGCAGCGGGCGCAGGTCGACCTCGCGTGCGGCGCGGAGCATGGGGCCGGCAGCGAGGTCGTTGATGGTGTCGGCGATCACACCCTGCGCGATGCGGGGGACCGGGGCGAGCGACTTGACCGTCGCGGCGGAACGCGAGGTCGGGGTGAGGGTCACCGAGACGTCCCCGTGCTCGACGTGCTCGACCTCGACCAGGACGCTGAGCGGGTCACGCAGCCGAGCGTGCATCGCCAGACGGACGCTGGCCGTGCCGGTGTAGCCGACGCGAGCGCCCGAGATCTGGACGTCGGCGGAGAGGTCGAGATCGACCTCGACCTCGTGAGCGACCGCGGGCGCGGCGGACAGGTTCATCCGGGCCGTCACCGACGTCACCAGCCCCGTGCCCACGACCGTCGCGACCCCGGCGCGACGGACCGGGCCGACCTCGACCGGCGCGGACATCGCCTCGAGCAGGTGTGCGGCGAGACGCTCGGGCGTCAGGACCGCGCTGAGCATCCGCTGGACGAACACGAGCGAGGTGAGGTCCGGACCGTCGTCGGGCCCGAGCCGGTCCGTGCTGCGACGGTCGTGGCGCGGATGCTCACCAGACACGCCCCGCCGCAGCGGGTTGCTGGGTCGCCAGGTCGGCCCGATCGCCAGGGCGAGCAGGGACATGGGACGGAACGAATCGAGCAACGTCGGAGCCAAGGGTTCTCAGCGGAAGGGGCACGCGGGAAGGTTCAGGCGCTGACCGCGTCCACAGTCTCCACAACAACGGCCTCCACCGAAGGGATCTGGAACGCGTAGTCATCGAGCGGGAAGGTTCTCGCAGCGATGAACGCGGCGGGGGTCGGGGCGAGCCGGGCCAGCGCCGCCTCGCCGTGTTCGTTCAGGTAGTACGAGTTCGCGCCGGTGCAGCTCGGGCTCGCGAAGACGGTGTCCTGCATCTTGTCCCGCATCGTCCGGACGAAGCGCTGCTGCGCCTCAGCACGCGGCTCGAAGGTTGCCGCGCCCCGCTCGCGCATCTCGCCGACGAGCCGGGTGAGGTGGATCATCTGCGACTCGATCGTCGTGAAGAACGACAGGCCGCTGTAGGCGTACGGGGAGGAGAGGTTGCACAGGTTCGGGTAGCCGTGGCTCGTGATGCCCTGATAGGAGTCGAAGCGCTCCTGACGCCAACGTGAGCCGAGGTCGCGACCCTCGCGCCCCGTCACGGGGAACGGCGGGTAGTTGCCGTCGTCCATCAGGTGGAACCCGGTCGCGAGCACGATCGTGTCGACCTCGCGCTTCACCCCACCGGCAACGATCCCCTCCGGCTCCACGCGCTCGATGCGGTCGGTCACGAGGTCGACGTTGTCGCGCATGAAGGTCGGGTAGTAGGTGTTGGAGAACGTCGGGCGCTTGCAGCCGAAGCCGTACTGCGGGGTGAGGCGCTCGCGCAGCGCGACGTCCGGGACCTGTCGGCGCAGCTGGAGCAGGGCGACCCGGCGAGCGAACGCGGTACCCCAGGGGACCTGCCGGTGGAAGAGCATGGCGGCGGCCAGCGTCTCGTAGATGCCCTGGCCAGCCAGGCGCGCTGCCCGCTGGAGCATCGGGACTCGACGGAAGATCGCGCGGACCGGCGCCGGGATCGACGGGTCGGGCTTCGCGGTGACCCAGATCGGCGTGCGCTGGTGCACGTCGAGACGCTCCACGATCGGGGCGAGCTCCGGGAGCAGCTGGACCGCGGTGGCGCCGGTGCCGATCACCGCGACCCGCTGGCCTGTCAGGTCGAGGTCGTGGTCCCAGGCGGAGGTGTGCACCACGTTGCCGGCGAACGTGTCGAGCCCGTCGATGTCGGGGCGCTTGGGCTGCGACAGGAAGCCGGTCGCGAGGATCAGCACGCGGCAGGTGACCGGGTCGTCGTCGGCGACGTGGACCGTCCAGGTGGCGGTGGCGTCGTCCCACGCCACCGCGTCGACGGAGGTCTCGAGGCGCAGATGGCGCCGAAGGTCGTACTCGTCGGCGATGCGGGCCGCGTAGCCCTTCAGCTCCGCACCCGGCGCGTGCAGCCGCGACCAGTCCGGGTTCGGCTGAAACGAGAACGAGTAGGCGACCGAGGCGATGTCGACCGCGACGCCGGGGTAGGTGTTGGCGTGCCAGGTGCCACCGACGTCGGTCGCGCGGTCGATGATCAGCACGTCGTCGACGCCGATCCGCTTGAGCGCGATCGTGGCGCCCATGCCACCGAACCCGGCCCCGATGACGACGACCTCGTGGTCAACTTCGCTCATCACGTCGGTGGCTCCTGAAGCGTCGGGCTGCCCGGTGCAACGATACCGGCACGCCGAATGCGACACGGTTCGATGTCGCATTCGGCGTCGGGGACTTCGCCCCGGGTGTGCGCCGTGGCACCATCGCGAAACGGTTCGTCGCCCGAGCGCGTTGGCGCAACCGAAGACCACTCACCTCAGGACCCAGACGTTGGACGTCTCCGGCATCGTCACGGATGCAAACGTCCTGCTCGCCGCAGGCGTCGCGTTCCTTGCGGGGTTGATCTCGTTCGCATCGCCCTGCGTTGCCCCGCTCGTGCCCGGCTACCTCAGCTTCATGACCGGGCTGTCCGGCGCGGAGATCAGCGAGGGAACGGGCGCGGCCCGTCGACGGGTCCTGATCGGGTCGCTGCTGTTCATGCTCGGCTTCGCGATCCCGTTCGCGATCCTCGGGTTCATCAGCGTCGAGCTGCTCGGTGCGTTCCAGCGCAACGTGACGATCCGGATCGTCATGGGGCTGATCGTCGTGGCGCTCGGCCTCGTCATGGCCCGCGGGACGCTCATGAAGGAGATGCGGTTCATGGACCGCGCCCCGAAGGGCGGCGTCGCGACCGCCCCGCTGCTCGGGTTCGTCTTCGGTGTCGGCTGGACCCCGTGCACGGGCCCGACGCTCGCGGCGATCCTTGCGCTGGCCGGCGGCATCTCCGGCGGCGGCAGCCCGGTGCGGGGCGCGTTCCTCGCCACCGTCTACGCGCTCGGCGTCGGCCTGCCCTTCGTGATGTTCGGGCTGTTCTTCAGCTGGATGGGCTCGACGCTCGAGTTCATGAAGCGCAACGCCCGCAAGATGCAGATCGCCGGCGGTGGGATGCTCGTGCTGGTCGGCCTCGCGATCGCGACCGGTTTCTGGAACGAGATCACGATCTGGATGCTGACGAACCTGCCCGGCCTCGAGGTCTCGCCGATCTGACCGGCAGCCCGCGGCCTCGGGGGCCTGGTCCTCGACGAGCGAGTCAGCGGATCGTCGAGCGCCTTGGCTGGTCACGCGGGCAGCGTCGGTCGGTGGCCGCGACGGGAGAGGGAGGGGTTCGCCCCCCGCGCGGGGAACCAACCTCTGGTGGGGGCGTTGGAGCACGCACGCATACCCTCGTCGATGAGACCTCAGCCCGTCACCGCCCGCGCGCCTGCCCGACGCGAGCGGCCCACACGGAGGCACCGTGGCCAACGGCCCCGACGCTCGCCATGACTCGGCGGCGCCGCCCGAGATGAACCCGGCATCGCCCGGGCGTCGATCCGTGCGCGGCCCCGCGGACTTCGTGGTGGCCTCGGTCGTGCAGGGCTGGCGCTGGCTGCGGCGGATGAAGACGGCGCTGATGATCCTCGGCGTGATCGGGGTGTTCACGCTGATCGCGACCGTCGTCCCGCAGGAGCCGAACGTCGCCCCGACGGTTGCGTCCTGGCGTGCCGGGACCGCGGGACCTGGGACGTTCATCAGCGACATCATCCTCGACCCGATCGGGGCCTACGACGTCTACGGCTCGCCGGCGTTCCTGCTGCTCGTCTTCACGCTCTTCACCTCGCTCACCGCCTGCCTGATCCCGCGGACCCGCTCGTACTGGAAGCTGGTCCGGCACAGCCGGCCGCCTCGCCTGCGTCGCGTGAACGCGCAGCCCGAGCGTGCGCAGCTGCGCACGACGCTGGACGCCGAGGCTGTCGTCGAGGTCGCGCGCGGACGGCTCGGGGCGAAGTGGCGCCTGCGCGCGGACTCGGACGACGATGCCGGTCCCGTCCAGGTCGCGGCCGAGCGTGGCCACGTCATGCGCGAGGGCGGCAGCCTCGTGTTCCACTTCTCGTTCTACGTGCTGTTCACCGCGATCGTGTTCGGCCAGCTGCTCGGCTTCAGCGGCCAGGTCGGCGTGGTCGAGGGCGAGGGCTTCTCCGACACGCAGGTCTCCTACTGGACCCGCGAGCCGGGTCGTTGGTGGACGGCGGGCGATCACCGCGGCTTCACCCTCGAGGTCGAGGAGTTCATCGTCGACTGGTACCGCGAGAGCCTCGCGGACTGCTCCCGCGTCACCGACGTCGCCAGCTGCGAGGCCCAGAACCTCGCCAAGGTGACACGTTCGGGGACGCCGAAGGTCTTCCTCGCCGACCTCGCGATCACGCCCGCCGGCGGCGACCTCTACCGCGAGCGCGTCGGCGGCAACGACCCGGTCGACATCGACGGCATGAAGGTTCACCTGCTCGACTGGGGCTACGCGCCCCGCGTCGTCGTGGCGGTGGACGGCAAGGTCGTGCACGACGCGTTCATCCCGATGCAGCGCAGCGACGGGTTCTTCTTCTTCAACGGCGCCGTCAAGGTCCCGAGCGTCGACCCCGACCTCGGCGCGGAGCTGTTCTTCTGGCCGTACGCCCCCGACCAGGACGGCGACGGACCTGAGCTGCCGACGCTGACCGGCGCCCCGTGGCCCGACGCGCCGCTCCTCGCGATGCAGCTCTACCGCGGCGACCTGGGGCTCGACTCCCCGCAGCGCGTCGACGTGCTCGACACCCGTCTGCTCGACGAGTCCGGCGAGGTCGTCCTGACGCTCGGACAGGCGACGGTGGACGGCGAGGTCACGGTGATCTTCCCCGAGCTGCGTCGCTGGGTGGGCCTGCAGGTCTCGACCGAGCCGACCCAGTGGGCGCTCCTGCTCGGCGCGGGAATGCTGTTCTTCGGGCTGTTCCCGGCCCTCTACGCCTTCCGCCGTCGCCTCTGGGTGATCGCGGAGCCACAGGACGACGGATCCACGCTCGTCACGGTCCTCGGCCGCGCCTTCCAGCGCTCCGAGACCTTCAGCGACGAGTTCGCGACGGTCGTCGGGGCCCTGCGCGATGATCTGCTGGCCGCCCAGCGAGTTGCGGGTGGACCGGACAACCCCGACGATGAAGACACCACCGCGACGGGGCCGGCACAGCCTGACCCCGACGAGGCTCGAACCAGGAAGGTGACCTGAGATGGACACCGCCGAACTCTCCAAGACGCTCTACATCCCGGGCGCGATCTCGTTCTACGTCATCGCGATGTTCGCCTACGCGTACGCCATGGCGAACCGGACGGACCGTGACGGCACGGCTGCCGGCCGCGTCGCGCAGGTCGTCGGGACCTCGTTCGCGTTCCTCGGCATCGCCGCCCATCTCGGGCACCTGGTCCTGCGCGCCATCGCCGCCGGCGGCCGCGTGCCGTGGGGGACGATGTTCGAGTACTCGTCGGTGCTCGCCCTGATCGTCGTCGTCGTGGGCGTCGGGTTCTTCCACCTGAAGCTCAAGCGCCCCGAGATCACGACCTTCATGCTGCTCGGCGCGGTCCTCTGGATGGGCGTCGCGCTCGCGACTTTCTCCGCGCCTGCGCCGCTCCAGCCGATCCTGAACACCAACTGGCTGCGCATCCACGTGCTGGCCATCATGATCTCCTTCGCCTTGCTGACCATCTCGTTCGTCACGAACGGCCTGTATCTGGTGCGTGAGCGTGCCGAGAGCCGTCGCCCGGGGCGTGCCCCGCAGGCCTCGACGGTCGGCGCCCAGCAGGTCCGCGTGCCGGTCGACGGTGAGGTCGACGACCTGACCGGCGGCGAGGGCTTCGGCCCGTCGGAGCTGCTCGACCTCGCCGACGGTGGCGCGGACGGCCGCATCGCCGGCTCCCACGACGCCCCGAACATCCACGTTCGTCGCGACCTGCGCGATGCGATCTCGCCCTTCCCCGGCGTCATCGTCACGGCCCTGCTCGGGCTCGCGCTGGGCGCGGTCTTCACCGACCCGGTCGCGATGGCCACCTACGCCATCGGTGGTGGGCTCACGGCGCTCGCGGTCTGGTGGGCGGTCCCGTACCTCCCGGACGCGGACACCCTCGACGGCCTCTCCTACCGCGTCTCGGTCTTCGCCTTCCCGATCCTGACCTTCGGGATCATCTCCGGCGCCGTCTGGGCCCAGCAGTCCTGGGGCCGGTACTGGGGCTGGGACCCCAAGGAGACCTCCGCGTTCCTGACGTGGGTCGCCTACGCCGCCTACCTGCACGCCCGCGCCACCCGCGGCGTCCGCGGCCGCAACGCCGCCTACGTCCACTTCGGCGCCTACGCGGTCCTGCTGTTCACCTTCTTCGCCGTGAACCTGATCATCGCCGGCCTGCACTCCTACGGCGGCCTCCCCGCCTGACCCGCGCCCTCGCCCCTCGCCCCTCGCCCCTCGCCCCTCGCCCCTCGCCCCTCGCCCCCTTCGCCGAGCGATGGATGTTCGTGCGTGGTGCAGGTTTGGCCGTCGCTCGCGGCAGGGGGATTTCGGCGAGCGATGGATGATCGTGCGTGGTGCAGGTTTGGCCGTCGCTCGCGGCAGGGGGATTTCGGCGAGCAGACGAAGAACGCCCCGCCGGTGAGGCGGGGCGTTCTCGGTCGTGGGAGATCAGAGGCCGACGACGACGACCGGGGCGGTGGAGGGCTGGGTGATGACCGCGCCCTTCGGCTCGATCGTGACCCCGACGGCGGTGACGCCGTTGAGGCTCCCGCTGATCGCCTGGGCGGTCTGGCCGTCCGCTGAGCTGAAGATCGACGTGAGCTGGGCCGCTTCGCCGCGGATCAGCCAGAGGGCGTAGACCTGGTCGTCGCCGAGCTCGGCGAGGCCGCTGGCGAGGAAGACACCCTCACCGCGAGACTCGGAGTAGACGACGCGAGCGGAGCTGCCATCGGCCTGATCTGCGCTGATGAACTGTGCGTCCGGGGCGCTGACGACGTCGAGCGAGCCGTTGGCGACGGCGACGTTGGCCTCGAGCGTGTCGATGCGCTCGAAGAGCGTCAGGCTCGCACCGGCGGTCAGCAGCACCGCGGCGGCACCGGCAGCGACGCCGGCGATCCACGACGGGCGACGGCTCTCGCGGCGGCGAGCGCGGGCGTCCTCGAGCGACGTGACGACCGGCGGGAGCTGCCGGGTCTCGTTGCACATGGCGAGGACCGAGTCGCGGAGGCCTGCGGGCGGCTGCTCGGCGGCGTCCTCGGCGAGGACGGCTGCCGTCGCGACGAGCTCGCAGACCTCTTGGCCGGTGGCCTCGTCGGTGGTCTGGAGCCACGATTCGAACAGGATCCGCTCATCGGCGTCGAGAGCGTCCAGGGCATACGCCCCGGCGAGGTGGTGGAGGTCGTGAGTCATGCGGTCACTCCGAGGGTGTCGCGGAGGCGGATGAGGCCGTCTCGCATTCGGGTCTTGATGGTTCCGAGGGGGGTGTCGAGGAGCTCCGAGACCTCTCGGTAGGTCAGCCCCTTGAAGTACGCGAGCTCGACGGCCTCGCGCTGGAGTTCGGTCAGGGAGTCGAGGGCCGCGCGGACGCGTTCGTGCTCCATGGACGTCTCGACCTGCTCGGCGACCTCGTCGAACGGCCGGACGGCGTCGCGCTGGCCGACACGCACGTCACGGTTGCGAGACGCCTGCTCGGAGCGGACGCAGTCGATGCCGCGGCGGTGTGCCATGGTGAGGATCCAGGTGCGCGGGGCGCCCTTGGACTCGTCGAAGCGGGTGGCGGTGCGCCAGATCTCGGTGAAGACCTCTTGCGTGACCTCCTCGGAGCGAGCAGGATCACGCACGACCTTGCGGATGAGACCGAAGACGCGAGCGCCGAAGCGGTCATAGAGCTCGGCGAAGGCTTCGCGATCGCCCTTGGCGACGCGTTCCATCACCTGCTCGTCCGTGAGGACGTCGCGGGCGTGCGCTGCTTCGACGAGTCGAAGGCGCCGGGCTGGCTCGGCCATCAGAGGACTTTGGGTGGGTGGGTCAGGGAGGTGAGGATGCGTGCTCCGGCTGGAACCCGGAGCATGACCGCATCGCCACGACCGTAGTTCGGAGGGCCGTCGGCGAAGGTTTGCTCAGGAAGCGCGCGGAGCGCTGTCCGGGCTGAAGGCGTCGTCGGCCAGCAACGCCAGGCGGGCCCCGTCGACCTTGCCCAAGCCGGTCCGGGGGAGCCGTTCGAGGACGAGCAGCTGGCGGGGGGCCCACGAGGTGGGGGCCACGGCCCGCACGGCGGAGCGCACGGTCATCAGGTCAGGGACGTCGGTCCCGTGCTCGGCGACGATCGCCGCGACGACGCGCTGGCCCCACTCCCGGTCCTGCACGCCCACGACGGAGACGTCGGCGACCCCGTCGAGGCCGGCGATGAGCTCGCGGACACGTCCCGCGGGAACGTTCTCGCCACCGGAGACGATGACGTCGTCGGCGCGGCCGAGCACGTGGAGCAGGCCGTCCTCGTCGATGCGGCCACGGTCCGAGGTCCGGAGCCATCCGTCGTTCATGACCTGACGGGTGCGATCCGGCTCGAAGCGGTAGCGGTCGAACAGGATCGGCCCGGCGATCTCGATGCGTTCGTCGTGCGCGATGCGGACCTGCACGTCGTCGAGAGGCCGGCCGTCGTAGACGCAGCCGCCGCAGGTCTCGGTCATCCCGTAGGACGTCACGACGCGGCCGCCAGCAGCCTGAGCACGCACGAGCAGCCCGGGAGGCGGAGCCGCACCGCCGAGCAGGATCGCGCGGAAGCGGGCGATGTCGACGCCGGCGTCGAGCAGGCGGGCCAGCTGGGTCGGGACGAGCGACACGAACTGGACGTCCTCGGCGGCGCGCACGGCCTCGACGTCGAACTCGGGGTGCACGACCGCGGGACGTCCCGTCGCGAGCGAGCGGAGCAGGACGGTGATCCCGGCGACGTGGTGGGTCGGCAGGCACAGGAGCCACCGGTCGCCCTCTTCGGCGCCGAGCGGTCCGAGGGATGCCGAGACCCCCGAGATCAGCGCGTCGTGGGACAGCACGACGCCCTTGGTGCTGCCGCTTGAGCCCGACGTCGGCACGACGAGGGCCGTGCCGGGGGCGACCTCGACTCCCTGGGAGCGTCGGTTGCGGCCGAACTCGTCGACGAACATCGTGGGGCGCAGCGCCGTCAGCATCGCCTCGACGACGCGGACCGGGGCGTGTGGGTCCAGCGGCAGCACGGCCGCGCCACGCGCCCACGCCTCGTCCAGCTCGCGGGCGAACCGCGGGCCGGGAGGAAGCTGCAGGGCTACGAGGTCCTGCTCGGTCACGTGCTCGATGACCCTGATCCCTTGCCGGTATCGTCGCGACGCGCAGCAGGGTGGCTCATCACGGCCCCCTCTGCAGCATCCGAAGCGGCCGATGAGCCACCGACCACCCGTGAGGAGTCTCCGCGTGGCTGACGCACCGCTCGCAGTGGCGCCGATGCGCGCCGTCTGGATCGAGGCCGCCCGTCCGAAGACCTTGCCCGCCGCGGTGGCGCCGGTCCTCGTCGGGGTCGCTGCGGCCGAGCGCTTCATCGCCTGGCGCGCCATCACGGCGCTCGTCGTGGCGCTGTCGCTGCAGGTCGCGGTGAACTTCGCGAACGACTACTTCGACGGCGTGAAGGGCGTGGACACCGAGGAACGTCTCGGTCCTCGCCGCGTCATGGCGGCCGGGCTCGTGTCCGGCCGGCAGATGAAGCTCGCGATCGCTGCGGCGCTTGGCGTCGCCGCGATCGGCGGGCTGGCCCTCGCAGCGGCCGCAGGCTGGCAGCTGCTGCTCGTCGGGGCAGCGGCGGGTCTCGCGACGCTCGGGTACTCCGGTGGCCCGAAGCCGTACGCGTCGCTCGCGCTCGGCGAGGTGTTCGTGTTCGTCTTCTTCGGCCTCGTCGCGACCGCCGGCACGCAGTACGTGCTCGACGAGACCCTGTCCGCGAGCGCCGTCTGGGGTGGCGTCACGATCGGGCTGCTCGCGGTGGCGCTGCTGGTCGTCAACAACCTCCGCGACATCCCGACCGACCGCGAGGTCGGCAAGCGCACCCTCGCGGTGGTGCTGGGGGAGCGACGGACCCGCCTGCTCTACGACGTGCTCGTCGTCGGGGCGTTCGCCGCTGTTGTCCCGATCGCGCTCATCGAGGGCTCGACGGGACCGTTGCTGGCGCTCGGGGTGCTCCCGCTCGGCATCCAGGTGATGTCGCTGGTGCACCGCGCACAGGACGCCATGGCCCTGATCATCACCCTCGGGGCGACGGCGCGCGTGCAGCTGCTCGTCGCGGTCCTGCTGGCGATCGGCCTGCTGCTGTGACGGATGCGGCGGAGATCTCCGAGCGGCTCGCCGCCTGCACGCTGCACCCGTTCGCCGTCCCGATGCGCATCGCCTTCCGTCGGACCACCGTCCGGCGCGGGGTCCTCATCCACGGGCCCGCAGGATGGGGCGAGTTCTCGCCGTTTCCGGAGTACCCGCCGTCCTACGCCCGTCGATGGCTCGTCGCGGCGCTCGCCTCCGCGTGTGACCCTGCGCCCCCGATGCTGCGCGACCGGATCCCGGTCAACGTCACCGTTCCTGCCGTTGCACCCGACGTCGCGCGGGCGCTGGTCGAGGCGAGCCCGGCCGGCACCGCGAAGGTCAAGGTCGCCGAGCCGGGACAGACGCTGGCGGACGACGTCGCCCGCGTCGCCGCGGTGC
>CBDTYW010000115.1:0-11035 GCA_965364735.1 uncultured Nitriliruptoria bacterium
GGGGCGCTCGACGCGGCCGGGCTCCGGCTGTCCTTCGCGAGCGCGGGCGTGGTGCTCGCCCAGGTCTTCGTCGCCGTCCCGCTCGTGGTCGTGGCCGTGCGCGCAGGGATCGACGCGCTCGACCCCGGCCCCGAGGTCGTGGCCCGCGTGCTCGGAGCAGGCCCGATCCGTCGTCTGTGGATCGCGACCCTGCCGGCGTTGCGCGGGCCGATCGTGCTCGGTGCCGCGCTCGGTTGGGGGCGGGCAGCCGGCGAGTTCGGGGCCACGATCACGTTCGCAGGATCCCTGCCGGGAACGACCCGGACGCTGCCGCTGCAGGTCTTCTCCGATCTGCAGCAGGATCCCCAGCGCGCCGCGGCTGCGGCCTTGATCCAGGTCCTGCTCGCCGGGCTGGTGCTGCTGGCGGCGCGTCGTCTGCGCGGCGACGCGTGAACGCCCTCGACGCTGACGGCACCGTCACGCTACCCGACGGCCGCACGCTGATGCTGGACCTCCACGTCGCGCACGGCGAGATCGTCGGGCTCGTCGGCCCGAACGGAGCGGGCAAGTCCGCAACGCTCGCCGCGCTGGTCGGCGCGCTGGGGGTCACAGCCGGCCGCATCCGGGCGGGCGAGCCGCTCGGCTGGGTGCCCCAGGACATCGCCCTGCTGCCACGGATGCGGGTCCGCAGGCAGGTCGCGACGTTCGCCGGCCGCGGCGCCCCCCTGCTCGACGGGGACGACGCGATCGACCGAGTTCTCGCCCACCTCGGGCTCTCCGACCTCGCGCACGCCCGGCCGGCCACGCTGTCGCGTGGTCAGGCGCAGCGCGTGGCGGTGGCACGTGCCTTTCTGAGCGCGCCGGTGGTCCTCCTCGACGAGCCGACCTCCGCGCAGGACGCTCGGGGTGCCCAGATGATCCGTGAGCTCGCCCGGACACACGCGGCCGCCGGCGGAGCCGTGCTCGTCGTCGCGCACGAACCCGAGGACGCGTACCTCCTCGCCGACCGCATCGTCGTGCTCGAAGACGGTGCGGTGGCGCAGACCGGGACACCATCAGAGCTCGCCGCGCACCCCGCGACGCCCTACGTCGGACGCGTCGTCGGCGCCACCGTCGTGACCGGCACCGTCACCGATGGCCGCCTCGTCGCCGACGTCGGCGTCCTCGAGGTCGGCACCGACGTCCCCGAGGGCGCGGCGACCGCGATCGTGCGACCTGACGTCGTGACGCTGCACACCGAGCGACCCGGCCACACCTCAGCCCGCAACGTGCTGCCCGGTGTCGTGAGCGGGATCGACGATCGCGGGAGCGGCGTCTTCGTACGCGTCGCGACCGCACCGCCGCTGGTCGCCAGGCTCACGCGGCGAGCCGTGGACGACCTCCGGCTCGCGGTCGGCAGCGAGGTCTGGGCCAGCGTCAAGGCGAGCGAGATCCACGTGCATCCGCACGCCCCCGCGAGAGCGAACCCCTGACGTCGGTCGGTACCTTCGTCCGGGGCTGTCCGCGTGTTGAGGAGAGTGATTCGTGACCACGGCAGTCAGCCCGCATCGACGTGTGGCCCGTGTGGCCGCGCTCGCCATGATCGCGCTCGCGATGGTCGTGCTGACCAACGCCGCCGTGGCCCTCGCGACCCAGGGAGAAGAGCCCGTCGGCACGTTGAGCGGTGAGGCGCTCATCACTGCCGGAGAGAACCTGTACGGCAGCCAGTGCGTCATGTGCCACGGCGCGAACGGCCGCGGCGGTGAGCTCGGCCCCTCGCTCATCGGCCAGGGCGCCGCCTCGATCGACTTCGTCATCCGCACGGGCCGCATGCCGCTCGCGGACGCGGGTGACCGCCCGGTCCACACCGAGCAGAAGCTCACCGACGAGGAACGTCGCGCGCTGGTGGCCTTCGTTCCCACGCTGTCACCCGAGGGCCAGCGCGGGCCCGAGATCCCGGAGATCAACGACCTCAGCAGCGCTTCGCTGACCGTCGGGCTCGAGCTGTTCACGTCGAACTGCGCGGCCTGTCATGGGCCGACGGCCGCCGGCATCGCCGTCGGACGTCGCGACGTCTCCTCGAACCTCAACATCGCCGATCCGGTCGAGATCGCCGAGGCCATCCGCGTCGGTCCCGGCGTCATGCCGGTCTTCGGCGAGGAGGTCATCGATGCTGACGAGCTCGACGCGATCGTCGCCTGGGTCGTGCACCTGCGCGAACGCGAAGCACCGGGCGGCCTCGCTGTCGGCCGGTCCGGCCCTGTGAGCGAGGGCGTCGTCGTCTGGCTCCTCGGGATCGGCGGTCTGCTCAGCATCATCTACCTGCTCGGGGATCGCAGCGGCCACGAGCACACCGACCTCGTCGACGCATCGGGCAACCCGCTCGACGTCGATCTGCTCGACCGCGGCATCGCCGTCGCGGACGCGCGCACCGGACCCGGCGCCACCCCCACGACGGAGGCTGACCCGACATGAGCGAGCGCATCCCTCCCGCGATCGCCGCGAAACGCCGCGCTGATGGCGACGACGAATCCTCGAAGCGCGATCAGTGGAAGGACCGCCGACGGCGCGTCGACCGCTACAGCTCGATCGTGTCGCTGCTGTTCATCGCAGCGATCATCGCAGCGGTCGGTCTGTTCGTCATCTACGTGACCGGTGGACAGACGCAGATCGAGGGCGTCCTGCTCTTCCTCGCCTTCGGGGCCCTCGGCGTCGGCATCGCCGTCTGGGCCAAGGTCATCATCGCGGAGCCGCAGGTCGTCGAGGACCGCGACCCCCTCGGCGGCCACGTGGAGGAGCGTCAGTCGTTCTCCGACGCGTTCTCCACCGCGCTCGGCGAGGGCCGGACAGGCGGACGACGTCGGTTCCTGCTCCGCCTGCTCGGGATCGCCGGCGGCGCGATCGCGGCGGCGGTCTTCATCCCGCTCCGCTCGCTCGGACCGGGCCCGAAGTCCGAGCTCTTCCGGACCTCGTGGGGCACCGGTCGCCGACTCGTCGACCTCGAGGGCCAGCCCGTCCGCCCCGAGGACATCGTCGACGACCAGGTCGTCACCGTCTTCCCCGAAGGCGCGGTCGGATCGGCGGACTCGCAGGCAGTCCTGATCGGGCTGCGCAGCGACCGCGACACCGAGCTCCCGCAGCCCAGCGTCAACGGCATGGCCTGCTACTCGAAGGTCTGCACACATGCCGGCTGCCCGGTCGGCCTCTACCGCGCCCGCGCGGGTGAGCTGATCTGCCCGTGCCACCAGTCCACGTTCGACGTCTACCACGGAGCCAAGCCGGTGGCCGGACCCGCCGCCCGCGCGTTGCCGCAGCTGCCGATCGACGTCGACGCCGACGGGTTCCTCGTCGCCATGGGCGACTTCCCGGAGCCGATCGGGCCGTCGTTCTGGAACATGACGGACAACGTTGAGGAGCAGTCGTGAGCACCGCGACCCCGCCCCGCGAAGACGCCGACGAGCGTCAGACCCCCGTCGACGATCTCGCACGGTGGATCGACGACCGTCTCCGCCTCGCCGGCGGATCGAAGAAGTACCTCCGCAAGGCGTTCCCGGCCCACTGGTCGTTCCTGCTGGGCGAGGTCGCGCTCTTCAGCCTCGTCGTGCTGCTCTTCACGGGCACGTTCCTGTCGCTCTTCTACACGCCCGACACCAACCTCGTGACCTACAACGGCCCGTACGTGCCGCTGCAGGGTCGCGAGATCTCCGCGGCCTACGAGTCGACGCTGCGTCTGAGCTTCGAGGTCCGCGGCGGCCTGCTGATGCGCCAGATCCACCACTGGGCAGCCCTGCTGTTCGTGGCGGCGATGGTGGTGCACATGCTCCGCATCTTCTTCACCGGAGCGTTCCGTCGTCCTCGCGAGATCAACTGGGTGATCGGCGTCGTGCTGCTGCTGCTCGCCTTCGGGGCGGGCTTCACCGGCTACTCGCTCCCCGACGACCTGCTCTCGGGCACAGGTCTGCGCATCGGCTACTCCGTGCTGCTCGGCATCCCGTTCGTCGGTCCGCTCGTGGGCTTCATCGGGCTGGGCGGCGAGTTCCCCGGCACCCAGGTCCTGTCGCGCCTGCACATCATGCACGTCATGTTGATCCCGGCTGGGCTGCTCGGCCTCGTCGGCGCCCACATGATGATCCTGATCCGCCAGAAGCACACCCAGAAGCCGGGTCGCGGACGAACCAACACCAACGTCGTTGGCGAGCCGCTCTTCCCCACCCAGACCATGATCTCGATCGCGCTGTTCCTCTTCACCATCGCGTTCCTGTCGCTCATGGGTGGGCTCTTCGAGATCAACCCCGTGTGGCTGTACGGCCCGTACGAGCCCTTCGAGGTCTTCGCCCCGTCCCAACCGGACTGGTACATGGGCTGGCTCGAAGGACTGCTGCGGCTGTGGCCGCCGACCCGCTTCGAGATCTTCGGCGTGACGTTCTCCGAGACGTTTCTACCGGGGGTCGTGATGCCCGGGATCATCTTCACGATCGTCGGGGCATGGCCGTGGATCGAGGCGAAGTTCATCACCAAGGACGACGCCGAGCACCACCTGCTCCAGCGCCCGCGTGACGTCCCGATGCGCACCGCCATCGGCACCGCCGGCCTCGTGTTCCTCCTCGTGATCTTCGTCGCGGGGGCCAACGACGTCATCGCCTCGAACTTCGAGCTCGGCCTCGACACGATCGTGACGATCCTCCGGGTCGCGGTGTTCGTGCTGCCGGCCATCGCCGGCTTCGTCGCCTACCGGATGGCCACGTGGCTGCAGGAGTCCGAGTCGTCGCCCGAGGCCTCCTAGGCTCTGGGCATGGACCTCCTGCATCGCGTGCTCGCCTACTCCATCCTCGGTGGACTGGGGCTGATCTTCCTGCTCGGCCTCGGCCTGCGGGCGGCCCGGCGTGAGGAGGCTCCGCCGTGGTTCTGGGGGATCCAGCACTACCTCGAGAACATCCTCGTCATCCAGGTCGTCGTCGGCCTGATCCTGCTGTTCGTGATGGGGCGCCGGATCGGCGGAACGCTGGGGTTCTTCCACTACCTCTACGGCTCGCTGTTCCCTGCGATCGCCATCATCGGCGGCCGGATCTCCGGGCTCCGTCGTGAGGCCTACGAGTACATGGGCCCGGTCTGGGGCGCGATGTTCGCCTGGGGACTGTCCATGCGCGCCATGCTGACCGGTCTGGCAGGACTCGTCTGATGACCGACGGTCCCGACGACGAGATCGAGTGGCCGCAGGACGACGTGATCGCGCCGCCCCCACCGCCGCCTCGGCCACCACCGCCGCAGTTCCCCCAACCGGCGATCCAGCCCGCGAAGCCCACCAACGCCGGACGCGTCATCGCGATCGTCGTCGTGGTGATCGTGCTCTTCGTCGGTGGCTGCGCGGCTTTCGTCGGGCTGGTGCTGTCGGGCAGTTCCGGCCACATCGACACCGCGAACGACTATCTCAACGCCGCCCGATCCGGCGACCGCGCGACGATGGTCGAACTTGCCTGCAACGACGACGTCGACGGGCATCTGGCCTTCTTCTCCAGGTCGCGCAGCCAGGACCTGAACACCGTCAGCGTGGTCAACGGCAACGGCACGTCGAGCGGGGCCTTGGTCCTCGAGGACGGAACCCGGCGCCAGGTCGACGTCGACACACGTTCGCGTGGTGGCGGCCAGTGCGTGAGCGCGATCCGGGTCACCTGAGCCCTGGCTCATGCCGCGTCGAGCGCTCGGTCCCGCCCGATCGCCCAACGAGACGCTCGAACGCGCGTTGAGTGCCCGACATCGCTGTGGGAAACCTGTTGGCACGGCCGGAGATGTCACACCGGTCGGGTTCAGTCGTGGACATGAAGCCGCAGCCCAGCACCGACATCCGCTCGTCGACCGACGAAGCGGCTCGGCTGTTCAGCAACGACGAGCAGATCGTTCCCGGACCCGGGTCGTTCGCATCGCGCGACGAAGCGGCTCTCGCTGAGGCGGTCGGGGCGTTCACCGTCAGCCCGCTCGTCCGCCTGGTCGACCCGACCGCACACCCGATCGTCGACGAGCTCTCGTTCACGATGGCGATCGTTGACCGGATGCTGCTCCACGCCTCGACGCTGGTCCATCGTGCGGAGGTCGCAGGTGTTCCCGGCCGGGACGGTGCGAAGATCGCTCGCGACTGGGTCGCCGGACGGACCGGACTGCCGAAGCAGGAAGCGGGCCGGCTCGTCGCGGTCGGCCGTCACGGACGGAAGGTCCCGAGGTCCCGCGAGGCTGTCGAGCACGGGCAGCTGGGGTTCGTCGCGCTCGCGGCGGCAGCCCGTGCGGTCGACCGTGTCCCGAAGGCCGACCACGCCGCCCTCGACGCCGAGATGGCGGCCGCGAGGGCCGACGGTTGGGAGCTCGAAGCACTGGGCTGGGCACGTCACTGGGCCGACGCAAACGACCCGGACCGGCTCGCGCGGGACGTTGCGCTCGAGCGCGACCAGCGTTCGGTCAACTTCCAGGACCGGCTCGGCGGCGGCATGTCGCTGCAGGCAGAGCTCGACCGCGAGTCTGCCGTCCCCATCCGCGCACTTCTCCTCGCCGCCCACCCCGTCGACGCAGCCGATGATCGCACCGCGGAACAGCGACGCGCCGACGCCCTCACCGACACGGCCCGCGGCGACCGCAGCAGCACCGCACAGCCCGAGCTCATCGTCACCGTCGATCACCAGTCACTCGTCGACGGACTCGGGCTCGGCGAGGTCCTCGACCACGCCGGGTCTCGCCTGCCTGCCGAGACGATCCGCCGGATGGCCTGCGACGCGAAGCTCATCCCGACCTCGCTCGACTCCGCGGGCGTCCCGCTCGACGCGGGGCGTGCCCGGCGTCTCCCGTCGGAGTCGCAGCGACGGATGCTCGAGCTTCGTGACCGAGGTTGCCGCGCACCGGGCTGCGCGACGCGTCATCAGTGGACCGACGCCCATCACGTCGTGCACTGGCTCGACGGCGGGCCGACCGATCTGTCGAACGTGGTCCTCTTGTGTCGGCATCACCACACGCAGGTCCACGAGCTCGGTCTCGACCTCACCCTGACCGAGAAGGCCGCGCTGATCGTCCGGTCAACGACCGGACGATGGATCGGCGCGACCATCCCGCCGCCGAAACCCTGACGCCCCGCCCAGCCCGCCCTCCTTCGAGGTCCGCGGGCCCCTCGTCATTGCCGTGGAGCATCTGGTTGCTACGCTTCCCCTTCGGCAGCGGCTCAACCCGCTGCCTCCTGTGTGCCGCCGAGCGTCAGAGCTCGAAGGCCACACACCATTCCGGGGTAGCTCAGCTGGCAGAGCGCTCGACTGTTAATCGATAGGTCGCGGGTTCGAGCCCCGCCCCCGGAGCAGCTCAGCCGCCCCCGACGCACAGCGTCGGGGGCGGCTTCGTTGCTCGTCAGACGGCCACCGTCGGGGAGGGGTTCTCAGGGAACCTTCATCTGCCGCTCGTAGGGTCGGGCGCTCTCCCACCGAGGCCACCTCCGTGCAGCTGCCGTCCGACTCCCGCCACGCAGTGTCTCGCCGGCGTGCCCTGCGACGCCGCATCGGGGCCGAGGGCGCGCTCGCCGTCACGCTCGCGGGGTGCGGCGCCAGCGATGCCGCGGTCTTCGACGCGCCGGCGGTCGTGTCGAGCGCGCCGTCAGACGTCGCTGCGGCAACGTCTCCTTCTCCGACGTCTCCTTCTCCGACGTCCCCTTCTCCGACGTCCCCTTCTGAGACCGCAGACGCAGCCACGTTCCCGGCTGGCGGCGAGCTGATCGTGAGCTTCACGTACGCAGCCAGCGGCGGCGGACGGATCCGCAACCCCTACACCGCCGTGTGGGTGGAGGACGTCAGCGGCAACCTCGTCCGCACCATCGCGGTGACGATCACGCAGGACAAGCGTCGCTGGGACAACCACCTGCGCCAGTGGAACAGCATCGACGGCGACGTCACCACGTCCAGCGCGACCAGGGGGCCCGGCGACTACGTCTTCTCGTGGGACGGCGTCGACGACGCCGGGGGGGTCGTTCCCGCTGGTGAGTACACGCTGTTCGTCGAGGCAGCCCGCGAAGACGGCCCCTACTCGCTGATCAGCCGCGACATCACCGTCGCCGGCGACGGCTTCGCCACCATCGACCTCGGCTCGGACGGCGAGATCGTCGCCGCCACCGCCCAGCTGCGCGCCTGAGGCCACCATGACCGACATCGACACCGTCACCCGCCCGCACGACACCGCGGCGAGCCCCGCCCCGCCGCAGCGTGGACGCCGGCGCACGAACGGGCAGGCGATCCACCGCTGGTCGCGCTGGCTGCACACCTACACCTCGATGCTCGCGCTGATCACGGTCTTGTTCTTCGGGCTGACGGGCATCACGCTGAACCACCCGACGTGGACCTTCGGGCAGGACCTGAGGACCTCCACGCACACGGCACAGCTGCCGACGGCACCCGTCGACGGCTCGGGCGCGGTCGACTTCCTGACGATCTCCGAGCACCTCCGCAACGACCTGGACATCAGCGGCGAGGTCAGCGACTTCGGCTCGGTCTCGGACATCGAGGCCTACATCAGCTACCGCAAGCCCGGTTACAGCGCCGACGCCACGATCGACCTGACCAACGGGTCCGTCGACGTGCTCGTCGAGCAGGAGGGCTGGGTGCAGGTCCTCAACGACCTCCACAAGGGCCGTGACACACCGGGCTCGTGGAGCTGGTTCATCGACGTCTCCGCGGGCTTCCTGGTCCTGGTCTCCGTCACCGGCATCGTGCTCCAGGTGTTCCTGAAGAAGCGTCGCCGCAGCGCGTTCATCGCGATCGCCCTCGGCATCGCGGTCACCGGGTTCCTCGGCTGGTTGACCGTCGGCTGACCGAGGGCGGCCACCGGCTGCTCCGCGTCACGGTCCGGTCCGCGGACACGACGAGGCTCGCCAGGCCGAGCCGTTCAACGAGCGCCGTTCCGGCATCAGCACCGAGGACCACGACGGCGGTCGCGATGACGTCGGCCGTCGTCAGGTCATCGGCGATGACGCTGGCCTGCACGACCCCCTCGACCGGCCAGCCGGTTCGAGGGTCCAGCACCTGGGCGAACTGCTGACCTGCGACCGTCCAGCGCCGTCGCGCCGCCCCGCTGGTCGCGACCGCGCGATTGGAGATCTCGACCACATCGAGCGGCGCGGCGTTGTCGTACGGACGGGTCGGGTCCTCGATCGCAACTCGCTGGCTCTCGGCTCCGGCGTGGAGGACGTCGCCGCCGGCGTTCACCATGAGGCTGACGACGGCGTCATCGTGCATCGCCTTGACGACGGCAAGGTCGATGATGTGCCCCTTCGCGATCGCGTTGAGATCAACGCCGGTCACATCGTCACCGGCCAGGACCGACCCGGAGATCCGCGCGGCCAGCCCGGCGAGCACCTCGCGGGACGGCAGCACACCGGACTCCTGAGCGCGACGCCACTCCCGGATCACGGCGCCGAGGCGGACGTTGATCGCCCCATCGGTGACGACCTGCCAGCGGTCAGCCATCGCGAGGACGAGCGAGAGCTCATCCCCTGCGTCAACGTCGCCGGCCCGCCAGCGTCGCAGCTCGGACCCAGGGTCGAACACCGAGAAGACACCCGTGAGACGTTCGATCTCCCCGACCACCACGTTCTCGGCGCGCGCGATGCTCTCGCCGCTGTGCGCGGCCACGGCGAGCTCGACGGACGTCCCGAGGAGTCCGTCGTGACGGATGAGATCGCGGTGCACCCGTCAGCCCGCGGCAGCGCGCGCGGCCTCGGCGAACTCGGTCGCCAGCCGCCTCACGTCTCGGCCGTAGCCGGCCGCATCGGTCGCGTCGGAACGGAAGGTGATCGCACGAGACGACGACAGCAGCGCCCCGACGCCGTCACGGAACATCGGTGCAACGTGGCTGACGTCACCTCCCTGCGCCCCGAAGCCCGGGACGAGGAACACCGCGCTCGGCATGGCGGCACGGGCCGCGGCGAAGACGTCTGGGTGGGTCCCGCCGACTACCGCACCCACGGGGCCGAACCCATCGGCGTCGAGGTGGCCGGCGTTGAACGCCTCGACCCAGCCGCCGACCCTCGTCCAGATCGGGGCACCGTCGACGACGATGTCCTGGAGGTCGACCGAGCCCGGGTTCGAGGTCTTCACGAGCGTGAAGACGCCCGCCGCGTTCGCGATGGCGGTGTCCACGAACGGGGCGAGCGCGTCGCGACCGAGGTAGGGGTTGATCGTCAGCGCGTCGGCCGGGGCGGCCCCGGTCGAGGACAGGTAGGCGGTGGCGTAGGACTGCGCCGTCGAGCCGATGTCGCCGCGCTTCGCGTCGAGCACGACGACGATCCCACGCTCGCGGCCGTAGGCAACCGTGTCGTGGAGCGCCCGGATCCCGTCGAGCCCCCACACCTCGTAGTGCGCGGACTGCGGCTTCACGGCGGCGACGACGCCGACGCAGGCATCGATCACCCGGTGCCCGAGCTCCATGAGCCAGCCGTAGGTGTCGGCCGCGTCGAAGAACGGCAGCGACGGAGCATGACCCGGCAGCGGGTCGATGCCGACGCAGGTCGGCGACGTCTCGCGGCAGTCCGCGATGAGCCGGGTCGAGAATGCGTGGTCCGTCATGCGCCTGCCTCGTCGTCTGCCCGCGATCCTAGGACGCAGGTGCGTCCGGCCAGAGTTCCGCACGCAGCCCGGACGCGCGCGGGACCTGCCGCCGCACTCCGAGGTGCAGCGACGCGGTCGTGCCGAGCAGCGTCACGTGTTCCTTGGCCCGGGTGGCAGCGGTGTAGAGGAGCTCGCGGGTGAGGATCCGCGAACGCTCGTCCGGCAACACCACGACGACGTGGCGGAACTCGCTGCCCTGGGACTTGTGGATCGTCATCGCGTGGACGGTCTCGAGCTGCCCGAGACGGCTCGGGGCGAACAGCCGCACGTTCTCCGCACCCGGGAACGCGACGCGGCGCACGCCACCGTCATCGATGACGACGCCCACATCGCCGTTGAACAGCCCGAGCCGAGCATCGTTGCGTGTGACCATGACCGGTCGCCCGACGTACCACGGGTCGCGCGGGTCGATGCCGCCCGGCTCCGCGGCCAGCCAGTCCTCGATGCGCCAGCGC
>CBDTYW010000116.1:0-11013 GCA_965364735.1 uncultured Nitriliruptoria bacterium
CCCCGGAGGAGCTGACGGTCAGAGCGGCCCGGCCGCCGATGACGGACCTCCTCGACGCCGTCGATGACACGCGCCGCACGCAGCAGCACGGCCGCACCGACACCGGCCTCCTCACAGACCACGTTCATGCACCAGTGCAGCCCGTGCGACCGGTAGACGTACAGACGCCCGGGAGGCCCGAACATGACCTCGGTCCGCAGGGTCCTGCCCCGAGCGCTGTGCGAGGCCGGATCATCCTGCCGGTAGGCCTCGGTCTCGACGATCTCCGCCACCACGCGGGTGCCGTCCGTATGAGCCCGCTCGAGGCGCGCTCCGACCAGCGCCTCCGCGACGCGATGAGCCGGTTCGAGCAGGAGCTCGCGCAGCGGCAGGCTCATGTGCCCCGACGCACCGTGGCCGTCCAGTCGAGGAAGCGCTCGGTGTCCCACGCGTTCGCGACGAGCTCGCGAGGGAGCATCGCGCGACGGGCCCAGGCGACCCCAGATGCGACGTGGTCGAGCTCGCTGATGGCGTGCGCGTCGGTCGAGATCACGAAGAACACGCCCCGCTCGCCGCCAGCTCGGATGACGTCCCAGGTCGCGTCGAGTCGCTGTGGGTTGGCGTTGATCTCGAGCGCTGTTCCGGTCTCGAGACACGCGTCGAGCACGGCGTCGAGGTCGAAGTCGATGCCGGCCCGCTTGCCGATCCGACGCCCAGAGAGATGACCGATGACGTTCACGGCCGGGTTGCGGATCGCGGTGAGCAGCCGCTCGGTCTGCTCGGCCGGGCTCAGCGTGAAGTGGGAGTGCACGCTCGCGACGCACCAGTCGAAGCCGTCGACGAACTCCTGGTCGTAGTCGACCGTGCCATCACGACCGATGTTGAGCTCGACGCCGTGCAGCAGCCGGACAGACGTGTGCTGCTCCTGCAGCTCGCGCAGCCGCGCGCGTTGCTCGAGCATCCCCGCCCGAGAGATCCCGTTGATCGTGAGGTCCTCGGCATGGTCGGTGATGGCGAAGTAGTCCAGCCCACGTCGGTCGATCTCGGCGATCAGGTCCGGCAGCTCGACGCGGCCGTCGCCGGAGTACGTCGAGTGGTCGTGCAGGTCGCCGAGGAGGTGACCGACCTCGATGAGCTCCGGCAACGCGTCGTCGGCGGCGAGCTCGACCTCTCCGCGGTCCTCGCGTGCCTCGGGCGGCACCCAGCTGAGATCGAGCGCGGCGTAGACGTCGTGCTCCGTCGCGGCTGCGATGGCGTCGCCCTGCGAGCGCGTCCCGGCATCGTCCTCGAGGAGGTGGGCGAGCGCGTACTCGTTCAGCGTCAGCTTGCGCTTCACGGCCCGCTCACGGAGCTTGATGTTGTGGGCCTTCGAGCCCGTGAAGTAGACCAGCGCCGCCCCGAAGGCAGAGTCGTCGACGACGCGCAGGTCGACCTGGAGCAGCTCCCGGGTCCTGATCGTCGTCTTCGTCTCGCCCGACGCCACGACCTCGTCGACGAGATCCATGCTCCGGAACGCCTCCATCACCGCGGGGGCGTCGTCCATGTCCGCGACCGCGGCGAGGATGTCGAGATCGCCGATGTCCTCGCGCATGCGCCGCAGTGATCCGGCGTACTCGGCGCGGAGGACCTCGGGCAGCGCGGTGATCGAAGCGACGAGCTCACGTGCGATCGGCAGGGCCTGCCAGGACGGGACGCGACGATCCTTGGAGCCCGCACCGACCGCGTCGAGCGAGGCCCTCAGGTTCTCGATGGTCTTCACGCCCATGCCGGGCAGCTTCGCCATGCGGCCATCGTCGATGGCAGCGCGAAGATCCTCGACGGAGCGGACCTGCAGCGCCTCGTCGAGCAGCTGGACGGTCTTCGCGCCGAGGCCGTTGATGCGCAGCAGCTCGAGCTTGCCCGGCGGGTGCTGCTCGCGGAGCGTCTCGAGCTTGTCGATGACGCCCTCGTCGACGAACTGGCGGATCTTCGCGGCCGTCGACTTCCCGATCCCCTTCTCGGCCGCGAGCTTGGACGCCGTCATCTCCGCGACGTCGGTGGTGAGCCCTTCCACCGCACGCGCAGCGTTCTGGTAGGCCCGCACGCGGAAGGACTGAGAGGAGCCGTCCTCGAGCTCGGTCAGCTGTGCGAGCTCGTTGAGGAGCCGCACGACCTGGGTGTTGGTGCCTGCCATCGGAAGCCCTGTCGCCGTCGCGCCGCGACGCTACCGGCAGGCCCTGACCTCAGGTGCTGCCGTCAGCCGGCCGCCCTCAGCCCGCCGGCGACCCAGTGGGTGAGCAGCTCGTCGATCGCGACGGCTCGGCCGAAGAGCCAGCCCTGTCCGCGCTCGCATCCGACGAGCGCAAGGGCTCGACGCTGGGCCACGGTCTCGATGCCCTCGGCAACGACCTCGAGGTCGAGCGAGTGCGCGAGCTGCACGATCGCCCCGGCCAGTGACCGACGCGTCGCGTCGGTCCCCATCGACGCGACGAATCCCTGATCGATCTTGAGCACGTCCACCGGCAGTCGGTGGAGGTGTGCGAGCGACGAGTACCCGGTGCCGAAGTCGTCGACCGAGATCTCCACGCCGCTTCTCTGCAGCATCGTGAGGGCGTCGATGGCAGACTCGCTCGCCTCCACGAGGCTTTCCTCGGTGATCTCGAGCGTCAGCATGGATGGCGGGACGTCGCACTCCTGGAGCAGCGCGTCGAGCGACGCGCTGAACGACGTGTCCGCGAGCTGACGGCCCGACACGTTGATCGCCATCCGAGGGACGTGCTCCATGTCCATCTCCATCCATCGCGCGATGTCGGCGATGGCGGTGGACATGACGTGGTGTCCGAGCCGTCCGACCATGCCGGTCTCCTCGGCAAGCGGGATGAACCGGTCCGGCGAGATCTCGCCGAGCTGCGGGTCGTTCCATCGGGCGAGCGCCTCGACACCGCGAAGCACACCGTCGTGCAGGTCCACGATGGGCTGATAGACGACCTCGATGGTCCGGTCGTCCAGCGCCTGTCGCAGCCGCATCGCGAGCGCGAGCTTCTGGCTGGCCTCCTCGTTCATCCCTGCGTCGTAGCGCACGGAGCGGTCGCCGCCGAGACCCTTCGCCGCGTACATGGCGAGGTCAGCCCGGGCGAGCAGGTCATCGACCGTCGGTGCCTCACCGGACTCGTCGGCGACCAGCGGTGCCGCGACCCCGATCGAGGCGCGGACCATGATCTGGGTGCCGTTGACGTCGTACGGACGACGCAGGCTCACGAGCACCCTCGCGGCGACACCCTCGGCGACGCCGTCCCCGGCGCCGGGTAGGACGATCGCGAACTCGTCACCCCCGAGCCGGGCGACGAGGTCACCGTCGCGGAGCTCGTTCTGGATCCGGTGCGCGACGATGCGGAGCAGCTCGTCGCCGGTGGAGTGGCCGAGCGTGTCGTTGATGTCCTTGAACCCGTCGAGGTCGACGAACATGACGCGCAGGCGACGCTGTTGCTCGACACCGCGCGCGAGGACCTGATCGATCCGCGTGCGCATCAGCTCACGGTTGGGGATGCCGGTCAGCGTGTCGTGGGAGGCACGCCAGTTCAGGTCGTCCTCGAGTCGCTGTCGCGAGGTGACGTCACGTCCGTTGACGACGATGCCCTCGACAGCCGGATCGCTGGTCCGGTCGTTCGCGAGGACCTCGACGATCCGCCAGCTCCCGTCGTTGTGGCGCAGCCGGACCTGTCCCCGGACGGTGCGCCCGGCGCGTCCTTGAGCGACCTTGATCATGCCGGCGACGGACTCGAGGTCATCGGGGTGCACCCAGGTTCCGAGTGGCTGCTCGGCGCCGTCGGACCCGACGAAGTCGAGGACGGACGGGGATGCGTACCGGATGCGTCCGCCGGGAGTGACGACGAGGAGCAGGTCCGAGGAGTGCTCGACGAGCGCGGTGAAGCGGCCACGAGCGAAGACGAGCTGGTCGCGGTCGTCGGCGGCGCGCGCTTCGAGGTCCTTGATGAGCCGCTGGTTGTCGGTCAGGGCGAGGGTGTGCCGTGCGGCCAGGGTGAGCGCGATGAGCGCGAGCGCCCCAACGAGCACCGGGTCAGGAGGACCATCGGACCAGCCGAGCACGAGCAGCACCGAGGGAACCGCGATCGAGCCGTACGGGACCACGAGGCTGCCCCGGCGAACCATCGCGGTGTCCGCGTGGATCCACGCGTGATCCTGCCCGTAGGCCACGACGGCAGGGAGGAGCACCGCGATCGCCCAGAGGCCGGTGAGCGGGTGGCTGGAGTCATAGCGACCAGCGATCTGCTCCGACCCGTAGAGCAACGTGGCCACCAGGCCCGACGCCATCCCCATCGAGTAGCCGGCGACGGTGCGCAACCGCCAGCCGTGCGTGAAGAAGCACACCACGATCAGGACGACGGCCATGCCGGCGCCGACCGTCAGCGGGTAGAAGGCCACGAGCATCCGCTCGACGCTGGTGGCTGCACCACGCAGGCCCAGCGGCTCGCTGAAGACCGACCAGAACGCAGCCGACATCGCGGTCGCGAGGATCAGGCCGTCGAGGCCGACGCGGACGCGGCTCGTCCCGCGTTCCGGCACGCCGGGTGCCTGGGTGAACGCGACGAGGACCAGGACCGAGGTGACGACGAAGAAGGGATCGGCGACCGACGGAAACGTGCTGTCTCGGCCCGCCCACTCGAGCGCCCAGAAGACGACCCGGCCGAGGGCGAAGCAGCCGAAGGCCAGGCTGAGCCATCGCAGCATCGCCCCTCCGTGTCGCAGCCGCGACGCACGGTGGAGGAGGACTGTAGAGGTCGCTGCGGCCGCGATCATCCCGATGCCGCCGACCGCGACGGCAAACGCCGATCCCTGCTCGAGGACGAGCAACACCAAGGGGAAGGCGACCGCAGCAACAGCGATCGCGACGCGCGTCGTGGCTCCGAGCTGAGCGGGGGCGTTCATGACGCGGTCCTGATCGCCGGGACGGCGGTGCGTTCCACCAACGCCGCGGCCGAGTCGGGGTGGCCGAACCGGAAGCCCTGGAGGTGCGTGCATCCGAGCAACTGGAGCGACGCGTGCTGGTCCGCCGTCTCGACGCCCTCAGCGACCGTCTTCATGCCCAGCGTGCGGGCGAGCTGCACGATGACGCCGGCCAACGAATGACGTGCGGTGTCCGGTGTCAGCCCGACGATGAACGCGCGGTCGATCTTGAGCACGTCTGCCGGGAGATGGTCGAGCATGGACAGCGAGGAGTAGCCCGTGCCGAAGTCGTCGATCGCGATGCTGATGCCGGCGCGTCGCAGGGTCTCGAGGTTCTCGATCACGGGCCCGGACGGCTCGACGAGGAGACGCTCCGTGATCTCCAGCGTCAGGAGCTCGGGCGACACCGAGTGCCGCTGCAAGGTGGCAGAGATCCATGCGCTGAACGAGGGTTCGTTGAGCTCGCGGGCCGAGACGTTCACCGCGATCGTGCCGGCGGTCTCGGGGTTCAGGTCGTGCCAGAGCGCGATCGTCTCGATCGCCTGGTCCAGGACGTGGCGGCCGAGCCGAACGATGAGGCCGGTGTCCTCGGCGAGCGGGATGAAGCGCAACGGCGAGACCTTGCCGACGTGCGGGTCGTCCCAGCGGGACAGCGCCTCCGCGGAGACGATGCGCCCCGTCGAGGCCTCGATCACCGGCTGGTAGAGGACCTCGATCTTGCCGATCGTGATGGCGTCGCGCAGACGGGTGTGCAGGTCGAGACGCTCTGCGGCGTCAGCGTTCATGGCCGGGTCGAAGTGCATGTGCCGGTTGCCGCCAGCTCCCTTCGCCGCGTACATCGCGAGGTCGGCCTGGACCAGCAGGTCGTCGACGGAAACCCCTTCCTTGGCCTCGGCGATCCCGATGGATCCGTTCACCCGCACCTCGCTGCCCTGGAGGTCGAAGGGCTCGCGGAGCGCGTCGAGGATCCGCACGGCGACTGGCTGGGCCGAGCGTGCCGTCGAGCCCGTGAGCAGGACACCGAACTCATCGCCCCCGAGACGGGCGACGAGGTCCGCGCCCCGCGTCGAGTGACGGAGGCGCTCTGCGACGAGGCGCAGGAGGTCGTCACCGGCGCTGTGCCCGAGGGTGTCGTTGACCGTCTTGAACCCGTCGAGGTCGATGAAGAGCACCGACGGGCGGGGGCCGGGGCGTTCGTTCGAGGACACGAGCGCCCGGCGGACGCGGGCGATCAGCAGGTCGCGGTTCGCGAGCGTGGTGAGGGTGTCGTGGGTGGCCCGCCAGGACAGGCGGCGCTCGAGGTCACGGCGTTCGGTGACGTCGCGGCTGTTCAGGATGACCCCATCGACGTTCGGGTCTTCGGTGAGGTCGGTCGCCATCGACTCGAGGACCCGGTGGGTGCCGTCGCTGTGAAGGAACCGGAGCCGGGCGACCACCGGATCGGGCGTGGACGCACGTGCACGGGTGAGGAGGCTGGTGAGGACCTGACGGTCGTCGGCGTGCAGCAGATCCTCGATGACCTCCACGGACGGGACGTGCCCCAGCATCCGACGTACCGAGGAGGACTGGTAGCGGACGCGACCCTGCGGGTCCATGAGGAGCACGTAGTCGCTGGAGTTCGCGATCATCGCCTCAAACCGCGCTGCCTGCCCTTCCAGCTGACGGCCGCGATCATCAGCGGCCTTGCTGAGGCCGACGAGCTCGATCTGACGGCTCCGGAGCGACAGCACGTATCCAAGGCTGCCGACCACGAAGACCGCGCAGCCGATCATGGCGACCACGCGGTCGATGCCGATCGTGAACACGCTGGCGACCCAGATGATCGCGGCGACCGCCACGACGCCCGTCGTCATCCGCGACTCCGCCTCGTGATGACCCTTCGCCGTGATGCGTTCCGACTCCACCGACTCCTGCGGGAACGCGAGCGACAACAGCAGGGTGGCCCCAGCAGCCGGCATGCCCGAGAGCAACGGTGCCCACCAGCCGACGTGGCCCTCCCCGGTCAGCTCCATCAGGACGATGACGCCGATGAACGTGGCGATGAACCCTGTCCCGATCGCCACAGCCGCGCGTCGTTGCAGGCCGTGTCGGTGGGTGGTGAGGACCTGGAGGCCGGTCCCGAGGGCCATCGCGGCGGCAACGGTCACGCCCACGTGCAGCGAGACGGACCACGTCCAGCGCGAGAGCTCCGGGTCGAGATGCAGGACCCAGGCACCGGAGAAGGCCACGAGGGCGACGAAGAAGACGTCGACCGCGAGCCGGGTCTGCCGCTCTGGGTCCTCGGGCGCCCCGGGGAAGATGTGCAGACCGACGGCGATGGAGATGGCGCCGAAGGTCAGGATGAGCTCGCCGAGCGACATGACCAGCTGGCTGTCCAGCGCGGGTTGCATCACCACGCTGACGGTGAGGCCCACCGCGCTCAGCAGCATGCCGAGCCCGAGCGCGCGCGCAGGTTCCGTGGGAACGACCGCGACGTCACGGCCAGCGCGCAGCAGGGCTGCAGCCCCGATCGTCAGCGGGATGACCGCTCCCACCGCCGCGATCTGCCCGATCAGGTCCGGGACGAGCAGACCGAGCAGCACGAACGCGCACGAGATCGCCCCTGCGGCCAGCAGGAGCGGACGGGCCGAGAGCCCGTTGCGTTGGATGAGGTGGTTCACCCCTCCCCCGTCGGTCCCGACGGGGCCAACTTGACCTCTCCTCGGGTCCGGGAGCCCTCAGGCCGGCCGACAGCGCTCCCGTGCCTGCGCCAGCTGTGCGCGGACCGAGGCCGGGGCCGTCCCGAGGGTGCTGTCGCGACGCGCGACGGCAGACCGGACGTCGAGCAGCTCGGTCACGTCACCGTCGAGCGCGGGGTGTGCCGCGACGAGGTCATCCGCGGTGAGGCCGTCGAGGTCGTGGCC
This sequence comes from uncultured Nitriliruptoria bacterium, assembly GCA_965364735.1. Lineage (GTDB taxonomy): Bacteria > Actinomycetota > Nitriliruptoria > Nitriliruptorales > Nitriliruptoraceae > CBDTYW01. The sequence continues at coordinate 7,827 of CBDTYW010000116.1, forward strand.
CCGGCCTTCGGCGAGCTTCACGAGCCCACCGACCACCTCGTGGGCCTCGCGGAACGGGACGCCGCGACGGGCGAGCTCCTCCGCGAGGTCGGTGGCGAGCGAGAAGCCGCCCGCGCTCGCGGCTTCGAGCCGGTCGCGGTCGAACGTCAGCGACGCGATCGTCCCTGCGAGCGCGGGCAGGACCAGGCTGAGGGTGTCGACGGCGTCGAACACCGGCTCCTTGTCCTCCTGGAGGTCGCGGTTGTAGGTGAGCGGCAGCCCCTTGGTGATCGTGAGCAGCGCCATGAGGTCGCCGACGACGCGGCCGGTCTTGCCACGGACGAGCTCCGCGGTGTCCGGGTTGCGCTTCTGCGGCATGATCGAGGAGCCGGTCGAGAAGTCGTCGCCCAGCCGCGCGAACGCGAGGTCCGACATCGACCACAGCACGAGCTCCTCACCGATGCGCGAACACGTCACGGCGAGGATCGCGCAGGCCGAGAGCACCTCCACGGCGAAGTCACGGCTCGCGACCGCGTCCATCGAGTTCTCCGCGACCCCGTCGAAGCCGAGCGCGGCGGCGTAGGCTGCCGGGTCCAGCCCGATCGTCACGCCGCCGAGCGCCCCGGAGCCGAGGACGGAGACGTTGAGCCGCTTGCGGGCGTCTTCCAGCCGACCGGCGTCGCGGTCCAGCATCCAGCACCACGACAGCAGCAGGTGACCGAGGACCACCGGCTGGCCGCGCTGCAGGTGCGTGTGCCCGGGTGCGAGCCAGTCGAGGTGCGCCTCAGCCTGGTCACAGAGGGCCGCCTGCACGTCGCGGACCATCGCGATGAGCCCGTCACAGGCGTCCCGGCAGAACAGCCGCAGGTCGTTCGCGATCTGGTCGTTGCGAGAACGGCCGGCGCGCAGCTTGCCGCCGACCTCGCCGAGCTCCTCGACGAGCCAGCGCTCGATGGCGCCGTGCACGTCCTCGTCGTCATCGCGGAGGGGAAAGGTGTCGTCGTCGAAGAGCGTGTGGCATCGGGTGAGCGCCCCGGCCATCGCGCTGTGCTCGGCGGCGTCGAGGATCCCGATGCGGAGCAGCTCGCCGGCATGGGCGATCGAGGAGTCCAGGTCCTGGTGGGCGAGCTTCACGTCGAAGTGCGTCGACACCCCGAGCTGCCACGCGGCCTCAGCCGGCGGCTTCGCGAAGCGCGCGCCCCACAGGCGTCCGGAGTCGACGGCGTCATCGTTGCTGGTCATCTCAGGTCTTCCGGTCAGGCATGCGAGGTGAACAGCTGCATCCACCGGTCGGGATCGGTCAGGTCGACGAAGCCGGCGCCCCGGTAGAGGTCGTGCGCGTCGCGGGTCTTGAGCATCCAGCGGTACACGTCCGCGAGATCAGGGTGTCCGACGAGCGTGGTGACGATCTGCTTGCCGAGACCCCGCCCGCGATGGGCAGGCTCGACCCAGACGTCGCACAACCACGCGAACGTGGCGGTGTCCGTCACCGCGCGGGCGAACCCGACCGTCGCCCCGTCGTCGTCGAGCGCAGCGGCCACATTGCTGTTGCGGAAGCTGCGCTCGATGACGACGCGCGTCCGCCCCAGCGCCCAGTAGGCGTCCTGGGACAGCGCGCGGGCGACGAGGTCGAGGTCGACCTCGGCGAGGTCGGTCGTGATGCGAGCCACGACTGCTCCACTCGTCAGGCGCGGTTGGCGACCTCGCGGGCACGGGCGGCCCAGGTCTTGAGCGGCAGACCCCAGAGCTTCACGAAGCCCTCGGCGAGCGTCTGGTCGAACTGGTCGCCGGTGTCGTAGGTCGCCATGTCGTAGTCGTAGAGCCCCTGGTCGGACCGACGTCCCACCACGCTCGCCGACCCCTTGTAGAGCGACATGCGGACCTCGCCGGACACGTAGGTGGACGCCTCGTCCATGAAGCCGTCGAGCGCCTTCTTCAGCGGCCCGAACCACAGGCCGTTGTAGATCAGCTGGGCGTAGCGTCCCTCCTCGGACCGCTTGTGCTCGGCAAGCTCCTGCTCGAGGCAGAGGTCTTCGAGGTCACGGTGCGCGGTGATGAGCGTGATCGCTCCCGGGCACTCGTAGATCTCGCGGCTCTTGATCCCCACGAGACGGTCCTCGATCATGTCGATGCGACCCACGCCGTGGGCGCCAGCACGTCGGTCGATCTCGGCGACGAGCAGGTCCAGCGGCATCTCCTTGCCGTCCAGCATGACCGGCAGGCCCTTGGCGAAGGTGATGGTGACCTCCTCCTCGTCATCCGGTGCGTCCTTCGGCGACACGGTCCGCTCGAAGACCTCCTCGGGCGGTGCGGCCCACGGGTCCTCGAGGATCCCGCACTCAGCGGTCCGGCCCCACGCGTTCTCGTCGATCGAGTACGGCGACGCCTTGGACGTGATCGGGATCGGGATGTTGCGCTCGTTGGCCCACTCGATGGCGGCGTCGCGGGTGAGGCCCCACTCACGGATCGGCGCCTCGGAGATCAGGTCGGGTGCGAGGCACATCGTGCCGACCTCGAAACGCACCTGGTCGTTGCCCTTGCCGGTGCAGCCATGGGCGACGGCCTGGGCATCATGCTCCCGAGCGGTCGCGACGAGGTGCTTGACGATCACGGGGCGCGAGAGCGCGGACACGAGCGGGTACTTGCCCATGTACATCGCGTTGGCCTTCAGCGCCGGCGCGATGAAGTCACGGGCGAACTCCTCCTTGGCGTCCACGACGACCGCCTCGACCGCGCCGCAGTCATAGGCGCGCTGCTTGATCTCGTCGAGGTCGTCGATGCCCTGGCCGACGTCGACGGCGCAGGCGATGGTGTCGTAGCCCTTGTTCTCCTTGAGCCACTGGATGGCGACGGAGGTGTCGAGGCCGCCGGAGTAGGCGAGGACGATGCGGGGGTTGCTCATGGACGTGCCTTCATGTTCGTGGCGGGGGCTTGTTGGCTGCGTGGGTCGGACGCTCAGGCGATGAGCTCACGGAAGCTGCTGGCGAGCTCGGCACCGGTGGTGCCTTCGGTCGCGACGACGAGGACGGTGTCATCACCGGCGACCGACGCCAGCACGGTCTCGAGCTCGGCGAGATCGATGGCGCTCGCGACCGGGTTGGCGCAGGCGGGCGGTGTCCGCAGGACGGTGATGTTCCCGCTGGCCTCGACCGAGGTGACGAACTGCTGGAGGGTGAGCTGGAGTCGCTCGCGGGCGGCCGCCGGTCCC
>CBDTYW010000117.1:0-10996 GCA_965364735.1 uncultured Nitriliruptoria bacterium
CCGGGGCGGAGCGCCGGCGCGCTGACGCGCTCGGCCTCCGCGTCGCCGCGTCCGGGGACGGAGCGGATGTCGGCGGTCTCGTCCTCGTGCGGGAAGAGGCCCGGGACCAGCCCGTTGACGCGGAGCCCGTAGGGCGCCCACTCGACGGCGAGGGTCTCGGTGAGGTTCTTGACGCCGGCCTTGGCCGCGGCGGAGTGCGCGAACCCGGGGCCGCCGGTCCAGGCGTAGGACGCGCCGATGTTGATGACGTTGCCCGTGGTGCCGGCGGCGAGGTGGTGACGTGCGAAGGCGCGGGCACAGAAGAAGGTGCCGTCCAGCACGATGGAGGTGACGGCGCGCCAGGCGTTGGGGGACAGGTCCTCAGCCGGGGCGGGGAAGTTGCCGGCCGCGTTGTTGACGAGCACGTCGAGTCGCCCGGTCCGCCCGACGACGTCCGCGATCATCGCGTCGACGTTGTCCGGGTCGCGGACGTCGAGCGCGACCTCCAGCGGCGTCGGCCCGCCGACCTCGGTCAGCGCGGCCACCCCGGCCATCCGGTGGCCCACGGACCGGCTGGCCACGACGACCGTGGCGCCGAGCCGTGCGAACTCACGACCGATGCCGAGTCCGAGGCCGGTTCCGCCACCGGTCACGACGACCGTGCGTCCGGCGAAGGAACCTTCGCGCAGCATCGTCTCGCCGAGCGGGGGCGGCTCTGGCAGGCCATGAGCGGACTGGGTCATGCTGGTGACCTCGGCGGTTCGCGGGGCGCGGTTGGTGACCGGCACCTCGGCTTGGCTAGCGTCGTTTCTGACGACCCGTCAGATACTGGGGTCGTCGCACCGTATCGACACAGGTGAGCCGAGCATGAGCGGGTTCCTCCAGGGCAAGTCCATCGCGATCACCGGCGCAGGCCGGGGGATCGGCCGCGCCGTGGCGATCAGCGCCGCAGCCGCGGGAGCCAAGGTCGTCGTCGCTGACTACGGCGTCTCGATGGACGGGAGCGACCCGTCGAGCGAGGTCGCGGACGCGGTCGTCCAGGAGATCCGTGACGCAGGCGGCGAGGCCGTCGCGGTCGCGGACACGGTCGCCACCATGGAGGGCGGCGAGCGGATCGTGCAGACCGCCATCGACACCTTCGGTCGCATCGACGGGGCGGTCTGCGTCGCCGGGATCCTGCGCGAGCGGATGCTGTTCAACATGACCGAGGAGGACTGGGACCCGGTCATCGAGACCCACCTCAAGGGCCACTTCACCGTGTTCCGCGCGGCCTCCGCGGCCATGCGCAAGCAGAAGTCGGGCTCGCTGGTCGCCTTCACGTCCGGCGCGTTCCAGGGATCGATCGCCCAGGCCAACTACGCGGCGGCCAAGGGCGGGATCGTCTCGCTCACCCGCTCCGCGGCCGTCGGGCTCAAGAAGTACGGCGTCACCGCGAACGCGATCGCTCCGGTCGCCAAGACCCGCATGTCGGACAACGTGCCGATGGATCTCCCGGACGTCGGCACGGCCGAGGACGTCGCCCCGATGGTGCTGTTCCTGCTGTCCGACCGCGCCAAGCACATCACCGGCCAGATCTACACCGCGTCTGCCGGCAAGATCGCCGTGTGGTCGCAGCCCCGCGAGCTCCGCTCGATGATCAAGGACGGGCAGTGGACGCCCGAGGAGATCGCCGACACGCTCGATCAGCGCGTTGGTCAGGAGGAGATGCCGATCTTCGACATGATCAAGCAGATGATGGCCAAGCGGGCCGAGCGCGAGGCCGCCGAGGCTGCGGCTGCGGCGGGCTGACCCAAGAGGTGGCATCCTCTTCCCAGAGTCACGCTTCACGCGCGGCCCAACCACACTGAGGTGATCGTGGCGGTCAGGGTTCCCGGCAAGGACGCGATCTTCCTCTACATGGAGACGCCGACGACGCACATGAACGTGGTCTTCGGCGGGGTCTTCGACCCGTCGACCATGGAGGACGCCACAGGCGACCCCGGCGAGATCTTCGATCGCGTCCGTGAGCTGCACATCGAGCGTGCCCACCTGTTCCCGCCGTTCCGGCAACGGATCATGGAGGTGCCGTTCCAGCTCGACAACCCGGTGCTGATCGAGGACCCGGACTTCGACCTCGACTACCACCTCCGTCGCGCGGCGCTGCCGGCGCCCGGGGGCCAGCGCGAGCTCGAGGACTTCATCGCCCGCGTTGCCGGGCGGCCGCTGGACCGTCGCCGTCCGCTGTGGGAGTCCTACGTCGTCGAGGGTCTCGAGGGCGGCAGGTGGGCGTGGGTCACCAAGGCGCACCACGTCATCGTGGACGGCATGGGCGGCAACGCGGCGCTCATCCAGCTGCTCGACCTCAGCCCCGAGCGTCGGGTCGTTGATCCGCCAGAGCAGGAGTGGTCGCCGAGCAGGGCGCCGTCGTCGGCCGAGCTCGTCGGCGGCTCGATCGCTGGCGTCGCGCGGCGCCCGTGGCAGCTCGTCATGGCCGCTCAGCGGACCACGACCGCGGTCATCGACACCGTGAGCTGGAAGGTGCGGGGTGAGGGCAAGGACGCCGACATCCGCATCATCGGGCCGCGGACCTTCCTGAACGGCGAGATCGGGCCGCACCGGCAGATCACCCTCGGCAAGGTCTCGCTCGACGACGTCAAGAGCGTGAAGAAGGCAGCGGGCTGCACGGTCAACGACGTCGTCCTGGCCATGTGCGGACGGGGGCTGCGCAAGTTCCTCCGCGCCAACGGCGAGGATCCTGGGGAGACCCTGGTCGCCGCGGTGCCGATCTCGATCCGCGGTCGCGGCGAAGCGGCCGAGTCCGGAGGCAACCAGGTCTCGGGGATGACGGTGCCGTTCTACGACGACGTCGACGATCCGGCCGAGCAGCTCCGGCTCATCAACCTGGCGACGAAGCCGGCGAAGGAGCAGCTCGGCGCCGTCGCGGCGACGATGATGCAGGAGTGGAGCGAGTTCGCCCCGCCTGCCGTGGCCGCCCAGGCGTTCCGGTTCTACTCACGCGCCGGGCTCGCCAAGCACCACCCGCCGATCGCGAACATCACGCTGTCCAACGTGCCCGGCCCTCCGTTCCACATCTACATGGCCGGGTCTCGGATGGATGCGATGTACCCGATCGGTCCCGTCATCCACGGGCAGGCGCTCAACATCACCGTCGTCAGCTACGTCGACCAGATGCACATCGGCGTCGTCGCGGACCGTGACACCGTGCCCGACATCCGTCCGCTCATCGCCGACATCGAGGCCGGCCTCCGCGAGCTGATGGAGGCCGTGATCGGTGACGACGAGGGCGTCGTGCCCGACCAGGCGGCACAGACTGGATGATCGTCCCGGACGATCCAAGAACTTGTGGCCGTCGAGATCCGGCGTCCACTCGGAGGGAGCACGAACATGCGAGTCCGCGTCGACCATGACGTCTGTGAAGCCAACGGCATCTGTGAGCAGATGGCGCCCGAGGTCTTCCACCTGCGCGATGACGACATCCTGCAGGTGCTCCAGCCTCGCGTCCGTGCTGAGCACGAGACGACAGCGCGTGCCGCGGTGGCGGGCTGCCCCAAGGTCGCGCTCGCGATCATCGAGGACGAAGCGGACAGCTGACGCGCCGTCGGGGTGCGCGCGATCTGACGGGTCGTCAGGAAGCAGTGGAGAACTTCGCTTCCGGCCCGTAGCCTCGGGCACGGTGGTTCGGTTGGTGTGGGACGATGCGGAGATCGTGCATGGCGTTCAGGGGAAAGGTGGCGTTGGTCACCGGCGGCGGCAGCGGCATGGGACAACGTGCATGCGAGAGGCTGGCGCTGGAGGGTGCGCGCGTGGCTGCTCTCGACATCAACGGTGAAGGGCTCGAGAAGACGGCAACGTCCTCGGACCGCATCACGACGTACCGGTGTGATGTGACGGACTCGGCGGCGGTCGACGAGGTGGTCGCTCGCGTCGGGGCAGAGCTCGGACCGATCGACCGCACGGTCGCAGCGGCAGGGATCATGCCCACCGACCTGCTCGTCGACATGCCCGTCGAGACGATGTTCACCATCATGGACGTCAACTACAAGGGCGTCGTGAACACCGTGATGGCGACGCTGCCCGGGATGCTGGAGCGTCGTCGTGGCGACCAGATCATCTTCTCGTCGCTGACCGGCTTCCTGCCCGTGATGCACTTCGGCGCGTACTGCGCGTCGAAAGCAGCGGTCAAGATGTTCGCCGAGATCCTGGCGCACGAGAACCAGGAGTCCGGCCTCCGGTTCGCGATCGTCTGCCCACCCATGGTCCAGACCCCGCTGCTCGCGCAGGTGACCTCGAACCCGAAGGTGATGAGCGAAGGCGACGAACCCATGCCGGCCGACGACGTCCTCGACGCGATCGAGGACGACCTCGAGCGCGGCCGTCTGTACGTACTGCCGGGCGAAGCAGCCAAGGGGGCGCGGGCCGCGCGGCTGATCCCGGGCCTGATCTGGAAGAACATGCACAAGATCGAAGGTCGCTGAGCGTCAGATCTGTTCGCTCAACGTGGTGAATGCCTGCACGGTGCGCGATCTTGGACCGCCTGAGAAGTTCTGCGGCTTCGTGCGTACCTTTGTTCGTATGTCGCCGTTGACCGCGTGAAGAACCCGACGATCGATTTCCAACGAAGGACCGAGCGACAGATCTGCAGCCTTCGGGCGCAACCGTCGCTTCAGGAAGGTGGAACTGTTGCAGGCTCGACGACTTGCCGCGCTCGTGTTGACGTTGTCCTTGGTGAGCGCCGCGTGCGGTGCTCGGCTGACCGAGGAGCAAGAAGCGCTCGCCATCGGCGGGTCCTTCGGGCTTCCCGCGGCCAACCCGGACCAAGGTGGCACCGTGCCGCCCGGAACGCTGCCGCCCGGCTCGGTACCGACGGACACGGATCCGGGCACGCCTGCCCAGACATCCGCCCCGGGCACACCGGGTCAGCCTGCGCCGAGCGCGACGGCGCCCGGTCAGACCGCTGCGCCGACGGCGGCGCCGACGTCAGGCGGATCCGGGACCCCGTCACAGCCTGCCCCCTCGGGTCAGCCAACGTCGTCGCCGACGACACAGGCGCCCGCACAGCCTGCTGACACCCGTGCCGCGCCGGCAGGTGGCAACGGCGGTGCGACCGACGTCGGCGTCACGGCGACCGAGATCGTCGTCTTCAACGTCGCCGACGTCACGGGCCCGGTCCCGGGCATCTTCGCCGACGCTCGTCAAGCCACGCAGGCCTACTTCAACATGTTCGCCCAGACCGAGGGGACCGTCTTCGGACGTCAGATCCGGCTGGTCGCGCGTGACTCGAAGCTCGACTCGACCGGCAACCGTCAGGCCTACCTCGCCGCTTGTGACGAGGCCTTCGCCGCGGTCGGCTCGATGTCTGCCGCGGACGATGGCGCCACCTCGGCCGTCAATGGCTGCGGCATCCCAGACCTGCGCACCGCAGCGGTCAACGGCTCGCTCCAGGAGGCCGCGACGGTCTACGGGATGGACGCGATGAAGCCGGGCCTGCTTCCGACGAGCGAGTACCAGTACTGGAAGGAGCAGCACCCCGAGGCGGTCAAGAAGGCGGCATACCTCTGGATCAACAACGCGACGACGCAGTTCCAGACTCGCCAGAACATCGGTGGGACCAAGAACATCGGTTACACGTGGGTCTACGACCAGCCGATCGACGTCACCGAGACCAACTACGCGACCTTCGTCATCGAGATGAAGAACAAGGGTGTCGAGTTCGTCACCATCCAGGGCGCCTACCAGCAGGCCGCGAAGCTCGCGCAGACCATGCGAGAGCAGAACTTCACCCCGAAGGTCTACGCGCTGCAGGCCAACGTCTACACCCCGGACCTCATCAAGACCGGCGGCACGGACGTCGAGGGCGCGATGATCGCGGCGACGGGTGTCCTCGTCGAGGAGTCGGGGAACGCGGAGCTCGACAAGTACGCGGCGTGGCTGCAGTCGGTCGATCCCGATGCGAAGCCCACCGGCCTCGGGCTCTACGCATGGTCCGCGTCGGCCAACTTCATCGAGGGCCTGAAGGCAATCGGTCCGGAGCCCACGCGCGCGAAGCTGCTCGACTACGTCAAGGGGGTCCGCGGCTACACGGGCAACGGCCTGATCCCGCCGCAGGACGTCGGGACCAAGGCTCCCTCGGACTGCGTGATCCTGGTCACGATCCAGGGCGGCAAGTTCGTCCGGACGTCGCCGTCATCCGGCTTCCGCTGTGACAACAAGGTCGTCTCGACCAGCTGAGAAGAACATCCAGGGCGACGGTCTGCGGGCCGGCGTCACCGGGAGGAAACACGTGACATGGATGAACTGATCAGGTTGACCGTCCTCGGTCTGGTCGTCGGCGCGGCCTACGCCATCGCCGCCTCGGGCCTCGTCATCACCTACGCCACCTCGAACGTGTTCAACATGGCGCACGGCGCCATCGGCATGGTCATGGCGTTCGTGTACTGGTCGCTGGCGTTCAACACCGACCGGCCGTTCTGGCTGCCGTCGATGCCTGCCCCGGTCGCGGCGCTGCTGACGGTCTTCGTGATCGCGCCCCTGTTCGGGCTGTTCCTCGAACGCGTGATCATGCGCAAGCTGACCACCGCGACGGTGACCCAGCAGGTGACGGTCACGGTCGGCCTCATGATCTTCCTCATCGGGTTCGCCCAGTCGGTCTGGCCGTCCGCGGGACGTGGCGTCCAGTCGTTCTTCGGCACCCGCAGCGTCGGCGTCGGCACCGTCAACGTCTCGTTCGACCAGCTCCTCACCTTCTTCATCGCCTTCGCGGTCGCCGGCGGGATGTACCTGCTGCTCAACACCACCCGGACCGGCATCGGCATGCGGGCCATCGTCGACAACCGCACCCTGCTCCAGCTGCACGGCGCGAAGCCCGGCCAGCTCGCTGGCATCTCGTGGGCGATCGGATCCGGGCTGGCAGCGCTGGCCGGGATCCTGCTCGTCAACCAGAACGAGGTCGGCCTCGAGTACTTCCTCCTCACCTTCCTCGTCATCAACGCCTTCGCGGCGGCGATGTTCGGACGCCTGAAGTCGCTGCCCCAGACCTTCGGTGGCGCGCTCGTCGTCGGCCTCGCCATCCAGTACTTCGTCTACGTCACCGGCTTCCTCCCCGACGACTTCAAGGCCGACTTCAACACCCTGCTCTCCGGTCTGCGTGCGGCGCTCCCGACGATCGTGCTGTTCGTCGTCATGCTCGTCCTGCCGATGGAGAAGCTGCGGATCGGTGCGCTCGACGGCGCCACGCTCGCCCGGCTGCCGAGTCGACGCAACTACCTCATCGGGTCCGGTGCGTTCCTCGCGATCTGCATGTTCCTGATCAACGTCGTCCTCGACAACGCCCAGGTCTCCGCGTTCGGCGGCGGGATCGCGTTCGCGCTCATCATGCTCTCGCTGGTCGTGCTCACCGGGTACGGCGGTGACGTCTCCCTCGGGCAGATGACGTTCGTCGGCCTCGGCGCGCTCGTCGTCGGTCGCTACTTCGGAGCGTTCAACCTCTGGAGCGTCATCATGGCCGGCGTGGTCGCCGGGCTCATCGGCGCGATCGTCGCCTTCCCGGCGCTGCGGCTCCGTGGCCTCTACCTCGGCCTCGGCACCTTGGCGTTCGCCAAGGCGATGGAGAAGCTGGTCTTCGAGTACGACGGTCTGGGCTTCAGCCTCGGCGGCAGCGCCGAGGCGTCACGTCCGAGCCTTGTCTCGACCGAGGCCGGCTTCGCGATGTTGGTCGCGGTCGCGTTCATCGCGATGGCCGGCTTCGTCCTCGAGCTCCGGCGGAGCAGATACGGACGTCTGCTCCTGGCGACGCGTGACTCGCCTGCTGCGTGCGGGACGCTCGGGCTCAACATCCGCAACACCCGCGTGCTCGTCTTCGCGCTCTCCGCGGCGATGGCCGGGGTCGGTGGCGCGTTCTTCGCCGGCATGCGCGTGGCGGTCGGCGCGACCGACTTCCTCGCCTTCCAGTCCCTGCCGTTGCTGCTGATGGCTGCGGTCGGCGGGATCACCTCGGTCTCCGGCGCCCTGCTCGGCGGGATGATGCTCGGCTTCGGCCCGAGCCTGCAGGAGTCGTTCGGGTCGGACTTCGCCGGCTTCTGGATCATCCAGGACGCCGCCGGCGTGCAGTACATGTCGATCGGTGTCCTCGCGATCTACGTCGGGCAGAACCCGAACGGCGCGATGGGGCTGATCTTCAACGCGTTCCGCAAGAACTTCATGAAGGCCGACACGGTCTCGGGGCTCGCCGCTCTCGAGGACGGCGGGCGCACGTCCGACGTCGACGCCGAAGCTGAGGAGCCGTCCCTTGCAACCGTCTGACGCACCCCTCCTCGAGGTCGAGAACGTGAGCGTCCGCTTCGGCGGCATCACGGCGGTCGACCGCTGCCAGTTCACCCTCGAGCCGGGTCGCGTGGCTGGCCTCATCGGCCCGAACGGCGCCGGCAAGACCACGACGTTCAACGTCATCACCGGCCTGCAGGACCCGACCGAGGGCCGCATCCTGATCGACGGCAAGGACGTCAGCTCGACGTCGGTCGAGAAGCGTGCCCGGATGGGCATGGCCCGGACGTTCCAGCGGCTCGAGGTGTTCGGATCCCTCAGCGTCTTCGACAACGTCCTCGTCGCTGCGGAGATCTACAAGTCGTGGTCCGGGGACTCCCGCGACCCGCGCGCGACCGCCGCCGAGGCCATCCGCCTCGTCGGCGTCGAGCCGTTCGTTGACCAGCCCGCGGACTCGGTGCCCACGGGCGTGGCCCGGATGACGGAGCTTGCTCGCGCGCTCACGACGCAGCCGCGGATCCTGCTGCTCGACGAGCCATCGTCCGGGCTCAGCGACGAGGAGTCGGTCGACTTCGGCAACCTGCTGATCGAGCTCGCCTCCCGGGGGGTCTCGATCCTGATGGTCGAGCACGACGTCGATCTCGTGATGCGGGTCTGCGACTGGATTGACGTCCTCGACTTCGGCCACGTGATCGCGTCGGGAACGGCGGACATGATCCGGACCGACCCGAAGGTGCAAGCCGCGTACCTGGGCGAGGACGACCCCGAGGACGGCACGGAGGACGCAGCATGAGCGAGCCCATCCTGGAAGTCGTCGACATCCGTGCCGCCTACGGGCGCATCGAGGTGCTCAAGGGCGTCAGCTTCAAGGTGCCGAGGGGTGCGGTCGTCGCGCTGCTCGGCCCGAACGGTGCCGGCAAGTCCACCACCCTCAAGGTCATCTCCGGGCAGATGAACCCCACCGCGGGTCACGTCCACGTCGGCGGGATCCACGTCAACGGGGCCAACGCTGACGCGCTGTCGCGCGTCGGCATGTGCACCGTTCCTGAGGGTCGCTCGGTCTTCCCGAACCTCACGGTCGAGGAGAACCTGCGCCTCATGGCGTACGCGGGCAAGACTTCCGAGAAGGAGATCCAGGAGATCGCCTACTCGAGGTTCCCTCGACTCGGCGAACGCCAGCAGCAGCTGGCGGGGAAGATGTCCGGCGGCGAGCAGCAGATGCTCGCGATGGCCCGCGCGCTCGCCACGAGCCCCTCGCTGCTGCTCGTCGACGAGCTCTCGATGGGCCTCGCCCCGCTGATCGTCTCGGAGCTCTACGAGGTCCTCGCGCAGATCGCTTCGGAAGGTGTTTCGGTGCTGGTCGTCGAACAGTTCGCCAAGACCGCGCTCGCGGTCTCGGACTACGGGGTCGTCATGGTCGGAGGTCGCGTCACCGCCGTCGGTGAGCCTGCGGACCTCGAAGCGGACATCGCCGCGGCCTATCTGGGCGAAGCAGCCTGACCTCCGACCATCCGCTTGATCTCTGTCCACAGCATGCCGAAACTCCAGACACACCCTCCACGCTCAGGAAGCCAATGACCACGATGCCGCGACGCCGACGCCTGGCCGCTGCTGCGCTCGCAGCCGCGATCACCGGGGGCATCGCTGGCATGCCGACGTTCGCGGCTGCCCAGGAGAGCGAGATCCGGTTGTCGGACGATGCCTTCGGCGGGTTCAAGGCTCGTGGCGAGGGCTCGCCGGCGAAGATCGAGTACTACGAGCCGTTCGCGCCGGTTCCCGTCGACCCGGGCGAACCGCACTTCGAGAACACCTTCTCCTTCACCCAGGCCTCCATGGGCACCGGGCCGGTCTCCCGTGGACTCGCGTCCTCGGTCTGGCCCGGCGCCGCGGTCGGCGACGGCCTTCCCGCGATCGCGCCCGGAGCGCCGGACTACCAGATCAAGGCGAGCGCCCAGTACCCCGATGACGTCGACAACAACTACGAGGCCTCCGCCGAGGCGCCTGGCCTCGGTGCCGGGATGAACTCCTTCGCCAAGGGCATTGACGTCGGGGCGTTCGCGGACACGTCGGACTCGCCCGACCCCACGCAGCTCGGGTTCGGCGCCACACACTCTGAGTCCTTCACCCACATCGCCGACGGCCTCGTGGTCGCGACGACCGATGCGAGCGCGCAGGACGTCAGCATCCTCGGCGGGATCATCACGATCGACTCCGTCCGCACCATCCTGCGCGCCACCTCCGACGCCAAGACCGGCGCGACCGAAGGTGTGACCAGCGTCAGCGGGCTCACGATCGCCGGCTACGGCTACGACGTCAACGACGACGGCGTCGTCCCGAAGGACGGAGGGGACCCGCCGGACGACGGCGGTGGCCTCATCCCGATCCCGAACGTGCTCCCCGGAGCCGACGAGGTCCGTGAGAACCTCGGCATCCAGGTGATCGCCGTCGCGCACACCGAGGAGATCGACGGCGCCAAGAGCTTCCGCCAGGCGGAGGGCGTCCGCTTCATCGTCGACACCAAGGTGATGAAGGCGTACTTCCGAGATGCACCGCTCAACGAGCTGACCGCCATCGTCCCGGACGACCAGCTCCGCGGCCAGCTCATCTCGATCCTCGGCGTCGCCCCGGAGATCCACTACGTCTTCGGCGCCGGACGCGTGACGGCCAACGGCGTGCCGCCCTTCAGCTTCACCCCGCCACCGCTCCCGCCGCCGCCGGCCCCGGTCGTCGTCCCTCCGCCGCCCCCTCCGGTCTTCAC
>CBDTYW010000118.1:0-10925 GCA_965364735.1 uncultured Nitriliruptoria bacterium
CCGTCGCGGCGTTGGCCCGATCGTCGTCGCGTGCCGGGACCGACGCCATCCGGGCGCGCAGCGTGGCGAGATCGATCGGCACGCTGGTCTCCATCGGGCGGGCGGACCCGGTTGACAGTAGGCAAGGGCTGCCGGGCCTGCGCACCCCGCCACTAGGCTGGCCGCCGGTGCAGGGCGGCGACAACGCCGCGGGAGGACGGCGAACATGGTGCGCAGCGACGGTCTGCTGGCGGGCAGCGAGCTGGCGACGACGCCCGTCCGCCGTCGCGTCGGCGCCTCGCAGAGGGTGTCCGTACGGCGACTCGGCGAGGATGCCCGGCCTCCGGACGATCGCGTCGTCGCCGAGGAGCCCCTCGAGATCCGCGTGCAGGGAACGGACCGCGTCGTTGATCTCGGCGTCACCATGCGCACGCCCGGCGCCGACCTCGACCTCGCGGTCGGGTGGGCCGCGAGCGAGGGCCTGCTGATCGGGTCGAGCGATCTTGCGGGGGCCCGCTACTGCGTCACGGGGCTCGCGGACGAGCAGCAGTTCAACACTGTCACCGTCGACCTGCGGGGGCCGATACCGGCCGGCGTCGTCGTGGCGCGCAGCCGCGTCGTGACGTCGGCGTGCGGCGTGTGCGGCTCGGACATCGTCGCGGATCTGAGCGCGCGTGGTCTTCTCCCTGTCGAGGACCCCGTGCGGGTTGGCGCTGACGTCGTGCTCGCGCTGCCGGACCGCCTGCGTGACGAGCAGCCGCTCTTCGCGCGGACCGGCGGCATTCACGCCGCCGCGAGGTGTTCTCCGGCCGGCGAGATCCTGGCAGCGCGCGAGGACGTCGGGCGGCACAACGCCGTCGACAAGCTGATCGGTGCGGGGCTGCGCGAGGGCGTCGATGCCTGGACAGGTCAGGTCCTGCTGCTGTCCGGGCGCATCGGCTACGAGCTCGTCGCGAAGGCCGTCGTGGCGCGGGTGCCCGTCGTCGCGGCGGTCGGCGCGCCGACGAGCCTCGCCGTGGAGGTCGCGAAGCAGTTCAACATCACGCTGGTGGGTTTCGTCCGCGATGGACGGGGAAACGTCTACAGCGGCGCCCACCGCATCGAGGAGTCCACGTGAGCACACGACACGTCGAGGGCGCAGAGCCGCCCGTCGATCACACGAAGCTCCGCGTCGAGGCCCCCCACGAGGTCGCAGCCGGCGTCCCCGCCGTCCTGCAGACCGCGCGTCACGCGCTGCGCCGGCTGGGCGGACGCGACACCATCCGGCTGCTCCACGAGGTCAACCAGCACGACGGCTTCGACTGCCCGTCATGTGCGTGGCCGGATCCCCGGCACCGCAGCTACGCAGAGTTCTGCGAGAACGGCGCCAAGGCGGTCGCCGACGCGGGCACGAGCGCCCGCGCGACTCCAGCGACGTTCGCGGAGTGGAGCCTGACGGCGCTGCGCGCGCAGCCCGACCGCTTCGTCAACGAGCTCGGCCGCATCACCGAGCCGTTGATCCGGCGTCCCGGCCACGACCACTACGAGCCCATCGGGTGGGACGATGCCTTCGACGTCGTGGCCGAGCACCTGGTCGGGCTCGATCACCCGGACCAGGCATCGTTCTACACGTCAGGACGCACGTCCAACGAGGCGGCGTTTCTCTACCAGCTGTTCGTCCGCGCCTTCGGGACCAACAACCTGCCCGACTGCTCGAACATGTGCCACGAGTCCTCCGGCGCAGCGCTCGGCGCCAGCATCGGCATCGGCAAGGGCACCGTCCTCCTGGACGACTTCGACCGGGCTGAGCTGATCCTGGTCATGGGCCAGAACCCGGGGACCAACCATCCGCGGATGTTGACGGCGCTGCAGCAGGCCGTCGAGTCAGGCGCCGAGATCGTCTCGATCAACCCCTTGTTCGAGACGGGGCTGCGGTCCGTCCGCAACCCGCAGGACTTCGCCCAGGGCTACCGACGCCCGCTCCGCGCCATGAAGGCGGCCGTCCACGCGACCCCGCTGGCCTCCACGCACCTCCCGGTCCGCATCGGCGGCGACCTGGCCCTCATGACCGGCGTCGTCAAGACCCTCATCGCGACGGGCGGGGTCGCACGTGACTTCGTCGACGAGCGCACGAGCGGCTTCGCTGACCTCGCTGCCCACGTCGCGACCGTCGGATGGGACCTGATCGTCGACGAGTCCGGCATCCCGCGGGCCGACATCGAGGCGCTCGCGGCGAAGATCGCGGCGACCGACAAGATCATCATCTGCTGGGCCATGGGTCTGACACAGCACGGGCACGCCGTCGCCACCCTCAGGCAGGTCGCCAACGTCGCGCTGCTGCGCGGCGCCATCGGCAAGCCGGGAGCAGGGCTCTGTCCGGTGCGCGGGCACTCGAACGTCCAGGGCGACCGGACCGTCGGCATCTGGGAGAAGATGCCGGATGCCTTCCTCGACCGGCTCGGGCAGCGCTTCTCCTTCTCGCCGCCGAGGGAGCACGGACACGACACGGTCAACACCATCCGGGCCCTGCACGACGGGCGCGTCCGCGTGCTGATGTGCATGGGCGGCAACCTGCTCGGCGCGGCGCCGGACACGCACTTCACCGCTGAGGCGCTCGAGCGCGCGGACCTCACCGTCCACGTGTCGACGCACCCGAACCGCGCCCACCTCGTGCCGGGCGCCACCTCGCTCATCCTGCCATGCCTGACGCGGACCGAACGCGACGAGCAGGCGAGCGGTCCGCAGTTCGTGACGGTCGAGAACTCGATGGGCATCGTGACGCGGTCGCAGGGCAAGAGCACGCCGGCGAGCCCGAGCCTCCGCTCGGAGCCGGCCATCGTCGCAGGGATCGCGAAGGCGACGCTCGGGCGGATCCCCGGCGCGCCGGCGATCGACTGGGACCACCTCGTCGCGGATCACGATCATGTCCGTGACGCCATCGAGGACGTGGTCGACGGGTTCGACGGCTACAACGTCAACGTCCGACGACCGGGAGGTTTCGCGCTGCCGAACCCGCCGCGTGAAGGCAGGTTCGAGCTGCCGGGCGGTCGTGCGCAGCTCGCTGTCCTGGACATCCCGGTCACGGAGCTCGCCGACCGTGAGCTCGTCATGATGACGATCCGGAGCCACGACCAGTTCAACACGACGATCTATGGCGACGACGACCGCTACCGCGGCATCCTGGGTGGACGACGCGTCGTGCTGGTCAACGCGGACGACCTCGCTGACCGGGGGTTGGTCACGGGCGATCTCGTCGATCTCGTCTCGCGTGACCAGGGCGTCGAGCGTCGAGCCGACCAGTTCGCCTGCGTTGCCTACGACATCCCGCGCGGTTGCGTCGCGACCTACTTCCCGGAGGCGAACGCGATCATCCCGATCGACCGGGTTGCCAAGGGCTCCAACACCCCGTCGTCGAAGTGGGTCCCCGTGACCCTCGACGCGATCGGTGCCCACATCGACATCGAAGGCTGACCATGCGCAGCGTCCGTCGCCAGCTCCATGTCCCGGCCTCCCCGGAGGCGGTCTGGGCGGTGATCCGTGACTTCGACAGCTACGAGACCCTCTACGTCGGCGCGACACGCTTCGACCCGATCGTCTCCGATGACGGCGGGGAGCGCTACGAGGTCCGGCTCCGCGTCGGGTCGTCCGCGGTCGGCGGCTCGATCCTCGTGACCGTCGACGACGCACCCAAGGTCCTCGCGTGGGTCAGCGACTCCGGCGTCGCGCAGGAAGGGCGCTGGATCCTCACACCGGCTGAAGGCGGGACTGACGTCGTGGTCGAGTTCGGCTACCAGCTCGTCGGTGGCCTCGGCTCCCGTCTCGTCGAGCGACTCGCTGCCACGATCATCAGCCGCCAGCTGTGGGCGACGCTGCACCAGGTTCGTCACCGCGCACGGTTCGGCATGGGGACCGGGGCCCAGGCATGACCCGTCGCCGGGTTCGGCTGGAGGTCGACGACGCGAACCTGCGCGAAGGGTTCTCGCGCATCCGACGCGAGCACGACGTGCCGTCCGCGTTCCCCGACGACGCCGAGGCCGCGGCGTCGTCGGCCGTCGATCGCCTCGATCTGTCCGGTCACGTCGACCGCACGGACATCGCCTTCGTCACGATCGACCCGCCCGGCAGCCGGGACCTCGACCAGGCGCTCCACGTCGAGCCCGCGGCGAACGGTGGCTCGCGCGTCCGCTACGCGATCGCGGACGTCGGCGCCTTCGTTCGGGTGGGTGACCCGGTCGATCTCGAGGCGCGGAGACGAGGGGTCACGACGTACCTGCCGGACGGGAGCGCGCCGCTCCATCCGCGGGTCCTGAGCGAGGATGCAGCGAGTCTGGTCGCGGGGCACGACCGCCCCGCGGTGCTGCACACCATCGTGCTGGACGCGACCGGCGTCGTCCGCGACGCAACGGTGGAGCGGGCGGTCGTCCGAAGCCGGGAGCAGCTGAGCTACGAGGAGGCTCAGCGTCGGATCGACGTCGCGGGCGACCCGATGCTCACCATGTTGCTCCAGGTCGGTCGCGTTCGGCAGGAGCGGGAGTGGCTGCGGGGCGGGATCTCCCTCCCGCTGGCCGACCAGGAGTTCCGCCGGACGCCGCTGGGCTACACGCTGGAGTACCGCCGGTCGCTTCCGGTCGAGGAGGCGTCAGCACAGGTCTCGCTGCTGACCGGCATCGTCGCGTCTCGCCGCATGCTCGCCGGGGGCGTCGGGATCCTGCGGACGCTCCCGCCACCGACCGACGAGGTCCTGGCGGTGCTGCGCGAGCGTGCTCACGCGCTGGCCGTCGCGTGGCCGGAGGGGATCACCTACGCGAGCTGGCTGCGGAGCATGTCCGCGGAGGACCCGCGGCACCAGGCGCTCGTCACCGCTGCCACGAGCACGCTGCGAGGCGCAGGCTGGGTCGCGTTCGACGGGGCGCCTCCAGCCCAGCCGCTGCACGGGGCGATCGCGTCGACCTACGCTCACGTCACCGCGCCGCTCCGCCGGCTCGTCGACCGCTACGCGAACGAGGTCCTGCTCGCGCTCGCGGCAGGGCGCTCGCCCGACGCTGAGGTCCGTGCCGCTCTGTCGGACGTGGCCAAGGACATGTCGGACGGCAGCCGCCGCGCCAACGGCGCCGCACGGGCGGCGCTGGATCTGGGTGAGTCACTCGTGTTGCTCGCGCGTCGCGGTGAGGTGCTCGTCGGCGTCGTGGTCGATGATCGCGGGAAGCGCCCGCAGGTGCAGCTGGCCGACCCGGCCGTGGTTGCGCCGCTGGACGTCGCGCGCGGCGACGTCGGTGCGGGCCAACGCGTCCGGGTGAAGGTCACCGCGGCCGGTGACCGCGTTCGGCTCGAGCTGGCCGAGTGATCCAGCTTCCGTCGCTGCCGATCGACGAGGTCCTCGCAGACGTCCTCGCGGCGCTGGATCGCGGCCGCGCGGTCGTGGTGGAGGCACCGCCCGGCGCCGGGAAGACGATGCGCGTCCCGCCCGCGATGCTGGATGCCTCGTGGCTGGGCGACCGGATCGTCCTGCTCCTCCAGCCGCGTCGCGTTGCTGCGCGAGCCGTCGCGCGGCAGCTGGCTCGGCTCGACGGCTCCCGGCTCGGAGACCGCATCGGGCTGGTGACCCGCGACGAGCGGAAGGTCTCGGCCTCGACGCGCCTGTTGGTCGCCACCGAGGGCGTGCTGCTGCGCCGACTCCAGAAGGACCCGTCCATCGGTGACGTGGGGGCGGTCGTCTTCGATGAGTTCCACGAGCGCAGCAGCGACGCCGACCTCGGTCTGGCCATGACGTTGGAGGTCGCCCAGGCGTTGCGCGACGACCTGAGGATCGTGGTGATGTCGGCGACGTTGCCCGGCGACCGCGTCGTGGCGCTGCTCGGACGTTCGCTGGATCCGGCGGACGTCGGTCACGTGGTCGCGGAGGGCCGGATGTTCCCCGTCGAGGTGAGCCACCACCCGACCGCCCCAGCCGGCCGCCGACGTGACGTGGTCGATCACGCCGCCGTCGCGGCAGCGATCGAGGACGCGGCGGAGCGCGTCGACGGCTCGGTGCTGGTGTTCCTCCCGGGCATGCGCGACATCGACCGGGTGTCACGCGCCCTCGCCGGCCGCGCGCTGCCACCGGACGTCGATGTGGTCCGGCTGCACGGATCGCTCCCATCGAAGGAACAGGATCGGGTCCTCTCCGAGCCGCCGCCCGGGCGTCGACGGGTCGTGCTGTCCACCGCGATCGCGGAGACCTCGCTCACCGTCCCGTCGATCCGCGCCGTGGTCGACGCCGGCTGGTCGCGCGTCCCGCGCTTCGACCCCGGCACCGGGCTGACGAGGCTCGCGACGGTCCGGGCGTCGCGCGCCGAGATCGAGCAGCGCTCCGGACGTGCAGGCCGCGTCGCCTCCGGGATCGCCATCCGGGTCTGGCCGACGAGCGCGAACGGGGCGCTCGAGGAGCAGCCCAAGCCGGAGGTCCTGCAGTCCGACCTCGCGGGCGTCGTCCTCGCGGCTGCGGCCTGGGGGGTCGACACGGTCGAGGACCTCGTGCTGCTCGATCCGCTCCCGGAACCTGCCGTGATCGCCGCGGTCGAAATGCTCGTCGGCGCCGGGGCGCTTGCTCCGGAGCCCGCAGGGAACGGTGCGCTGGCGGTGCGGCTCACGGACACCGGTAGGCGGCTCGCAGCCATCCCTGCGCATCCGCGGCTGGCCCACGTGCTGCTCGTCGGCGCCGCTCGCGGTCACGGCGCGCTCGCTGCGACGCTCGCCGCCCTCGTCAACGAGCGCGATGTGCTCTCCGGGCCGGCTCGACGCTCCAGCGACCTGGTGGCGCGCGTGCGTGCCGTCGCGCACGGCGCGGGTGCCCACGACCGCGACGGCGCCCGAAGGGTGCGTCGTGAACGCGACCGGCTGCTGCGTCACGTCTCGACGAAGCAGCACGGCCAGGTCCCTGACGGCGATGCGCTCGCCGCCGAGGTCGCGGTGCTGTGCGCCCTCGGCTGGCCGGACCGCGTCGGGATCCGGAGGGGCCGGCACGCGACGGTCCTGCTGGCGAGCGGCCGCGGAGCGATGCTCGACGACGGGGACCCGCTCGTCACGTCCGAGCTCGTCGTCGCGCTCGACGTCGGTGGGGGAGGACGCGACGCACGCATCCGACTGGCGACGCCCATCGACCGCGACGTCCTGCTCGATGTGCTCCGCGACCGAGTCGTGACCGTGGACCACGTCGCGCACGATCCGTCAACGGACCGGCTGCTCGCCGAGCGTCGACGCATGCTCGGCAGCATCATCTTGCAGCGCGCCCCGCTCGCCGACCCGCCCCGCGCGGCCGTCCACGCTGCGCTGCTCGACGCCATCCGCAGCCGCGGGCTGGTGCGGCTGCCGTGGACGCCGAAGTCGACGCAGCTGCGCGGGCGCCTCGCGCTGCTGCACCGCGTCCTCGGCGAGCCGTGGCCGGACACCTCCGACGAGGCGCTGCTGGATCGACTCGAGGACTGGATCCAGCCGTTTCTGCTCGATGCCCGCCGACCCTCGGACCTTGCCCGCATCGACCTGCACACCGCGCTGCTGTCGCTGGTCGGGGGCGCGGAGCAGCGCGCCATCGGCCGGCTCGCCCCGACCCGTCTGGCGCTTCCGAGCGGCCGGCAGGTGGCGGTCGACTATCCGCTGGACGGCATCCCGGTGCTCGCCGGGAAGCTCCAGGAGTTCTTCGGTGCGACGGACGGTCCGGCGGTGGTCGACGGTCGGGTCCCGGTCGTGCTGCACCTGCTCTCGCCGGCGCAGCGACCACTGGCGGTGACCGGGGACCTGGCCGCGTTCTGGGCCGGTGCCTACGCGGCGGTCCGGTCCGAGAACCGTGGCCGTTACCGCAAGCATCCATGGCCGGAAGATCCGCTGACCGCTCCACCTTCCCGGCACGTGACACACCGACGACGGTGACCGGATCGCTCTAGTCTCGCTTGCATCACGATCGAGCGAGGAACCTCATGCGCACCGTCAAGCGAGCCTGCCACCTGTGCGAGGCGATGTGCGGCCTCGAGATCGACGTCGACGGAGATCGCGTCGTTGCGGTGCGAGGCAACGACGACGACGTCTTCAGCCGTGGCTACCTCTGCCCGAAGGGTGCGGCGATCGGCGACCTCCACCACGATCCGGACCGCCTGCGCACCCCGGTGCGTCGGGTCGGCAGCGGCCCCGACGCGACGTGGGAGCCCATCGGCTGGGACGAAGCGCTCGACTTCGCTGCGGACGGGCTCAACCGCATCCGCGAGGAACACGGGGACTCGGCCGTCGGTGCCTACCTCGGCAACCCGACCGTCCACAGCCACGGATCGCTGTTCCTGCCGCTGCTGCTGAAGGCCCTGCGGTCGAAGAACATCTTCTCCGCCTCCACCGTGGACCAGCGTCCTCAGGAGTTCGCGTACCAGACGCTCTTCGGCGCGGCGCTGCTGGTCCCGGTCCCCGACGTCGACCGCACGGCCTTCCTGCTCGTGATGGGCGCCAACCCTGCGGTCTCCAACGGCAGCCTCATGACTGCTCCGGACCTGAAGCGCCGGATCAAGGACGTGCGGGCGCGCGGGGGCCGCGTCGTCGTCATCGACCCGCGGCGTACCGAGACCGCCCGCATCGCGGACACCCACCACTTCATCCGCCCCGGCACCGACGCGTTGCTGCTCTTGGCGATGCTCAACACGATCGCGGCGGAGCGGTTGTCCGCCCCGGGACGGCTCGCGGGGTTCACCGACGGCATCGACGAGGTGCTGGCAGCTGCTGCGCCGTTCACGCCTGAAGCCGTTGCCCCGGTCACCGGCATCGACGCCGACGCGATCCGTGCGCTCGCCCGCGACTTCGCTGCGGCCGAGTCAGCTGCGGCGTACGGCCGTGTCGGGACGTGTCACCAGGAGCACGGGACGACCACGAGCTGGCTCGTGCAGGTCCTGAACATCGTGACGGGCAACCTCGACCGCCCCGGCGGAGTGATGTTCACCACGCCGGCCCTCGACGTGGTCGCCGCGAGCGGGCCGACCCGGCGCGGGCGCTGGGAGTCGCGGGTCCGGGGGCTCCCGGAGTTCATGGGGGAGATCCCGGTCGCGACGATGTCCGACGAGATCCTGACCGAAGGCGAGGGCAGGGTTCGCGCGATGCTGGTCAGCGCGGGCAACCCGGTGCTCTCGACTCCCGACGGGCGGCGCGTCGACGAGGCCTTCGCCGCGCTGGACTTCTTCGTCGCGATCGACCTGTACGTCACGGAGACGTCGCGGCACGCGGACATCATCCTGCCGCCCGTGTCGCCGCTCGAGCGCAGCCACTACGACCACGCGTTCAGCGCCCTCGCGATCCACAACATCGCCCGCTGGTCACCGCCGGTGTTCGACGCGCCCGCCGACGGCATGCAGGACTTCGAGGTCTTCGTGGAGCTCGCGGCGCGCGTCGCTGGGTCCACCCGGGCCGAGATCATCGCCTCGCGGTTCGGACCGGACGTCGAGACCCCGGACGACGTGGTCGCCATGGGGTTCGCGTTCGGGCCCTACGGAGCCGACCGCGGAGACGGCCGACCGCTCACCTTCGACGACGTCCGCGACACCCCCGACGGCATCGACCTCGGTCCGCTCCAGCCGCGGCTCCCGGAACGACTGCTCACGTCGGACCAGCGGATCCAGCTGGCAGCCCCGGAGCTGCTCGCCGAGGTGGAGCTGCTCGTCGGTCGCCTCGCGGAGGCCCCGGACGCGGCCGACGACGGGCTGCTGCTGATCGGACGCCGACAGCTGCGCTCGAACAACTCGTGGATGCACAACCAGGAGCGCCTCGTCAAGGGCCGCGACCGTTGCACGCTTCTCGTGCACCCCGATGACGCCACGCGGCACGAGCTCTCGGAAGGTGACCGCGTGGTGGTGACGTCGCGCGTGTCCAGCCTCGAGGTCCCGATCGAGATCAGCGACGAGGTGATGGTCGGGGTCGTGTCGATCCCACACGGCTGGGGACATGGGCGGACCGGTGTCGGCTGGAAGACCGCAGCGGCGAACCCGGGCGTCTCCGTCAACGACCTGACCGACGCAACGCTCCTCGATCGGCTCAGCGGCAACGCGGCGCTCAGCGAGGTTCCGGTCACGCTCGCCCGCGCATGACCGAGCTCGTCGCGGCCATCGTCATCGCCGGTGGACGGGGGAGTCGCCTCGGCCGTGACAAGGCGATGGTCGTGGTCGCCGGCGAGCCGCTCGTCGTCCGTGCGGTCGCGCTGCTCGGCAGCCTGACCACCAACGTCGTCGTCGCTCGCGGCCCACAGCCGGAGATCCCGGGGCTCGGGGTCGGTCAGATCCCGGACCCGTCAGGCGCCGTCGGCCCGCTCGCCGGCATCGTCGCAGGGCTCAGCTGGGCAGCAGCGCGTGGCCTCGAGGGTGCGGTCGCGGTCCTCGCCGTTGATCATCCGGCACCCGATGCGGGTGTTTTCGCCGCGCTCGCCGCGCGGATGGCGGCTGACGTGCACGCGGCGGTCCCGGTCGATGTGAGCGGCAGGCTCCAACCGTTGCACAGCGTCTGGCACACCTCCGCCCTCCCGACGTTGCGCTCGCTCGCCTCCGGCGGTCTCGCGTCACCGACGCGCGCCCTCGCGTCGCTGGCACACGCTGAGGTGCCGGTTGCGGCCCTCCCCGGAGACGGGGCACGCTGGCTGCACAACATCAACGTCGCCGCCGATCTCGTCTGGTCGAGCGATGCCGGGACCGAGAGCAGCGAATGAGCAGCACGACCACGGAGGACCGACGGGGCCGCCCCGTCCGGGACCTCCGGATCAGCGTCACCGATCGCTGCAACATGCGGTGCCGCTACTGCATGCCGCGTGAGGTGTTCGGTCCGGACCACGCGTTCCTCCCGCGCGCGGAGCTGTTGACCTTCGAGGAGATCGAGCGGGTCACGCAGGCCGCGGTGGACGTCGGCGTGGAGAAGGTCCGGCTCACTGGCGGGGAACCGCTGCTGCGCCGCGACCTCCCGGACCTCGTGGCCCG
>CBDTYW010000119.1:0-10833 GCA_965364735.1 uncultured Nitriliruptoria bacterium
CCCGCCACGGTCATCGCGACCGGTGAGGCGGCGGACGCTGCCTTCACCGCAGGCCTTCGCGCCGCACGGGCGCTGCTGGCGGCCGAGGCGATCGGCGTCGGCCGCGCCGCGTTCGAGATGGCGCTGGACTACGCGCGGACCCGCATGCAGTTCGGGCGCCCGATCGGTTCGTTCCAGGCCGTCAAGCACAAGCTCGCGGACATGCTCGTCGCGATCGAGTCCGCGACCTCGGCCGCGGCCTACGCGGTGCGGGTCGCGGACCAGCCGGACTTCGCCGTCGCGGCGCCAATGGCGAAGGACGTGTGCACGTCCGCCGCCATGCGGATCGCGGTGGACAGCATCCAGGTTCACGGGGGAATCGGGTTCACGTGGGAGCACGACGCCCATCTCTTCCTGAAGCGCGCCAAGGCATCGACCATGTCGCTCGGCACGGCGGAACAGGTGCGCGATGACCTCGGCCGCGCCCTCGGGATCTGAGGATGCAGAGCCTCGAGCTGATCGACGGGTGGTCGCCCGACGTCGTGGCCATCGGCGTGATCGATCGCGAGGGGCGCGTGGCGTCACGTGGACCGGTCGGCGAGGTGCTCCCGTGGGCGTCGGTGACCAAGCCGCTGAGCGCGCTCACCGTCCTGACGTTGGTCGGATCCGGTGATGTCGACCTCGACGAGCCGGCGGGCCCCGAGGGCTCGACGGTCCGACACCTGCTCGCGCACGCCGCGGGGTATCCGTTCGACGGCGTCACCCCGATGCAGCCGGTCGGCGCGCGACGCGTCTACTCGAACACCGGCTTCGAGGTGCTCGCGGGCTTCGTCGAGGAGCGGACCGGATCGAGGTTCTCGGACATCGTGGCCGAGCGTGTCACCGCGCCGCTCGGCATGTCGACGACCGTGCTGGAAGGGTCGGCCGGGAAGGCCGCGCGAGGGTCGTTGCGGGACTTGCTGACGCTTGGTCATGAGCTGCTCACGCCGACGCTGATCGACGCCGACCTGCACCTCGCCGCGCGAACCGTCCAGTTCCCGGGACTTGCAGGCGTGCTGCCCGGCTACGGCCGGCAGGATCCGAACGACTGGGGCCTCGGGTGGGAGATCCGCGGAAGCAAGTCCCCGCACTGGACGTCGCCGCGCAACACGCCGGAGACCTACGGTCACTTCGGCCAGTCCGGCAGCTTCGTCTGGGTCGATCCACAGGTCGGCGTGGCCGTCGCGTCGCTGGCCAGCGAGCCGTTCGGGAAGTGGGCCATCGAGGCCTGGCCCGAGGTCTCGTCCGCCGTCCTCCAAGACCTGCTGGGACCTGCATGACCACCTTGATCGACCTTCGGTCCGACACCGTCACGAAGCCGTCGGCGGCGATGCGGGAGGCGATGGCCACGGCCGAGGTCGGTGATGACGTCTTCGGCGACGATCCGACGGTCCACGCGCTGCAGCTGCGCGCGGCGGAGCTCACCGGCAAGGAGGCAGCGCTGTTCGTCTCCTCCGGGACGATGGGCAACCTGCTCGCGGTCCTCGCGCAGACCTCGCCGGGTGACGAGATCATCGTCGGACGCGAGTCGCACATCGCGAACTGGGAACAGCGTGGGCACGCCCGCATCGGCGGCGTCGCCGCGAGGGCACTCCCATGGGACGGGCTCGGGGAGCTCGACCTCGACGAGGTCCGGACCTCGCTGCGAGATGATCTCGACCCGCACCGCGCCGGCACGGCGATGATCGCGACCGAGACCTCCAACGGCACGGCGCAGGGCTGGCCGGTCGCCTCGTCGCACCTCGTGGACCTCGGTTCCCTCGCCCGTGAGCACGATCTGGCGTTCCACGTCGACGGGGCGCGGGTCTTCAACGCGACCGTCGCGCTGGGGATGTCGGCCGCTGAGTACCTCGCCCCGGCAGACACCGTGACCTTCTGCCTGTCGAAAGGCCTCGGTGCTCCGATCGGCTCTCTGCTGTGCGGGCCGTCGGAGGTCATCGCGCGCGCTCACCGTGCCCGCAAGCTCTTGGGTGGTGCGACTCGTCAGGTCGGCGTGATCGCCGCTCCGGGCCTCGTCGCGCTCAGCGATGGTCCCGACGGCACCGTCGCCCGCCTTGCCGACGACCATCGCAACGCCCGTCGGATCGCCGATGCGCTCGCGGAGATGCCCGGCGTCGTCTCGCCGGGCGGGATCATCCAGCCTGAGGGTGAGGCGTTCGACCCGGCACGGGTCCGGACGAACCTCGTGTTCTTCGGCGTCGACGATCGGGTCGAGGACGCCGCGTTCGGCGTGTTCATGCGATGCGGCGCCGCTGGGATCCAGCTGCTGCCGATGGGCGAACGCGTCGTGCGGCTCGTGCTGAACCTCGGTGTCGGCGCGGAGGACGTCGATCGGGTGATCGACGCCCTCCGCGGCGCTGTCGGCGTTGCCTGAGGGGCGTCAGGCGCTGGCCGTCAGGCGCGTGAGTGGTCCATGCCCTCGGCGATGCCGATCAGCAGAACGGACGCCACGACGGCAACGACGAAGCCGATGACGTTGAGCTCCATCATCCCGCCGGTCCCGAGCAGGTTCGCCACGAGACCGCCGATGACGGAGCCGACGACGCCGAGCGTCAGCGTCATGAGGAGTGAGAGGTCCGTGGGACCGCTCTTGAAGAGCCGGGCAAGCGCGCCGATGACGAGGCCTGCGATGAGGAAACCGATCATTGTTGAGCACTCCGTGTCGGGGACTGCGTGAGTGATGCCCCGTCCGATCGGCGCGATACCAAGGACCCGCGGGAGCTCAGGGAACCTGTCGGGTGAGAGCGCGCTCGCGGTGCTGGCGAGCGCCGACCCGCAGATGGCGTTCGATCAGCGACGCCTCACCCAGCCGGTGCTTGAGGACGCGCTCGAGCCCACCGATCGGGGTGAGGTTCTGCGGGGCCCGGGCGTCGCGGTGAGGCTGTGACGCGAACCGCGGCAGCGTCGCGCTGGTGCGGTCGGCCTGGCGGATCGCCTCGTCCTTGGTGAGGTCGGCGCTCAGCTCGCACCGGACG
Organism: uncultured Nitriliruptoria bacterium; assembly: GCA_965364735.1. GTDB lineage: Bacteria > Actinomycetota > Nitriliruptoria > Nitriliruptorales > Nitriliruptoraceae > CBDTYW01. The sequence continues at coordinate 2,994 of CBDTYW010000119.1, forward strand.
ATGCCGGCCCATGGGTGACCGGCCCCGGCGAACGGGAGGCGCAGGTACCACGAGTACCGCGACCACGATGATGTCGTCAGGAACAGCGGGGTCCGTTCGCCCGGCGACAGCGTCGCGACGACCTGGTTGGCCCAGTCCTCGAGGTAGCCGACCTGATGGGTCTTGACGTACCCGACGGCGTGCTCGACGTCCTGTCGTCCTCGGAGCGGTCCGTCGAGGACGATGAGCGCGGCGTCTCGGACCCTCCGTGCGATCCCGTTCTCGAGCGTGCGCATCCGGTCATTGATCCCGCCGCGCAGGTCTGCCTCGGTGTCACCAACGACCGCTTTCGGGGCGTAGACGAGGGAGCCGGCCTGGATGGGCGGCGTCCCGGGCGGACCGAAGACGGCGCGCTGGACGTCGATCTGGTCCAGCACCGCTGTGCCGTTGCAGCGCAGCGATCCGGCGGCGTAGGACGCGCAGAGCCCGGGGCGTGAGCTGCCGGTGTCTGCGTTGGAGATCCACACGATGGCGTCGACGCGCTGGACGCCGTCGATGAAGACGACGTCGTCCTTGAGCAGGTGGTCGTCCCGGTCCGGCAGGATCGGGTGCCACCGTTCCTGCGGGCGCTCGACGAAGGCGTCGGTGTCGCCGGGGGCCTCGGGCAGGTCCGCCGCGAGGGGCGCGGACGAGCCGAACGACGGAGCCCAGGACTCGACGTGCAGCATCAGCTGCTCGGGCGCGGGGCCGTCGGCGGTGTCCGTGGCGCTCATGAGGAGACCCGTTCGACGGAGGAGGCGTTGCCGACCTTGGTGACGCGGTACTGGGTCGGCACCTGCTCGGACAGGGCGGGGACGTGGGTCACGAGGCCGACCATGCGTCCACGTGAGGCGATCTCGTTGAGCGCGGACGCGACGACATCGAGCGTCTCCGCGTCGAGCGTCCCGAAGCCCTCGTCGATGAACAGCGTCTCGAGCCGTGCGGTCCCGCCGGTGGCCAACGCGGCGACCTGCTCCGACAGCGCCAGCGCGAGGGCGAGCGAAGCGAGGAAGGTCTCTCCACCTGACAGGGTGCGGATGAGGCGGCGCTCGTCGGCGTTGGCGTGATCGATGACCTCGAAGGCGTTCTTGTCGTCCAGCGCCAGCGAGTAGACGCCGCGGGAGAGCTCCTGGAGGATCTCGGTCGCCCCGACCAGCACCCGGCGCAGCGCGCGGTGCAGCAGCCAACCTTGGAAGTTGCGGTTGCTGAGCTGCAGCCCGAGCTCGTGCGCCACCCGGTGCCGGGCGCGCGAGCTGACCAGCAGCTCCTGGTGGCGCCGGGCCTCCACGAGGTCGATCTCGAGCCGCTCGAGCTTGGTCGACTCCGTGGCGTGGGCGGCGACGACGGCGTTGAGCGGCGTCGTCTTCTCTGGTGCGGTCACCCCGAGCTCGCCGAGCGCCGCGCGCTGTGCGGCAAGCAGCGCCTTCCACCGCTCCGCGAGGTCCAGGCGCTCCTTGGTCGCGGCGGCGATGAGCGCGTCGAGCTTCGGCAGCCCGTCGCGGGCATGGGTGGCAAGATCAGCCCACGAGGCGGCGAGGCCGACCTCACGATCGATCGGCGGGGGATCCAGCACCGCGACGGCGTCGCGAGCGCGCTCCAGCACCGTCCATGCCTCGCGGCGCTCCTGGCCGACCGCGGCTTGGCGTTCCTTGGCCTGGTCCAGCTTCGTCCGGGCTGCGGCCTCGGCCTGCCTGGCCTTCGCGAGGTCGGTGTTGGCGGATCGCAGCCGATCCGCGATGGCGTCGAGCGCGACGACGTCGGTCGGAAGCGACAGCTCGGCGCCGGCTGTGGCGACGGCCGCGACGAGCGTTGCGTGACGCTCGGCGACGGCGCGATGCTGCTCCTTCACCTGCTCAGCAGCAGCTTCAGCCCGACGCAGCTGTCCTTCGGCCTGCTGGGCCGCGTTGTCGGCGTGCTGCTCGGCGAGGCGGAGCCGTTGGAGCTCCGGGTCCGTCGGGTGGTCGGGAAGCGTGTGGACCTCCTGGGTGCACACCGGGCACGGGGCGCCGATCTCGAGCGACTCCGCCACGATCGTGACGTGGCCTGCGAGCTCGGCGGCGACGCGTGCCTGCACGGCCGCGTCGCGGTCCGTCACGGCGTGCTTCGCGATCTGCTGGAGCTCGACGAGCGTGGTCGCGTCGTTCGCCTGGCGGGCGGTGAGCTGGTCGACCTCGCTCGTCACGCGAGCGACGTCACGAACCCGGGCGGCCTGCTCCGACACCTGGACGGCGTCGGGAAGCTCGGTGATCGCGGCGTTCGCGGTGGCGACGTGCGCGCCGGCCTCCTGCAGCGCGGTCGTGCGGGCGGCGACGTCGGCTGCCAGCACGGTCAGCCGGCCGTCGAGGTCGTCGACCCCGGAGGGGACCGCGAGCCCCGCGGCGGTGTCTCGCCGCGCCCCCAGCTCCTCGATGCGGGTCTTCACCGTGCTTCCCTGGGCACGCAGGTCGTCGAGTTCCTCCTGCTCACGCTCGAACTGCGCGAGAAGGTCCGACAGCGTCGCGATGCGCGACTTCGCAGCGTTCACGGCATCCGGGGTGGCGAGGGAGAGCGGCCCCTCCAGCGCGGCGGTGGAGGCCGTGACCTGGGCCTTCGCGGCCTCGGCGCGTTCGCGGGCTCGCTTGGCGAGCCGGTCGTAGACGCCGAGGTCGAGCAGGGATCCCAGAAGCTGCTGGCGCTCGGTCGGCTTGGCGTGCAGAAACTCCTGGAACGCGCCCTGCGGCAGCACCACGCAGCGGACGAAGTGCTCGAAGCTGAGGCCCACCATGCGCACGACGGCCTCGTCGACGTCGGCGCGGCCGCTGACGATCGGGCGACCGTCGGCGTGTTCGAGCCTCGCCTCCTTGGTGGTCGCTCCGCCGTTGCGCTGACGCCGGACCACGCGCGTCACCGTCATCGCGTGGCCGCGGGACTCGAACGTGAGCCGGACCCGGGCCTCGTTGAGACCGTGGCTGATGATCGCATGGACGAGCCGCTTGTCGTCGAGCCGCGGGACCGACCCGTACAGCGCGAAGATCATCCCGTCGATGATCGTGGACTTGCCGGCTCCCGTCGGCCCGGACAGCGCGAACAGCTCGGTGTCCTCGAAGGAGATCGTGGTCGCCTCGCGGAAGGAGCCGAAGCCCTCGAGCTCAAGCTGCAGAGGTCGCATCGGTGGCTCCTCTCTGCGCGTCGTCGTCTTCCTCGATGAGCTCGGACAGCAAGGACAGAAGCTCCGGGTCCGCTTCACCCCGCTCGGACAGGTACTCCGCGAAGAGCTCTGAGGGGGACGCCTGGAACTGCTCGAGCTCCCACGCCTCGGCCTCGGCCGCCTCGACACCGTCGGGTGGGGCGATCCGTACGTCGACGGCGTTGGGGAAGAGCTCACGGAACTCGTCGCCCAGCCCCGTGCGGGGGGCTTCCTCGAGGATGATCCGCAGGTGGTCGTCGCCGTACTGGTCGACGTCGTCACGCAGCAGGTCCGCCGGCCCACGCAGCGTCCGGAGACGCCGGCCGGAGGCGAGCTCGACGGGGCGCACGTCCGCCGGGGCCCCCGGCACAGCCTCGACCACCGTGACCTGCTTGTGCTCGGTGAACGCTTCACCGAAGTCGAGGTGCAGCGGAGCACCCGAGTAGTGGATCGGACACGGCCCGTTCACCCGGTGGGCCCGGTGCAGGTGACCGAGCGCGACGTACTGCGTGTTCGGCGAGAACACCGACGGCGAGACCTGGTAGCCGAGGATGTGGGATTCGCGCTCGCCGCCCCCACGTGCGACTGCACCGCCCGGTGGGAGCACCGTGAGGTGGCCCATGAGCAGGTTCACGGTGTCGGCGGAGAAGTCGGCGCTGAGCGTCTGGACGATGTCGCGGACCCGGGCGGAGAACTCTTGCTCCTGGCCAGCGGCCGTCGTGGTCATCAGATGCTGTGCGGAGATGACCGTCCGGTGGCTGACCCAGGGAAGCAGCGCGAGCCGTGCGGTCGAGCCGTCCCGGCAGGGGAGGTCGAGCACGCCACCGCGATCAGGAGCCTGGACCTGGTCGATGGTGTGGACGTTGGTCAGGGACAGCAGTGGACGGATCGCGCCCCATCGTCGGGGGTTGTCGTGGTTGCCCGCGATCACGACGACCTGCGCTCCGGTCGCCGCAAGGTCGAGCAGCGCCTGGTAGACGATCTGCTCGGACTCGGGGGAGGGCTGCGCGGTGTCGAACTGATCGCCGGCGACCAGAATGAGGTCCGGCTCCTCCGCATGGGCGATCGTCGCGATCTCCGAGAGGACGTCGCGGTGCTCCTGGGCTCGCGATCGACCACGGATGGTGCGGCCGACGTGCCAGTCTGAGGTGTGGAGAAGTTTCATGGCTCGACTCTACGAGGGGGTGGGACATGGACCGCGGAGGAGGTGACGTGAGGCCGGGGCAGCATGTGCGCTCAATGCACGCGATCGGGCCGATTGGTCAACGTGTGAGTCCATGAGGCCGAAGCATCTGGGGAACCCGCCATTGGAAGCCTCATCATCCGTCTCTCACTCCGCGCCGCGAGCTTCGCTGTCGCCACGGCCAGCATCGTCGGTGCCGCGACCCCTGGCGTCGGGCTCGCCCGTACGCCGGACGCCTCACCCGACCTCACGGTGCTCATCCAGGCTGCCGGAGACCTCCGGACCGTCGCTGGGGACGTCCTCGCCCTCGGGGGCTCCGTCGAGCGTCTGCACGACACGGTCGGGATCGTCACGGCGACCCTGCCCGCTGACCAGCTCGACCGTCTCCGGGCGGACTCCGACGTCGCGGCGGTGACGGTCAACAGCACGGTCACGCTCTCGTCCACCAACGACTCCACGCCCGGTCACCCCAACACCGGCGGGCGGACCAGCGTCGTCGCCGACGCGATCGGCGCGGATGACTACCTCGCTGCCGGCTACGACGGGTCCGGAATCGACGTTGCGTTGATCGACTCCGGCGTCGCGAACGTGGCAGGCCTGAGCGACAGCGTCATCAACGGCGTCGACCTCTCGTTCGACGCCCTCATCCCGGGGTACTGGGACGGTCCGGCCTTCTCCGACGGGTTCGGCCACGGCACGCACATGGCGGGGATCATCACCGGCAACGGCGACGACGTCATGGGCGTCGCTCCCGGCGCTCGTGTCGTCAACGTGAAGGTCGGCGACCACCTGGGCAAGGCCGACGTCACCCAGATCATCGCCGGCATCGACTGGGTCATCCAGAACGCGAACACCGACGGGCGCAACATCCGCGTCATCAACCTCTCCTTCGGCACGGACGCATCGCACACACCGCAGCTCGACCCGGTCGCGCACGCTGTCCAGACCGCCTTCGACCATGGGATCGTCACCGTCGTCAGCGCCGGGAACCGGGGCACCACGCTGGGCCGCATGGACATGCCGGCGTCCCACCCGGCCGCGCTGTCCGTCGGCGCGACGGACATGGGCCCGACCACGGCCCCGGGCGACGACACCGTTCCCTCCTGGAGCAGCCACGGTGACGGGGTCAACAACCCGCACCTGATCGTTCCCGGCAAGCAGATCATCAGCGTCGGCGTCCCCGGAAGCACGCTCTGGGAGGCCTACCCGGACGGCCACGTCGAGGGCGCGCTGATGCGCGGCAGCGGCACGTCGCAGTCCGCGGCCGTCATGTCCGCCGCCGTCGCGCTGGTTCTGGACTACCAGCCGGCGTGGGGTCCGGCGGAGGTCCTCGTCGCCACCCGGCGCGGAGCGGTCGATCTCGGACTCCCGGCCTCCGTGCAGGGCGCTGGCGTCGTCGACCTGACCCGGCTCATGGGCTGGAGTCACCGCGACGGGGCCAACTGGAACTACACCCGCAGCACCGGTGACGGTGACCTCGACACCTCCCGCGGCAGCTACACGGTCACCATGGCGAACGACCAGGGCACGAGCCTGTCGATCACCGGCAACATGGACTTCACCGGCAGCACGTGGAACGGCTCGACCTGGAACGGCTCGACCTGGAACGGCTCGACCTGGAACGGGTCGACCTGGAACGGGTCCACGTGGAACGGGTCCACGTGGAACGGGTCCACCTGGAACGGGTCCACCTGGAACGGGTCCACCTGGAACGCAACCGGCTTCAGCAGCGCCTTCTGGGACTGAGCTCTCAAGGTCGATCGGACGGGCGTGGTTTGATCCGCGCCTGATCGGCCGACAGAGATCGTGCGAGACGCGTCCATCAGGCAGCCGCGCCTCGCCTCGATCAGGTCACCGATGAACCTCCGTACCCGCATGCTGAGCGTCTGGGCGCACGTTGCGCTCAGCGCGCTGCTGCTGCTGTGGTGCTTGCTCGCGTTGACCGGGGTCTCAGCTGATCACGTCCGACCGGAGTGGCCGCTCGTGGTCGTGGTCTTCGGCTTCTACGTCGCGATGCGCTGGCCTGTCCACATCGCCACCGACAGCGGACGCCACCACGTCACCGTCGACCTGACGGAGGCTCTGGTCGTCGTCGGGTGCTTCCTGTTCGACCCCGCACCATTCGTCATCGCCGCGATGTTCGGCGCGCTCCCGGCGATCGCCCGCCTGAGGCCACCCCCGGTGAAGTTCGCAGTGAACCTCGTCCACACGGGGCTCTGGACCGCGATCCCGCTGCTGCTGTTCCACCTGTTCGCCGGAGCGTCGAACGGACCGTCGCCGCGGGCGGTCGCGGTCGCCGTGCTCGCCGCAGGCGTGTCCTGGCTCGGGAGCAACCTGAGCATCCAGATCCCGATCGGCCTCTCCACGGGACGCTGGAGGCGCAACCGCGGCGAGATCCGCGAGCTCGCGGTCGCCGCTCTCACCGGGCTCGGGGCCGCTCACATCGCGCTCGTGGGCGTCGTCATCGGCGCGACCGAGCCCACGCTCCTGACGCTGCTTTCCCTCCCGTTGGTGCACGTGATCCTGAGCAACGGGCGACAGATCCGCAACGCTGACAGCCGTCACATCCTCGAGTTCACCGTCGGAGCTGCGGAGTCGCTCAGGCTCGGCATCGACACGCCTCAGGTTCTGACAGATCTCCTCCCGGATCTGCGCGTCGCGTTCGGTGCGGACGAGGTCAGCCTGCTCGCGACGGTGCCCGGCGAAGTTCTGCGTGTCGTCGCTCACGAGGACGAGGTCGTGCGGCCGGGATCACTCCCCGTCGAGGGGACGCTTCGCTCGTGGTTGACCGACCACGCGAGCTCGGGCCCGGCCACCTCGGAGACCGACGCATCGCTCGTGGACATCGCGGGCGCCATGCGTCGCGGCGAGCTCCTCGTTGCCCCGATCCCGTCGGACCAGGGCGACGCAGCGTTCGTGCTGGCCGGGCGTCGACTCGGTCCGTTCCGGCCCGATCACGTCAGGCTCATCCGCACGCTCGCCTCGTCCGCATCCGCGGCACTCGAGCGCTACCTCCTGAGTCAGGAGCTGAACGCGTCCGAGCAACACCGCGTGGAGCTGGAGCAGCGAGCGAGCCACGACGCCATGACGGGGCTCGTCAACCGGCCACAGCTCGACCGGGATCTCGACTCCGCCTTCTCCGACGAGGGCCCCGTGGCGATGCTCTATCTCGACCTCAACGGCTTCAAGGCGGTCAACGACAATCTGGGGCATGCCCAAGGCGACGCGGTGCTCGTCCACGCCGCGGCACGCATCCGCGCCGCCATCCGACCGACGGACATCGCGGCGCGGCTCGGCGGAGACGAGTTCGCCGTGCTCCTGCCAGGCGGGACCGAGGACGACGCCCGGCGCGTCGGCATGCGGATCCTCGAGCTCTTCGGTGAGCCCATCCCTGACCTCGAGGCGGTCGACGAGATCCGTGCGGCGGTCGGCGTCGCCGAGCGCGTCGCCGGTGACACTCCGGCGACCCTGCT
>CBDTYW010000120.1:0-10828 GCA_965364735.1 uncultured Nitriliruptoria bacterium
CAGGATCTCGTTCGTCGCGACGTTGCGCTCGTAGGCGATGACCTCACCAGGGCGGATCGCGAGGGTGTTGTTGGCGTCGTTCCACTGCTCGCGCTCGGCGCGGGTGGCGTTGAGGCTCGGCTCGATCGCCCGGACGTGGTCCAGACCCGCAGCCCAGGCCAGGCCGCGCATCAGGTCCGCGGACTGACGGACAGAGATCCCGCCGTCGCCGGACGGGGTGAGCTCGTGGCACTGCACGTCGCGCATGATGATCGGGTAGGTGATGAACGCGTCGACGTCGACCATCGTGACGACGGTGTCGAGGTGCATCGCGGCGCGGACCTTCGGCAGGTCAACGGCGAGGACACGGTCGACGGCTCTCGCGGCGAAGAGCCGGGTCGCCAGGATCTCGATGCCCTGGGCGGTGGTGCGCTCGCTCATCCCGATCGCGACGCCCCGCTCCCCCACCATCAGGACGTCGCCGCCCTCGAAGGTCGCCGGGAAGCTCTCACCCGCCTCGTCGCCGAACCAGATCGGTGAGGCCGCGAACCGCGGATGCCGGGTGTGGACGAGGCGGAGCAGGTCGGTCTCCCGACGGCGAACGCGACGGTTCATGGGGCTCAGCACGACACCGTCACCGATCCACGCGCTGGAGTCGCGCATGAACACGGCGTTGGGCAGCGGGGCGAGCAACATGTCGGTCGGCCGCGACACGGCCGCGACGAACCCACCGCTCATGTTGACGTCGCTGATGGACACGCCACCGAAGAGCGCCTGGACCAGCGCGGCGACGTCGAGCGCAGTGAGGTGGTCGCGGACCGCTCCGACGGCGATCGGCCCACACGTCTGCTCCGTCGCGACCGCCGCGATCATCTCGGAGCGGGCCGCCTCGTCGGCGAGGACCTCCTCGAGCAGCGACTCGACGTAGAGCACCTCGACACCGCCCTCGACGAGCACCTCGGCGAAGCGGTCGTGCTCCTCCTGAGCCTTCTCGACCCAGAGCAGCTCGTCGAAGAGCAGCGCCTCCATGTTCGTCGGGGTGATCCGACGCAGCTCCTCGCCGGGTCGGTGCAGCATCACCGTCTCGAGCCGGCCGACCTCGTTGCCGACGTGGCCACCGAGCGGAATTCCGGAGGAGGACACGACGAGATCCGAGTGACGGGGACAGGCGACGCCCAGAACCCTACGCGCTGCCTGAGCACCGTGAAGCGCACGATGTGCGCCGTCGCCTCAGCTCGCCCAGTCCTCGCTCAGGATCGCCCAACGCTCATGGTCTCGCCACGCCCCGTCGAGGAACAGGTACCGACGCGAGTAGCCCTCGCGGGAGAACCCGAGCCCGGTCACGAGCGCGATCGAGGGGTGGTTCTCGGGCTGGATGTTCGCCTCCACGCGGTGCAGCCCGATCGGGCCGAACGCCTGGTCGAGGGCGCGCGTCAGACCGGCGCGCATGACCCCTCGCCCGTGCCAGGGAACGAACGCGTAGTAGCCCATGTACGCGCTCAAGAAGGGTCCTCTCACGATGTTCGTGAGGTTGATCACGCCGGCCAGCTCGACGTCGTCGACCATGACGTGGAACATCGCGTTGGCCGGGTCAGCCGCGCGGGCGAGGTGAGCGTCCCAGCCAACCACGTCGACGGGGGCAGCCGTCCACGGGTGATGCAGCTCCCGGCTCCGCCCCACCGCGGCGAGGAACGACTTCCGGTGCTCCGCGTGGGGATGGACCAGGTGGACGCGTCCCGCTGCGACCCGGTCAGCCCCCAACGGTCTGGCTCGGGCTCGGCGATGGCGACGGCTCGGCGGTCCCTGAGGGCGTCGGCGACGGGTCGTCGGTCGCGCCGTCGGAGGGCTCGCCCACCGGGTCCTCGGTTGGCTCGTCAGTCGGCTCGTCCGTCGGCTGGTCCGTCGGCTCGTCGGTCGGCTCGTCGGTCGGCTCGTCGGTCGGCTCGTCGGTCGGCTCGTCATCGGACCGGCGCGCCGGCAGCTGCTCCTCGCTCGACGTCGGATCGTCCGCCCATGGCGGGGCGTCGTCACGGTGCGGTCCCGCGCTGGTCGCGATCTCCTCGAGCACGGCCAGCACCTCATCGGTGACGGCCGCCGGTCCCCCCGACACGAGCACCCGCGCGAGCGTCGTCGCGTGCTCGTCGAGGTACATCGCGGTCGCCCGGTCGGCGCGAACCGCCGTCGGCGGGATCAACAGGAACGTCCAGCCGCGGTTCGCGGCCGCAGCGGCGGCCCCAAGGGCGTCCGGCCAGTTTGCCCCGGACGCCCCGACGACCTGGAGGCCGAGGTTGTCCGCGTACGGGTCAGGCCCGTCCTCGTCGAGGTCGGCGGCCCGACGACGCACGAGCTCTTCTGCCGCCGCGACCGAGGTCGCGTAGCGATCGGCCCCGGCGATCCGCTCGACGGTCGCCTCCGGAGCCGCTGCGCGGAGCTGCGCGATCACGGAGTCGCTGACGGCAGCGCTCCCGCCGAAGACGGTGATGCGCTCCCACGTGCCACGACGCGCACGGTCAAGGGTCGCGGCGGGCACGTCCGAGTCCAGCGTCAGCACGAGCGGGAGGCTTCGAGCCGCGCCGAAGGCCCCGGCGGAGAGGGCGTCCGGGAACGCGTCGCCCGTCCCTGAGCGGCCCAGGGCCACGAGCAGCTCGGACGCCTTCTCCCGGTTCACGACAGCGTCGGCAACCTTGACCGCGGTCGCCCAGCGATCGGCGCCGGCGTAGCGGACGACCGTGTGGATGCCGATCTCCTCGAGCTGGTCCTCGATCGACTCGGGCAGCCGCGACGTGCCGCCGACGACGTGTGCCGTGTCGGAGCCGAGGCGCTCGATCTCGGCGATCACCTCAGGCGTGAGCCCGCTCGGCGGGACGAGCAGGACCGGCGAGCCGAGGGAGCCTGCGAGCGGTGACGCGGCCAGCGCGTCGGCGAACGAGGTCGACGAGGCGATCACGACCCGCTGCGCTGACGCAAAGCCCCATGCCGACATCTTGACCGCGGTGCGGACGCGGTCCTCCCCGGACGAGCGCTCGGTCGGCGCGGTCACGGTGATCTCGGTGTCGACCGGGCGGGCGTACCCGCCGTCACCGACCGACAGGAGACGCGACTGGTAGACGCCGGGAGGAACGAGCTCACCCGTGGTGTCGCGCAGGTTCCACATGACGTCGACGGCCACGTCGAAGCCACCGGTGGATCGGATGAGCCGACCCTCGGCGTCACGGATCTCGAGCGACCACAGGGCGTCGTCGGTGAACGTCGCCTCCCAGCGGGGGGGCACGCCCAGGACGGGCTGCTCACGCTTCGCGGCAGGTCCGCCGAGGATCTTGGGTGCGCCGATCGGCTCGACCCGGTCCGCCAAGGTGGCGTGTCCGTCGCGGCCGGCGACCCAGTCGTACAGCTTGTCGCCGGGACACGACGTCTTGTTGGTGTGTCGGTGACCGATGATGGTCGGCAGGGTCACCCGCTCACCCTCGTCGTGGCGATTGCTGCCCCCGCCGCCTGCGATCTCGTCGGTCTCGCCGTGCGGGTCGACGTGGTGCAGATCGAGCTTCCAGGCGACGAGCGCGTCGAGCGCGTCGAGCGCCTCAGGGGTCGGCTCCGTGCTGGTGTGGTCACCCAGGAACGACACCCCGACAGCGCCGCCATTCCAGCCGGCTGCGTGCGCGCCGACGACCGGCTCGGTGATCCCACCACGACGGCCCTCGTAGATCTGGCCGTACTTGTCGATGAGGAAGTTGTACGCGATGTCGTCCCACCCGCGGTTCACGACGTGATAGCGGTAGATGCCGTTGACGATCGCGGGAGCCTCCTCCGCGGTGTAGCTGTTCGAGCCGGCGGTGTGGTGCACGACCGCGAAGCGGACGTCGTTGTCGTAGACGGGGACGTAACGACGGATCGCTTCGTCGGCGCCCCACGATGCCCGGGTGAGGATGGCGGGCTGGGGGGCTCCGGCGTCATCGATGTCGTCCTGGCGTTGCTGGTCGGAGTCGCCGGGCGCATGTGGCGTGGTCCCGGCGCTCCCGCTGAACGTCCGGACGGCGCCTGATCGGGCGACGGCAGCGTCGTCCATCGTGATGGCGTGGAGGGTCATCGCACCGGCGTTCGTGCCGGTGCCGCGCAGCTGCACCGCATCGGCGGCACCCACCCAGACCGGATCGGAGACCGTCGCCCGAGCAGCGCCACGCCGCGCTTCGTCGGTGCCTTCGTCCGGCGCGTGGTCCGGAGCCAGCACGAGGTCGATCCAGTCCCCCCAGACGCCGGCCGCACGGGCACGGACGGACACCACGGTGTCCTCGTCGCCACCCCAGTCCGCCCCGACCATCCGCACGTCGTCCAGCGGGATCGGCGCGGACATCAGCGCGGTCGGCCCGGACAGCTGCGCACGAGCGACGCCGACGTCACGCGCCGGGCTCAGCGCCACGCTGATCTCGACCGAGCCGATGCCGACGCTGCGCGCAGCGTCAGCGCTCGGGGCGACCGTCAGGGTCAGCGCCAGGAGGAGCAGCAGGACCAACGGGCGCCGGAGGGATGAGTCCCGGACGACGGACAGTGAGACGGAGCTGATCAACGCGAACCCTCGATGAGCTGGGGCGACGCGTGGGTGCCACACGACGCCGGACCATCAATGCTTAGTCCTCGTCGGCGCTCCGCGTGTCCGCTCCACATGTCCCATCGTCCAGCGCACACTTCGCCCCGATCCGTGCACGTTCGTCCGGATCGGGAACTTTCCTGAGATCTCAGCGACCGAGGGCGCCCGTGGGCTCGAACCAACGACCGTCGACGGGAAGCAGCTCGAGGTTGATCCGCGGCAACGCGACCTGGAACAACCCCTCGATCTCCTCGAGATCGATGAAGTCGATGTCCTTGTCGGCGCCCATCTGCCCCGCGTACTCCCCGAAGCCGAGGACGGTGACCTCGACACCGTCGTCGCGGAACTGACGCAGCGGCTCCGCGAAGTTCTTCGCATCGTTCGACCCGACGTAGATCCGCTCGAGGTCACCCTCGGCGAAGCGGTGGTTCAGGTGGTCGAGCATGTCGTCGTCGACGTCGCTGTCGCCGTCCTTGGGCTTGGCGAAGACGCGGTAGCCCTCCTCCAGCAGCCACAGGACCCAGCCACGCAGCGGACCAGCCACGTGGGCCGCGACGTTGACGAACACGCACGCCTCGACGTCGGCGTCCTCGTCAGCACGGTCGACGAGCCAACGTCCCAGGACCGCAAGGTCCGGCCGCTCCTTGGCGGTCGGCTTGTTGTCGATGATGTTGGCGAGCGTCATGTCGATGTTCGGGGCGTCCCAAACGAGCACGTGTCGACCCATGGCGAAGTTCCTTCAGAGCAAGCGGCAAACGAGCGAATGCTCGGAAGCCTACGACCCCGATCGACGGGCCGATGCCCAGAGGTTGCTCAGCGTCCGTAGCAGAGCGTGTTCAGCGTCGGGAACGGGTTCACCGCAGCCCCGTGCCCGGGGTGGATCTGGAAGTGCACGTGCGGCACGCCGCCCCGCGCGTTCCCCGAGTCACCGTTCATTGCGATCCACTCGCCGGCCTCGACGCGAACGCCCGGGCTGATTCCCGGGGCGTAGCCGGAGAGGTGGGCGTAGTAGTACTTCGTGCCGTCGTCGCCGGACAGGTAGAGGGTGGTCCCGCCGAGCGAGCCGGACGAGAACCGCGCGACCGTGCCGTCCGTGATCGCGAAGACCGGATCGCCGTAGGGCGCGACGACGTCGGTCCCCTTGTGGCTGCGCCCTCCGGAACGGGGCTGACCCCAGTCGTTCGTGAACCGGAAGCGCCCGGGATCGAAGATGCAGGAGTAGGTCCCGTTCATCAGGCCCTGACGAAGGAACTGCTTGCGCTCCTCGATCTTGATGAGCTGCGTCTCGACGTTCTTCGTCTGCTCGAGGTCCGCGGTGATGACCTCGGTGAGCGACTGGAGCTCCGAGAGCTGGGCGTCGAGCTCACCCTCGCGGTCCAGGAGCAGGACCTCGGTCTGGTTGAGCTGCGTTCGCAGGGCGCGGGCGCCCTCGGCATCGGAGAGGTCGCGGCTGTTCAGCGCGTTCAGCAGGCTGACACGCTCGGCAGCCTCCGACACGCTCCCGGAAGCCAGCACCTGCCCGAGCAGCGTGTCGCCGGGACGCTTGTAGATCACGCGGGCGCGCTCGGCGACGAGCCGCTGGGCTTCGACGAGCTTGGCCTCGAGCTCGCTCTTGCGATCCTCGAGCTCGGCCACCTCGAGCTTGGTGAGCTCGGCCCGCTGGTACGCGTCCTGGTAGGCGAGCAGCGTCAGGTCGAGGTCCTCCTCGAGCTGTTCGCGCTGCTCCTGGACGTCCTCGAGGGCCGGAGCGGCCGCGGCGGACGTCCCTGCGAGAAGCAGGCCGAGGCCGAGGGCGAGCCCTCGGACGGGACGGGAGAGGAGCAGGCGCATCCGGGTTCCGGATCAGAGGGGAGTGTTCGGGTGACGCAACGAACGAGCACGACCGGAGTTCTCCGCGCGTGCGATGTGCGCCATCTGGACCCTCCCATGATGCCGCCCGAGAGCAACCAACGGCAAGAGGCTGCGGCACACGACGGCCGGACAACGCACACCACGATCAACCACTCTGAGCGCTCGCACGAACGCCCCATGCGAGCCACGTTGGGGAGCACTCCACCCGGGCTCGTATCCTCAGCGGTGTCCGGCCACGACGCTCCCATCCGTGGCCCGAGGTTCCGAAGGCTCTGCAATGACCTCCAGATCGTCCTCCTCGCCCGCCGAGCGCGACCGCCCCTGGCTCATGCGCACGTACTCCGGCCACTCGTCGGCGAAGGCGTCGAACGAGCTCTACCGGACCAACCTCGGCAAGGGGCAGACCGGGCTGAGCGTCGCCTTCGACCTGCCGACGCAGACCGGCTACGACTCCGACCACGTCCTCGCGCACGGCGAGGTCGGCAAGGTCGGCGTGCCCGTCACGTCCATCGACGACATGCGCGTGCTGTTCGACCAGATCCCGCTCGACCAGATGAACACGTCGATGACGATCAACGCCACGGCCATGTGGCTGTTCGCCCTCTACGTGGCGGTCGCCGAGGAGCAGGGCGCCGACGTCGCGAAGCTCGCCGGCACGACGCAGAACGACATCATCAAGGAGTACCTGTCGCGCGGGACCTACGCGTTCCCGCCGGGACCGTCGATGCGGCTCACCACCGACATGATCGCGTGGACCTACCGCAACACGCCGAAGTTCAACCCCTTGAACATCTGCAGCTACCACCTGCAGGAGGCCGGCGCGACGCCGGTGCAGGAGCTCGCGTTCGCGCTCGCCAACGCGATCGCGGTGCTGGACGCCGTCAAGGCTGGCGGGCAGGTCCCCGACGAGGACTTCCCGCAGGTCGTCGGACGGATCTCGTTCTTCGTCAACGCGGGCATCCGGTTCGTCGAGGAGGTCGCGAAGATGCGTGCCTTCGTCGAGCTGTGGGACCGCATCACCAAGGAGCGCTACGGCGTCGAGAACCCGAAGTTCCGTCGGTTCCGCTACGGCGTGCAGGTCAACTCCCTCGGACTGACCGAGCCCCAGCCCGAGAACAACATCGCCCGCATCCTCATCGAGATGCTCGGCGTCACGTTGTCGAAGGACGCCCGCGCCCGCGCGGTGCAGCTGCCGGCATGGAACGAGGCGCTGGGCCTCCCCCGCCCGTGGGACCAGCAGCTGTCGCTGCGGATGCAGCAGGTGCTCGCGTTCGAGACGGACCTGCTCGAGTACGGCGACCTGTTCGAGGGGTCCGTGGTCATGGAGGCCAAGGTGCAGTCGCTGATCGACGGCGCCACGGCCGAGCTCGATGCGATCCTCGCCATGGGTGGAGCCGTCGAGGCGGTCGGCCACATGAAGGGCGAGCTCGTCGCCTCGAACGCCGCCCGCCTGCGACGAATCGAGGGTGGGGAGCAGCTCGTCATCGGCGTCAACGCCTACACCGAGGCAGCCCCGTCTCCGCTCATGGACGAGGACGACGGCGGCATCATGAAGGTCGAGGCAGGCGTCGAGGCCGCACAGATCGCCCTGCTCGAGGCACACCGGGGAGCACGCGACGAGGCCACCGCGCAGGCCGCGCTCGACGAGCTGCGCACGTCCGCCGAAACCGACACCAACCTCGTCGACGTCTCCATCCGCTGCGCGAAGGCGGGCGTCACGACCGGCGAGTGGACGCAGGTCCTGCGGTCGATCTTCGGCGAGTACCGCGGACCGACCGGCGTCTCCGAGCGGGCGCTCTCGACCGGCGGAGACCTCGGCGAGAAGCTCACCGCAGGACGTGCCCGGGTCGCCACGGTCGAGCAGGCGATCGGACGCAAGATCCGCATCCTCGTCGGCAAGCCCGGCCTCGACGGCCACTCCAACGGCGCCGAGCAGGTCGCGATCCGCGCCCGTGACCTCGGCATGGAGGTCATCTACGAAGGCATCCGGCTCACACCCGAGCAGATCGTCCGCGCTGCGATCGACGAGGACGTGCACCTGGTCGGCCTGTCGATCCTGTCCGGCTCGCACATGGAGCTGGTGCCGGACGTGGTCGCCCGCCTGCGCGAGGCCGGCGCGGACATCCCCGTCGTCGCTGGCGGCATCATCCCGCCCGACGACGAGCAGACGCTGCGCGGTGCGGGCGTCGCCGCGGTGTTCACGCCGAAGGACTTCGAGCTGACCGACGTGCTCGCGTCGGTCGCGGAGCTGCTTTCCCCGGTGCCCGTCAGGGCCTGAGGGCGCGTCGACGCGTGCCGCGATCGGGTGGCTCGCTGAGCGCGACCCCTCCGAGAAGATCGTCGAGGCCCGTGACCGCTGAGGGGAAGCCTCCGATCGGCGGCAGAGCGTTCGGAGGTTGATCCTCAGCCCGGGGTTCCGCTGCGCTGGAAGGTGATCCGCTGCGTGTCCGGCGGATCCCAGACGGCAACGTCGACGTCGGGGAGCCCCACCGTCGCGGCGAGGAACGCGGCGATCTGCGCGTCGATCGCCCCGAGCATCCGCAGCCCCTCCGACCGGTTCGCTCCACCGAGCAACGCACCCGAGAGCGGTGAGAACTGGCTCACGTCGGTGAAGTCGCCGTGGTGGCCGCGCGCGACCGTCCCGCGGACGAACTCCGCCGACGCCGCGTCGAGCCACCGGTCGATCCGCACGTCGTTGGGTCGGCCGTCCGCCCACTCCGCGCTGTTGAGCACGAGCGTCGGGACCGAGGGACCCGACGCGACCAGGTCGTCGGGCACCGGAACGATCCACGGATCGAGGAGCGCCATCGCCGCGCACCGCGTGGACGTCGCGCAGAAGGTGATCGCGCCACCGCCGCCGGTCGAGTGACCGAGGACCGCGAGCCGGTCGAGCGCGAGCCGGCCCGACCACGGCGTTCCCTCGATCTCCGCGACCTCGTCGAGGACCTCGGCGAGGTCGGCGGCGAAGACGGCCTCGAGCTGGGCTCCGGCCTCGTCACGCGTGTCCCCCTCCGGCAGCGCTGCCGGCACCAGCGGGATCACCTCGGCGTCGGGGAACTCGGCGGCTCGGGAGCCTGACGTGTGGTCCACCGCGACGACGACGACGCCGCGCGCGGCCAGGGCCTGCGCCTGCGCGAGCTGCGCCTGACGCCAGCCCGTCCAGCCGTGTGACATCAGCACGACCGTCAGGTCGCCGTCGATGGTCGCGAGATCAGCGCCGAGCGTGGCCAGCGTGTCGGTCCGGCCGAAGTGGGCGAGCAGGAACGGCGGCAGCCCCTCGTCGATGGCCGCAGCGGAGAAGGCGCGCGAGGATCGCGTCCAGGCGACGGGTTCCCCGATGTCGGCCGCTGGGTACCAGACCTGGAACGCGATCCGACGTGGGGTGCCGGCCGCCTCGCCGTACGGCTCGAGGAGGTCGTCGTGGACGAGCTCGTGGACGGTCGTGCCGATGGGGCGCGTCCCCGGCTCGCTCTCCGCCGGGGTTCCTCCGAGCCGGATCTCGGTGGCGGCCGCAGCAGCGAGATCAACCGGCGTCGGCAGGAACCGCACCGGGAAGAGCGCCACGAGCAGCAGCGAGAACACCCCGGCGAGCAGCAGGAAGCCGCTGCCGAAGCCCTCGAGGATCAACGGTCGTCGTTCGCGGCGAGCAGCGCGAAGGTCCGTCGCCGCTGCGAGGATCCCGACGACGGCCACCGGCAGGACCGGCCAGGCGGTGGCGCCGCCGACGAGCACCGACACGATCACCGCGATCCAGACCGTGATCGCGGCGAGCTGCATCACCACGACTGCCGCGTGGAACTTCGGGCGTTCACGCAACGAGGCGAGCCCGAACAGCAGGAAGGCTGCGGCAGCGGCGGCGAGCTGGGCGTCGATCGGGAGCTCCTTGACGAGGTGACCGTCGAGCGCAGTCGGGTCCAGCATGCCCGACCACGCTGGACCGCACACCCGCCATCCGGCCTCCCGCCCCCCCACCACGACCACCGGGCCCCGCTCAGAAGACTGGTCATACCAGTTGACCAGTTGTGGAACCGGGCGTAGGTTCCTCACCTCCCGACCGGATCCGCGCATGGACCTGACGCCTGTTGCACGACGCTCGCTGCCCGATGAGGTCTTCGCGCAGCTCGTCGACCAGATCGTGGAGGGCTCCCTGGCGCCCGGCGACGCGCTCCCGTCCGAGCGCCGGCTCGCTGAGGTGCTGGACGTGTCTCGCCCCGCTGTCCGCGAGGCGCTGCAGCGGCTGTCCGGCTCCGGGCTCGTCGCGACGCGCCACGGCGGCGCGACGACGGTCCAGGACTTCCGGCGCACGGGCGGCCTCGACCTGCTGCCCCGGCTGATGATGCGCGTCGACGGGATCGACCTGGCCGTCGCGCGCGACGTGTTCGAGGCCCGAGCAGCGGTGGGGCCAGCGGCCGCCGC
>CBDTYW010000121.1:0-10718 GCA_965364735.1 uncultured Nitriliruptoria bacterium
TCGACAGCGCCGGCGGCTTCGTCAGCAGCGCCGGCGGCTTCCTCGGCCGCGCGACGCAGCGACGGGACGCCCTGCTCCCCGGCGATGACGCCCCCGATGCCCCGCGGGTCGGCGCCCGGGTGGGTGACGGGAAGGTCGGTCTCGCCGGTGCGGTAGGTCGGCGGGTTCGTGGACAGGGCCTGGTGACGGGCGGAGTCCATGAGGAAGGAGTCGACGCCGTCGTCCGCGCCGGAGCACTGACGCTCGAACTCGCGGAACGTCGGCGGGACCTCACCGGACCAGTTCGACGGCATCGGGGTGCCGTTGATGCAGCCCTCGAGCAGCTCGTCGGCCTCGTCGAAGGACAGCGGGCCGTACATCTCGTAGTTGACCTGGACCATCGGGGCGGCGTCGCAGATGCCGAGGCACTCGCCGGACTCGACCTCGCAGCCGAGCTCGGCGTTGTGGTCGCCGCCGAGGCGTTCCTTGTACTTCGCGAGGATCTGCTGCGCCCCGCCGGTGTTGCACGTCGGGTTGGTGCAGACGGTCAGCAGGTAGCTGCCCGGGTCGCGGCGGCGGTACATCGTGTAGAAGGAAGCGACGGAGCCGACCTCAGCCTTCGTCAGACCGACCTTGTCCGCGCAGAACGCGATCCCGTCATCGGTGACCATGCCCTCCTCGGACTGCACGAGGTGCAGCAACGGGAGCAGGGCGGAGCGCGCCACGGGGTAGCGCTTGACGAGCCGTTCGGCGTCGGCGTGCAGGGCGTCTGAGAGCGGCACGTCACCAGCCTTTCGTGTCGGTCGAGGAGTTGTGGCAGCAGGAGCAGCGGGAGGTCGTCGGCGCCGCGGTCAGCGGTCGACCCCGCCCATCACCGGGTCGATCGAGGCGATCACGACGACGACGTCGGCGACACCGCCGCCAGCACCGAGGTGGTTGGACGCCTGGAGGTTCACGAACGAGGGCTCGCGGACGTGCACGCGGTACGGACGGTTCGTCCCGGAGGACGTGATCGCGTAGCCGAGCTCGCCGCGCGGCGACTCGACCGGCACGTACACCTGGCCCGCCGGGACCGTGAAGCCCTGGGTGACCAGCTTGAAGTGGTTGATGAGCGCTTCCATCGACTCGCCCATGATCTTGCGGATGTACTCGGGGTCGTTGCCGATCCCGTCCGCGCCGAGCGAGGCCTGCGAGGGGTACGCGATCTTCTTGTCCGCGACCATGACGTCGCCGTCCGGAAGGATGTCGAGCGCCTGACGGATGATCCGCAGGGACTGCTCCATCTCCTCGAGACGCACGAGGAAGCGCGCGTAGGAGTCGCCCTCGGTCGCCGTCGGGACCTCGAAGTCGTAGCGCTCGTAGCCGGAGTAGGGCTGCGACTTGCGCAGGTCCCAGCCGACACCGGCGGCACGCAGCAGCGGGCCGGTGACGCCGAGCTTCAGCGCGTCCTCGGCGGTGAGCATCCCGATGTCCTGCAGACGCGACATCCAGATCGGGTTGTGCTTGAGGAGGTCCGAGTACTCCTTGAACTTCTCCGGCAGCATCTTGAGCAGGTACTCGCAGCGCTCGACGAAGTCCGGGGTGACGTCGTTCGCGAACCCGCCGGGGCGGATGTACGCGTGGTTCATCCGAAGGCCCGACTGCGACTCGAACAGGTCGAGGATGTACTCCCGCTCGCGGAAGCCGAACGTCATCATCGTCGTGGAGCCGAGCTCCATGCCGCCGGTGGCGAGCCACACGAGGTGCGACGCGATGCGGTTGAACTCCATGAAGATGACGCGCAGGACCTCGGCGCGCTCTGGCACCTGGATGCCGAGGAGCTTCTCGACGCCGAGGCAGTAGGCCGTCTCGTTGAACAGCGGCGCGAGGTAGTCCATGCGGGTGAAGAACGTGCAGCCCTGGACCCAGGTCCGGTACTCGGCGTTCTTCTCGATGCCGGTGTGCAGGTAGCCGATCACCGGGGTGACGGAGTTGACCTTCTCGCCCTCGAGCTCGAGCACGAGGCGGAGCACGCCGTGCGTCGACGGGTGCTGCGGCCCCATGTTGACGGTGATCTTCTGGTCCCCGACGGCGTCCGGCAAGGACTCCCAGTCGGCGCCTTCGAGGAAGACGTCCTCGATGTCGGTGTCGAGGTTCGCGTTGCCACCGGTGATCAACGGATCGGTCCCGGTGGCGGGCGGCATCAGATCGCTCATTCGACGATCTCCCGGAGGTCGCGCTCGTTGGGCGGCGGGATGTGCTTCGCGTTCTTGTACTCGACGTCGATCCCGCCCAGCGGGTAGTCCTTGCGCTGGGGGTGACCGAGCCAGTCGTCGGGCATCAGGATGCGCGCCAGCTCCGGATGGCCGACGAAGTCGACGCCGAACATGTCGTAGACCTCACGCTCGTGCCAGTTCGCGGTCGGGTGGATGCCCGTCACCGACGGCAGCTTCGCGGCGTCGTCCGGCGTGCCGCACACGATGCGGAACCAGTGGTTGCGGCTCAGCGAGCGGACGATGTAGTTGACCTCGATGACGCCGAACTCCCGCGAGATGCGGTGCACGGGCCAGCCGGAGGTGGCCGGCTGCAGCTCGATCTCGGTGTCACCGGCGGGCCAGTGGACGCCGGAGAGGTCCGCGAGCAGCTCGCAGCTGAGCGTCTCGTCATCGCGCGTGAAGCGGATGAGCCCGACGAGGTCGTTCGGGTGGACGAAGATCGTCAGCTCGTCGCCGACGATCTGCGACGCGACGGCCGGGAAGGTTGCGAGGATGTGCGCCTCGATGCCCTCGCAGTCGAGGACCGGCGGGGCGTTGCGGACGGTGAGCACCTTGGGGTCTGCCATCAGCGCACCTGGTCCGCGAACGACTGGTTGGCGATCTTCTCACGCAGCTTCAGGATGCCGTCGAGCAGCATCTCCGGGCGCGGCGGGCAGCCCGGCACGTACATGTCGACCGGGACGATGTGGTCGACGCCCTGCACGAGCGCGTAGTTGTTGAACATGCCGCCGGACGTCGCGCAGACGCCCATCGAGAGGACCCACTTGGGGTCAGACATCTGGTCGTAGATGCGACGCAGGACCGGGGCCATCTTCTGGCTCACGCGGCCGGCGACGATCATCAGGTCGGCCTGACGCGGGGAGGCTCGGAAGACCTCCATGCCGAAGCGCGAGATGTCGTGCTGGGGGCCACCTGTGGTCATCATCTCGATGGCGCAGCAGGCCAGCCCGAACGTCGCGGGCCACAACGAGGTGGACCTCGAGTAGTTCACGAACGACTCGAGGTTGGTCAGCAGCAGCCCGTTGGGGAGCTTGTCTTCTAGTCCCATTCGAGACCTCCGTTGCCGAGCTCGTAGACGTAGGCGATGCCGAGGACGCCGAGGAAGATCGCCATCTGCGCGATGCCGAACCATCCGAGGCCGCGGTACACGACCGCCCACGGGTAGAGGAAGACGGTCTCGACGTCGAAGATGAGGAACATCATCGCGACGAGGTAGAACTTGACCGGGAAGCGGGTGCCGCTGATCTGGGCGAGGGGCTCGTTGCCGCACTCGTAGGCGGACAGCTTCGTCGGGTTCGGGCTCTTCGGTCCGAGCATCTGCCCGGCGGCGAGCGCGAAGCCGGCGAACCCGACCGCGAGGATCAGGAGCACCAGGATCGGGGTGTAGTCGGCCAGCACGGCGACGATCTCCTCGGTGGACGCTTGGGGTCGGTGTGCGCTGTCGGTCGTGCGCGAGTCGGTCTTGCTGGGCTGTCCGGCGCGGTCAGGCGGTCGGGGCGAGCCTCGTGAGCGTGTTGATGATGCGGTCGTTCAGGTCGGAGGGAACCTCATCCGTGAGGTGAGCCATCAACTTGAGGACGAGACGCATCAGCGACTCGATCGGCATGCCGTACGTGGTGCACAGGTGCATGATCGTGGGGTTGCCCACCAGCTCCGCGAAGACCTTGCCGAGCGTGTAGTAGCCGCCCCATCGGGCACGCAGTTCCAGATCGTATGCGTCGAGCGTCGATGTGCGTCGTGTCACGAACGCCCGATCGACGACCTCGGCCGCGAGGCGGGCTGCCTCCATCGCGTAGGAGATGCCTTCACCGTTGAACGGGTTGACCATCCCGGCGGAGTCACCGACCAGCAGCAGACCCTTGTGGTGGATGGGCGTGCGGTTGAACCCCATCGGGATCGGACCGGAACCGAACGTGCCGATCTGGTTCTCCTCGGAGGTCCCCCACTCGGGCGCGAGCCCTCTGGCCCACGACTCCAGCATCTTGCGGTAGTTCGTCCCGCGGAAGCCCTTGGAGGTGGACAGCAGGCCCAGCCCGACGTTGATCGTCCCGTCGTCGAGCGGGAAGATCCAGCCGTAGCCGCTGAGCAGGTCGCCGGCGTCGTCGCGCAGGTCGAGGAACGAGGAGATGTAGTCATCGTCGGCGCGAGGCGAGCGCCAGTAGCCGCGGGCCGCGACGGCCATCGGCCGGTCCTCGCGGCGGTGCAGACCGACGAGCTGTCCCATCTTGCTGCTGGGGCCATCGGCAGCGATGACGATCGGGGCGTGGATCTCGCCCTCTTCCTCGGTCTGGAGGTTCTTCCACGAGACCCCGGCGACGCGCCCCTCGGAGCCGTCCTTCCAGACGGGCCCGGTGGCGATGGTGGCCTCGCGGAGCTCCGCACCCTGGGCCTGCGCATGCCGCACGAGCGTCTCGTCGAAGATCATGCGCGTGCAGGTCATGCCGTAGTTCGGCCAGTCCTTCAGGTTCGGCCAGTCGAGCTCCATGACGGTCTCGCCGCCGTGGATCCGCAGGCCCCGCTGGACGGCCCAGCCGTCGACGTTGCCCTCGGCCTCTTCCTTGAGCCCGAGCAGGCGAACCTCTTCGACGACGCGGGGCGTGAGCCCGTCGCCGCAGACCTTGTCGCGCGGGAACGTGTCCTTGTCGAGCAGGACCACGTCGTGGCCCGCCATCGCGAGGTAGGCGGCCGCGGTCGCTCCACCGGGTCCGGCACCGACGACGACGACGTCGGCCGTGCTGACACGACGTGACATGCAGCAGTCCTCGTGGTCGGCGGGCACCTGGCTCAACGCTTGTGAAGACGTTCACAAGAACGCCTGAGCGTACCCGCCGCTTTCCCTGCGCCGAAGCCCGCAGGCGGCGTCACGTCGCGACGTAGACCGTGTTCGACGAGGTGCCGCCGGTGAAGGCGTTGGGGAAGTCGACGACGTGGGCGTCGGCGGTGTCGAACGCCCCGCGCAGGATCACCATGAAGTCCTCGTCGGGCGGGTCGTCGGACCAGAGCGCGAAGACGCCGCCGTCGACGAGGTGAGACCGCAGGGCCACCAGGCCCTCGGGTGTGTAGAACGGGGCGTGGGACGGGTGCAGGAGGTGGCGGGGCGTGTGGTCGACGTCGAGCAGGATCGCGTCGAAGCGGCGCTCCGGGTCCTCGGGGTCGTAGCCCGTCGTGCCGGTCGCGGCGAAGAAGTCGGCGTGGTGCAGGGTCGTGCGAGGGTCCGCGGCCATGCCGGCGACGTCGGGCAGCAGGTCATCGTTGTGCCAGCCGATGACCGTCTCCACGGCCTCGACGACGACCATCGACGCGACACGCGGATCACGGAGCGCCGCCTGAGCGGTGTAGCCAAGGCCCAGTCCGCCCACGACGATGTGCAGGTCGGTCTGGTCCGCGGGGACCGCCGCCAGGCCGAGGTCCGCCAGCGCGACCTCACCGGCGATGAACAGGCTCGACATGAGGAACTCGTCGCCGAGCTTCACCTCGTAGACGTCGCCGCCCGTCCGGGGCTCGAGACGTCGGCGCAGGGTGACGATCCCGGCAGGGGTCTCGTGGCGGGACAGCTCGGCGAAGAACCGGCTCATGCGGGCACGAAGCCGCGGTGGATCGCGACGATCCCCCCGGTGGCGTTGCGCACCTTCACGTTCTCCATGCCCGCCGACTCCATCCAGTCCGCGACCTCGCGACGGTTCGGCCACTCCCGGATCGACTCCGCGAGGTAGACGTAGGCCTCGGGGCTTGAGGTGACGGCCTTCGCGATCTCCGGCAGCGCCTTCATCAGGTAGCCGAGGTAGACGGTCCGGAACGGCTTCCACAGCGGTGCCGCGAACTCGAGGACGACGACGCGGCCACCGGGGCGCAGGACGCGGACGAACTCGCGCAGGGCCTTCTCCGGGTCTGGGATGTTGCGCAGCCCGAAGGAGATGGTCACGGCGTCGAAGGAGCCGTCGGCGAAGGGCAGCTCCTGGGCGTCGCCCTGGACGAACTCGACCGACGGGTAGTCGTGCTTCTGGCCCGCCGCGAGCATCTCGTGGCTCAGGTCGAACGCGACGACGTGCCTCGCGCCCTGACGGACCAGCTCGATCGAGCTGACGCCTGTGCCGGCTGCCACGTCGAGCACCTCGGCGCCGGCCGGCTGTGCGGCTGCCGACGCGATCCGCCTCCAGTGAGCGTCCTGACCTGCCGAAAGGATGGTGTTCGCGATGTCGTAGCGGGGAGCCACCCGGTCGAACATCGCCTGAACCGCGTGCTCCTCCTTGCCGTCACGCCCCCGAGCGGGGAGTTGATGGACATCGGTGCTCACGATCAGGCTCCAGCGGACGACAGATGAAGAGAGTCCCTCACGACCCTCAGGTCGCGAGGTGGTGTTGCAGGTTCGAGACATGACGCCCGACGGGCTGACCGTACCGACGTCTGCCTCCCGCTCCCGCAGCACGCTCCATCGACCACGACGCCGGCCGGCGCCGTGACCTCGACCCAAACGGCGACGACCATGGCGCTGGGCAACGACAACCTCTACGACGACCTCGAGCCCGACATGTGGGTCGGCTTCGTCGAGGGCCAGCGCGTGCCCGCCGACGGCGATGGCGCGCCTGCGGAGACGCCCCGGCCAGGGTCGCAGCGTCTCACTGCAGCCAAGGCTCGTCTGCAGCTCGTCCGCGCGGAGCTCACCGGTGAGCCCGACGACGACGGGCAGACCGACGCGACCGAGGCGACCGACCTCGCGGAAGACCACGCGATCGACGCTGCCGAGGTCGTCCCAGCCGCGGCCACCCTCGAGGTCGTTGCCGAGGACACCGAAGACACCACCGAGGTATCGGACATCGTCATGAACGCAGACGAAGAACTGCACGCCGCGATCGCGGACAGCGCGGACCTCGACGTCCACGACGACAGCCAGATGGAAGCCGCGCTCGCGGACTCGCTGGTGGGAGCCCAGTCCTTCGACCTCGACGACCTCGAAGCCGCCGTCGCCGACCTCGGCCTGTTCGACGACGAGCTGCACGCCCCGCACGCGCACATCTCCGACGAAGCCCTCGAAGCCGACCTCCTCGCCGTCACCGGCGACCTCGCCCAGAGTGAGCTGACGCAGACGCCACCCTCGGAGCTGCCCATCGAGCACGCCCTCCCCGTCGCCCACGACCTGGCCGACGAACACGACCTGTACGACGACCACGACCTGTACGACGACCACGATCTCATTGAGGAGTCGCCCGCGCTCGTCGCCGTCGCCGACTCCTACCTCATCGTCGAGGCCGACAACGTGGAGATCGACGACGACAGCGCCGCTGACGCAGAGCCAGCAGAGCCGGCTGGGCAGGCCGAGGCGGCTGATGCGGCTGAGGTCACCGACGAGCCCCTGACCGCGATCGGCGACGAAGGCCCGCTCGTCGGGGAGTCGACGGCCGACTTCGACGCGCTGGACCTGATCGACTTCGACGACTTCGCCCACGACGATCTCGCAGCCGACCGCGATGCGGTGCAGTCGATCGTGGAGCGCGTCGCCCCCGACGAGCCGGACGGGAGCGACGTGGTCGAGGACGTCGAGGACGTCGACGGCGAGCACGTACAGCCCGACGACGACGACCTGCTCGCGCAGATCCTCGCTGACGACGACAAGCTGTGGGACACCGGTCGCGAGGTCTCACCCGACTTCTTCGAGTCCGACGAGGACGAGCCGGACATCGTCCACGTCGCCTGGACGGCCGACGAAGCCGAGCCTGCGCTGCCTGTCTACGAGCGGGGCCGCAACCGCGACATCGCGGAGGTACCGACGATCACCCCGTCGACGAGCTGGGACGCCTCGACGCTGACCTCCACGTCCACGGACCCCGACGTCCCCGTGTTCGAGATCCCGGCGGGCGACGCGGACGACGCGAACGACACCGAGGTCGACGACACGGTCGCGGTCTCAGATCCCGAGCCGTACGAACCGTCCTCGCTCGCCGAAGCCTCCCACGACATCGACGTGGCGGACCTCGCAGACGCGATCTCGCCCACGAGCGAGTCCGTCCCGAGCCCCGTCGCGACCGAAGCATCGCTGTACTCCGACGACTTCGACGAGCTGGAGCCGCCGCTGCACACCGTGTACGTCGAGCCCGACCCCACATGGGTCGCACCGGCTCCGATCGTGAAGGACGACGTGCCGAACCCGGCCGTCGCGCGCTTCTCCAGAACGCGGCCCGAGCCGGCCGAGGAACCCGTCGAGGCCGCAGGCGAGATTGCAGGCGAGATTGCCGGCGCGGCTGTCGCCGAGATCGATCGGCTCACCGACGATCACGAGCCCGAGGCCGACGACGCCTCGGCTGACGTCGAGCACGTTGCCGACGCTGCGTACGACGACTCCGACTTCGGGGCGCTCGACGCACTCGGCGCCCTCGACGCCCTGGCCGAAGGCGACGCCACCATCGCCGAGCTCCCCCAGCTCCTTGACCAGCACCACGAGACCTCCGACGAGATCGCCGACCGGCTGATGGCACCGCTCCTGGAGCAGGAGGCCAAGGCCGACGAGGTGCCTGCGATCGATCTGAAGATGTTCACCGCCCACGGCGGTGCCAAGAAGCGTCGACGCTTCGGCCGGTGAACGCTGCGGGGCGCCGACCGTTACCGTTGGGTCCCCACGACGAACCGATCAACGTTGACCGGCTCCCCAACTCCTGACCTCGAGCAGCCTCGTGCGCTCGATCCCGCCGACGCCGCGCTCGCGGCGGCGCTGGACGGGCATGCCGGGAACGCCGGAGCCACGCTCTCGCGCGACGAGATCGCGGAGATGTCGGGCATCCACGTCGCGGTCCTCGACGCGCTCGCGCGCGAAGGTCTGCTGGTCCCGGCCTCCGGGGCCGGCGACGACGCGCGCTACCGGGCCGACGATGCCGGGGTCGTGAAGTCCGGGCTGAAGCTGCTCGAGGCCGGGCTGCCGCTCGGCGAGCTGCTCGACCTTGCCCGCCAGTCCGACGCGGCGCTGCGGCAGGTCGCCGACAAGGCGATCGACGTCTTCCTCGACTTCGTCCGCGATCCGGTTCACCTCGAGGTGGACCCCGACGAGGCCGGAGACGCCCTCGTCAACGCCTTCGAGCAGATGCTGCCCGCCACGAAGGAGCTGATCGCCAGCCACTTCGGTCGGCTCCTGCTGGAGCAGGCACGTGCGCGGCTGGACCGTGAGCTCGGCGAGACGGACCCGGCCGGCGCGTGACGACGACGCTGCGCTCGACCACCGTCGTGCTCGACCACGACGGCCCGCTCCTCGAGCTCGCCGCCGACCCGACGGCCATCGTCTGGCTCCACCGCGAGGACGGCTTCGTCGCGTGGGGTGAGGCCGCCCGCTGCCCCGTCCCGCCCGGCGCGGACCGGGGCGCGATCGTGCAGACCTGGTTCGACGAGCTCGTCTCGGTCTCGTCGGTCGAGGACGAGGTGCGGCTGCCGGCGACGGGACTGCTGCTGGTCGCGTCGTTCCCGTTCGACCTGAGCGAGGACGACGGGGTGGCCGTGGTGCCGGCGGTCGTCGTCGGTCGCCGTGCGGGGGTGACCTGGGTCACGCGCATCCACCCCGCCGACGCCGAGCCGCCGCCGATGCCGACCGTCGCCGCAGCGGAGCCGGTGCAGCCGCGCTCGGACCGGGTCCGCTACGCGGGATCGACGCAGCCAGACCTGCACTACCTCGCTGCGGTGGCCGACGCCGTCGACCGGATCGCGGACGGGGCGCTCGAGAAGGTCGTCCTCGCCCGCGACCACCAGGTCTGGTCCCACGAGGTCTTCGACCCACGCGAGCTCGCGACCCGTCTGCACCGCCGCTTCCCGAACTGCTTCACCTTCCACGTCCGCGGGCTGGTCGGGGCGAGCCCGGAGCTGCTCGCCCGCGTGGATGGCCGTCGGGTCCGCAGCGAGGTCCTCGCCGGCACGACCCCGACCTCACCTGACCCGGACCGTGACCGTCGCCTCGGCGAAGCGCTGCTCGACAGCGACAAGGACCTGCGCGAGCACGCCTACGCCGCGATCGCCGTCGAGGAGGTGCTGTCGCGCATCACCACCGACCTGCAGCGCGCCGGCCCGCAGCTCAAGCGCCTCGACAACGTCCAGCATCTCGCGACCCGAGTCGAAGGCCAGCTCACGTCGAAGATGACCGCGCTCGAGGTCGCGGAGCTGCTGCACCCGACCCCGGCGGTCGGCGGCACCCCTGACGACGTCGCCGGCGCCCTGATCGCCGAGGCCGAGGGCATGTCGCGCGGACGTTACGCCGCCCCCGTCGGCTGGATCGACGCACGGGGCGACGGCGAGTTCGCGATCGCCCTGCGCTGCGCGATGGTCCGCGGCACCCGCGCCCGCCTCTTCGCCGGTGCCGGGATCGTCCGCGGCTCTCTGCCAGAGGACGAGCTCGAGGAGACCCGCGTCAAGCTGCACGCCATGCAGTCCGCCTTCGCCTGACCGCAGTCCTGCCGACCAGATCCCGGGCGGCCTCCCTCCGAAATACCGGACCCACGCCTCCCGAGAACTGGG